>CAXBGT010000010.1:0-52041 GCA_963975265.1 uncultured Saprospirales bacterium
TCTCAACTATTAGCTGACATGGCTAAAAGTAACAAGCGGATTGCAAAAGGAGGATTCGATCCCAAATTAGAAGCGGAATGGAATCAAAAATCATTTGACAACAAAAATTACTACTCAATAGCGAGCGGAGCTATCAAGGTACCTACATGGTACGGTATCGATCTCAAAGCTGGCTACGATCGTAACAGTGGAGTATTCCTAAATGACAGCGACATTATTCCTACTCGAGGACTTTGGAACGCAGGTATCAGTATACCACTAGGAAAGGGCTTAATTATTGATAATCGACGTGCAGAACTAAAAAGAGCAGATATTTACCAATCAGTTACTGACCAAGAGCAGTTGCTCATGATCAATGAATTATTGTACGAAGCATCCACTACCTATCTAGAATGGCAAGCCGCAAAAGCATATCTCGATATCGCTACCGAAGGGATAGAACTAGCGTTGATTCGACTAGATGGGACGCGTCAAAGCTTTGTAAATGGTGATAAACCTGCAATCGACACATTAGAGTCTTTTATATCACTACAAACACGACAGCTAGACGCTCAAAAGGCAAAACAATCACTCGATAATGCCGCCATTGCGCTCAATAATTATTTATGGTTAAATGGAGAGGTACCAGTTGAGCTGGCTGAGAATACTCGTCCTGAAAATATGGCTATCGATTTGTTGCAATCTTCATTAGACAGTCTCGTCCTACTTCAAGATCAGTGGATCGCTTCTCACCCAGAATTGCTATTGTACGATTATAAATTAGCAAATATTAATGTCGACCAACGGCTGGCAAAAGAGGAACTAAAACCAGATATTAGAGTTAATTACAATCCACTAGTCGGAGTTGCTGATGATGCTCTATTCGATCAATTCAATACTAATAATTATAAAATCGGAGCAACCGTATCATATCCAATAATGCAACGTAAACAAAGAGGTAAGATCCAAATCAATAAAATTAAAACACAAGATACTGAGTACAATAAATCAATCAAAAATCAAGAACTTGTCACCAAATTAAATACCTATATCAATAACATACAACAGACTCTACGTCAATATAACCTACTTGACGAGACAGTGATCAATTATAATCGTATGCTTACAGCTGAAAATCGAAAATTATCTGTTGGAGAGAGTTCTATATTCTTGGTCAATAGTCGAGAAAGCAAATATCTGGATAGTAGGTATAAGCAAATAGAAATATCAAGAAAACTTATTTTTAATCGTTTAACATATCTCTTATTCTCCGCTAGAATTGCTGAAGTAATATAAATTGAATTGGTATGAACCAGTTCGAAAAAGATATCAAAACAACATATCAATCCTTACTCAGTAGAGCGTTTACTGCAAGAAGAGCAGGAGAATATGCAGACCCTCTATATCGCCTGAGTGCTATGAACTAAGTAAGATATATCACACTTAGGAATCAAGACCTTCGAAATGTGCATGACCATCTTTCAGATCTTGGAATTTCTTCTATGAGAAGCTGCGAGGGCTATATCATGCAAAACGTCATCTCTGTTTTAAAACTAGTAAAGTTACTAAATGGCGAAGCATGGGACAATGATTTATACGACGATACAGAGCGCATAATCTGTTATCAATCAATAATTAATAATTAAACGTTGCTTAAATATCAATTAGTTAATCATAAAATAAAAGCTAAATTATCAATTATCTACAATCCAATATTTCATTTATTTTTTGGTGTTAACCAAGGCCCTAATTCCAACGTTAACTTGGTTGTACTCTTTGGAAATGAACCTGAAAACTCTGAAGGTACCTGTGGCTGGTTTAATCCACCTTTAGGGTTGGGGTTTTCATCGTAAGCAAAACCATAGGCCATAGCCATGTATTCTTTTCTTGCAGACATGACACTGTCTTTTGGAAAGCTAAAAATATTTACTCCTCCTTTTGTTTTAGCCGTATGCATGAAATATGAAAAATAGTTTTGTGGTGCACCTTTAGGGTACCAGTTCGTTTCAGTCGCCCAATAAATAGTTGTACGTCCTTCTGTCTTATTTCCTTTAAAACTCTTTACCCCGACACCCCTATTTAATGCCGTGCTCAATTGGTTTTCTAATCCATTTACAACAATTCGTGCAGTAGTATCTGCCGGATACCTTGCATGACCATCTGCCATGAGACCAAGGCCCGCATAGACCATTTGAGCCGAAGAGAAATAATAATCTGTTGGTGCCTTAGAAAATTTGTATTGAAGAGAATTGGTATCCATCTTACAGTTTTTCAGGTTTACAGAAACGATTTTGCCATTTGCTTTATTGATTTTTGTAATTTGAGTGGTTAAGCCGTCCGAGCCACCGACACCACTTAAATACATGCCCACCGCTAGTTTTGTAGTAAGCGGTAAAGGAGTATCGAAACTCAGTTTACTGCTATCGATTTTTCCCATGATGGCTTTGCGCACTTTTGTGGCTTTATCTTCATACGAGACAACTGAAAACCCTACAGGATTGAACACATGCAATGTATCATTACCAGTACTCGTAAATGCTAAGGCTTCGTGCGTATTCTTGGTGCCTGGAAATGTTAGACTTTTAACTGGAGTAACTTTGTAATTGGCTGCAAAACCATCTTGTCCATTTTGCCAAATGTTCATGTTTAAACTTGCATCTGTAAATAATGTTTGTAAATCGGCATCAAAAACAGTTTCTAGCTCACTTGTATTGCCAACCAAGTAAAGACCTGGGTTTAACAAAGCAGTTAAGTCGCTATTAACTTTATAAAAAAGAGCGTTATACGCATCAGTATCTTCACCACCTAACTTCAATTTTTTCATAAATGGCTTGTAGGCATTTACAATTTGCTCTGCCGAAACATTATTTGGTTGACCAATACGGCCCAATTCAACACCATTTTTATTTTGTGCAATTAACGACAAAGGAAAGAAGAAGCCATCAACTGTTGAAATGTCAATATATAAACCTTCGTTGGCTTTAAATGTAGCTTCAATGTAGTTGTATTGTGGATAAGCTGTTTGCGGTGGATTACCTACCTGAGAAACCGCTGCTCCATTGGCAGAATATTTAAACCCTAAATTGTGATTTGAAGTTAAGTTAGAAAAATCCTTATAAGTTGTTGTGTCATTCGAAACGAAGAAATATATTCTAGCACCTACAATTGGGTTAGTGCTACTCAACTGAATTTTTGTAATGTCTTTCCCTAGCTCATAAGATTGAACAAAGCCGCTATCTGCAGGCATCGGGTTAAACGTACCCAATGAATCTGTAGCATTTACAGTCAGCATTTTTTGTGATCCCGGGCTAAATCCTAGCACATATACCTTATAATTTGTAGATAAACCGGTCAGGTTTTTTAAGTCGATGGTATAAATGCTATCGGGAGCATCGCTTACATATGTAAAGTTTGAAACCTTACTAGTATCTGAAAAAACAGATTGAACACCAACGGTGATATTAACTGTCTCAGCTTTAGGGAAACTCGGGTTGGTTACCGTAATTAATGTATCGCTTACCGAGATTATTTTTTGTGCTCCATTCTTTTTAAAATTAACTGCAACAGCGCTTTTTGTATTTGAAAAGTACTGCCCTTTTATGGTTATTGTATCATTTCCAACAACAGAACCAGAGTTGGGTGTAATTTTAGTAACAACAGGTATTTTGTATTCAAAGTTTGTTGAACAGGGTATTACCACGTCCCCTTTCAATTCAAGATATACCGAGAATGTTTCTGCTGAGCTTACTGCAGGAGTTTTAAAAGTCATATCTGTGCTAGTATAAGTCACTTTACCTACACCCTTTGTGGCAGAGCTTACCGTGTTTTTAAAAAACACACCTACGGAGTTGGTTGAATCGAAGCCTGTTCCTTTAATCGTGATTAAAGTATTTCCCGCTAAGGCTCCACTATTAGGTGACATGGAGGTTATAGTTTGTGCGGTTAATTCAATTTGGGCTATAAATAACATACTTATCATAAGTAGTATAGCCTTGCAAGTAATATTTTTCATTTGAACGGTAGGTTTTACTTGAATTTTAGGTTGTTCTCCCTTTTCGATTACTTCGCCACAAGTAGGAGTATCTAGTAATATTTGATACCACAATGGTAGTTGATGTTTATTAGAAACAACCACGTATAAACACCTGTTTCAACTTAAGATTATTCGCAATCAATTTTATGAGCTTTGAATTTTAAGTACCTACAAAATTGTCGAATCCCAAATAAGCTCTTTTTATTATTTTGTTATGGAGAATGTTAAAGTAATTTATTTGCCTGGTATAAGAAACACCTACGATTACCAAAACCTTTAAGCTGTGTGGAACCGGAGAGGTTCGAACTCTCGACCAAACAAGTAATAAAGAAGCTTTCTACAAATTTATTCTACTATTGGTAGAAGTTGAGACAATTAGATATAAAGCGAGTAAAAACTGCTTATCAAACACACGAAACAACTCCTGAACTTAAAATAATAAAAATAGGAGTACCAAAATAATGGTCACTATCCCATTGGAGGCCGCATTTGACAATAGCCTTATTCGAGAACTCTTAACTCAAGGAATGGAAATAGCAAGAATAGACCTAAGCGAAGGGACTATAAATGAATGGAATCTAATTGTAAACAAAATACACAATCAAGCCAACGAATTAGAGCGAAAATGCTTAATATATATGGACATTATCGGTCCAGAATTTATAACTAGCAATATTGCAATAACTACTTCTGGTGCTAAAAGGAAAAGATTTATAAGACTAAAAAAAAGTGAACATATAATAATCACTGCAGATGGTAAACTAGTAAAAGACAATAAGAAAGATCATAAAGGTGTTCAGCTTGAAACTCCCATAATACCCATATCTCAATTATCAATTATCCAAGATTCAAACATTGGAGATCGTGTATTATTTGACAATGGAAAAATAGAGTGTAGAGTACTTAAAAAAAGTAAAGATAAACTTGAATTAATTGTAATTTCTCATTCAACTAAAGGGCTAAAACTAAAACCAAGCAAATCAATCTATTTGCCTGACAAAGAAATCAATGAAAAACCAATTACAAAGTCAGACTTAGCTAATCTTCCATTTATTATGAAACATGCTGATATTGTTGGCTATTCATATTTATAGAATACTGAGGATGTTAAAACTCTCTATCAAGAATTAGATAAATTTGCAGAAAAGATTTGGGAGTTATTTTAAGATTCGCAATACTGAATCTTTTTAAAATTTACCAATGATATTTCTAGAAGCTATGAGAAAATCTAGGTTTGGTATTATGATCGACCGCGGAGATCTTTAATTGCGAAACAAAAATGCTAGTTTCTAGAACCTCTGATCTAGCTAAAATACAAATAAAAAGTGAAATAATAGTACATCTTTCATTTATTAATACTTTTTATCACAATATAATAGCTAGGTAAATCAAGCATTCGCGATCTACAGACAATCGTTATTCCGTCTCTTCAAGTCGTAATTAAGCCCATTGAAAATGCATCACAATTCTGTGGTACTAACTATAAAAACTAAACAAAGATCAAGAGACTGATAAATTGAAACAATGATCTTCCTCATCCTTAGATTTGATTCATATCGTTTATGAATATTGTGTCTACACTACATTTTAAATAGGTTTCGCTGGAGTTTTTATTTGCAATCGAATATTCCAGTCTTTTTTTGCCAACCTGGGCAATTAGAATCTAATAGTTAACAAACCTTGTTAAGCTATTGGAACCACATTTCATATGATCTAAATCATTCAAAATAATAATTCTTATCAAAACGAGAGTGCGCAGAAACTTGGATATTTGAAAATATTATTACTAAAATAATAAACACAATAACTAAACCTCTTCTCTATGAATTCTATTATTCGAATCTTAATCCCTTTTGACTTTGGCCATGTGGCTCAAAGTGCTCTGAAATTTGCACTGAATTTTTGTGCTGATAATGATAGTACCAATATTTTACTTTGTTATGTCGCGGGCTCAACCAATTATGAATCCAAGCAACAAGAAATGACCACTTACTTATCTAATTTATCTGTTCCCGGGTATGTGACCATAAGCGGATCAGTGATTCAAGGAGATTTTGTTGATACATTGCTTAAAGAGCAATTAGATTTCAAAGCTGACATGATGATTATGGGAACAAAAGGAACAGATGATACTTCAAGAAAGGCATTAAGTAATTCTAGTATAATAGCCCTCGAAGCTCATTGTCCTGTTCTTGTCATACCAGTCAATTATGAAGATTTCAAAATAGAAAAAATAACGCTTGCCATAGGAAACAATAAGATAGATGATCCAACAGTGTTGAGCACATTGTTAGTTATTGCAAGACAGTATAATGCTAAGATTCACGTGCTCACCGTATATGAAGAAGGTGATGAATCCTTTTATCTCGAATCACAAAATGAAGCGATACTAAAATACTATTTCGAAAATTTTTATTCACACAATTCTTCTACTCGAAGTAGCAATATTGCAGAAAGCATAATGGAGTACGACAAAGTACATGGTGTGGATATGTTAGCAATTATACCACGAAATCATGCTAAAAGATCTGCACCTTCAGAAGGCAGCTTAACTAAATTTCTGACTTTAAGAACAGATATTCCTTTACTCACTTTGAATACGTAGATTAAAAAAAAGAAAACAAGACAGAAATGAATAATATGGATACCGATAGAAATCTTGAGAAATATGGATTAAAAGATGTCAAATCACATTGGAATATCTCTCCACAAAAGCTTCAGCAAATTACTGTTGAAAAAGGGATGGGTCGAGAAACTGCAAACGGCACTTTGGCTGTGAATACAGGTGCGTTTACTGGCAGATCTCCAAAAGACAGATTCATCGTCAAAGACGACTATACCAAAGATGCAGTTTGGTGGGGCAACATCAATCAGCCAATAGACCCAAGTCACTTTAATGTGTTATACAATAAAGTAGCTTCATACATTTCTGGAAAAGAAGTATATGTAAGAGATTCTTATGTTTGTGCTGACCCAAACTACAGACTAAATGTGAGAACGATTACTGAATATCCTTGGTCTAGCATGTTTGTTTCTAATATGTTTCTAAGGTGTAATAAAGAAGAACTAGAGCATTTTCAAGAAGACTGGTTAGTACTATGTGTACCTAGTTACGTTTGTCCAGATCCAGAAAATCATGGTCTGAGGCAAGGCAATTTTTCTATTATTAATTTCACTAAAAAGATAGCTCTAGTAGGCGGCTCTGCATATACAGGAGAAATCAAGAAAGGGATATTTTCTGCATTAAACATGATCCTTCCGACAGAAAGAAACGTTCTGCCAATGCATTGCTCTGCCAATGTGGGTGCAAAAGGTGATACTGCCATTTTCTTTGGGCTTTCAGGAACGGGAAAGACCACCTTGTCAGCAGATCCTGAAAGAAAACTTATAGGAGATGATGAGCATGGCTGGACATCTGAAAATACAATTTTCAATTTCGAAGGTGGCTGTTATGCCAAGGCAATAGATCTTTCTGAAGATAAAGAGCCAGATATATTTAGAGCTATAAAGCCAGGCGCATTACTAGAAAATGTAGTATTCAAGGAAGGAACTAAAGAAATTGATTTCGGAAATGATAGCATAACACCAAATACGAGAGTAAGTTATCCAATCTACCATATAGATAACATCCAGAAACCTAGTTATGCAGGAAATCCTACAAACATATTCTTCCTAACTTGTGATGCATTTGGTGTATTACCTCCAATATCGAAGCTAACTCCTGGACAAGCAGCCTATCACTTTATATCAGGATATACAGCTAAAGTAGCAGGAACAGAAGAAGGAATCACCGAGCCAGTTCCATCATTTTCAGCTTGTTTTGGAGCACCATTTATGCCATTACATCCAACTGTTTATGCAGAAATGCTTAGCAAGAAAATGAAAGACACTGGCACTAATATCTGGTTGATCAATACAGGATGGAGCGGTGGACCCTATGGCGTAGGATCTCGGATAAAGTTAAAGTACACAAGAAGAATGATTACCGCTGCCCTTAATGGAGAACTAGATAACGTGGAATATTCTCAACATCCGATACTTGGACTTTTCATGCCTAAATATTGCCCTGAAGTTCCTATTGAATTACTAGACCCTATCAATACTTGGTTACAAAAGGGAGAGTATATTAGAAAGGCTATTCGATTAGCTCATTCTTTTCATCTCAACTTTGAGAAATTTACAGATCAAGCATCAACGGCGATCAAAGAAGGAGGACCACTAATCGAAGAACATCATCAAATGGATTATGATGTATAATTATTCTTGGGAAATAACCAATAATAAATTCAGATAGAAATCAAGAACCAATGAGCACCCATATAGAGGCAAAACAAGGAGATATAGCAGAGATAGTATTACTGCCCGGAGATCCAATGCGAGCTAAATGGATTGCTGAAAACTTCTTAGAAAATCCTATCCTCTACAATGACGTAAGGGGAATGTATGGTTACACAGGTGCCTATAATGGCACTCCCATATCAGTACAAGGTACAGGTATGGGAGTACCATCTACATTGATATATTGTCACGAACTGATCAATGACTACGGGGCTAAAAAACTAATCCGAGTAGGCTCGGCTGGTTCCTATCAAGCTCATATAAAAGTACGAGATATAGTTATAGCCATGGCTGCCTCATCCACTAATGGAATCAATAATGCTCGATTTATTAATGCTGATTTCAGCCCAACAGCTGATTTTGATCTTTTTAGAAAGGCTATACTTTATGCACAAGAACAAAACATACCGATAAAGGCTGGCAATATCTTGACTACAGACGAATTCTACGAAGACAACTTTGATAGTTATAAACATTGGGCGGCATACGGTGTACTTGCAGTAGAAATGGAGGCTGCTGGGCTATATACTATCGCTTCCAAATTTGGAGTGCAAGCGCTCACTATTTTGACCATAAGCGATTCTTTAGTTACAGGAGAAAGACTGTCGGCAGATGATCGAGAATCGTCTTTTAGCCTTATGATAAATATAGCACTTAACGTGGCTATTAGATAGTTGTTTCTTTGAAAATCATGATTGGAATCAATCAGTCTTATGATATAGATCATTCTCAAGAAAACAAGGAATAGTGTTCTTTGTAGAGTTAAAAATTAGAGCTATGAGATACTATTTATCTATACTTTTCACTCTTAGTATTATTCTTATTTCTTGTAAAGAAAAAGAGTCTGGAATAAAGCCAATATATCGTAATATTACTGAAGCTGTATATAGTACAGTAACTGTCAAACCACATGAAATATACACAGTATTTTCTTCTGTAAACGGCATCTTAGAAGCAAGCAACTTAGAAGAAGGAAAGATTGTCAAGAAGGATGAAATATTAGTGAAAATAAAAAACCCACAGAGTAAGATAAGTAGCAGTAATGCCAAACTAAATTATGAGATTATAAAACAAAACTACGAAGGAGATGCTACTATCCTTCAAGAGATAAGAGGGAAAATCAATTCAGCTAACATCAAACTTAAAGTAGACTCGCTCAACTTTACCCGTCAAAAAAGGCTTTGGAGTCAAAATATAGGTTCTCTCCAATCTTTTGAAGCTATGAAACTGAAGTATGAAGTTACAGTAAACGAAGTCAAATCTCTTAACAACCAATACAGACGAACACAAAACGAACTTCAAAAACAAGTACAACAAGCCAAAAATAACTATCAAATCAGTAATATTAATCAAGAGGATTTTATTGTTAAAAGTAAATTAGACGGTACTATATATCAGGTTTTTAAAGAAAAAGGAGAATCAATAAATACTCAGTCTCCTATAGCTATAGTAGGGAGTACAGATTCTTTTTTATTATATCTTATGATAGATGAAGTGGACATCACTAAAGTATACGAAGGGCAATTAATCGAAATCGTATTAGATGCTTATTTGGATAGAACATTCAAAGCAAAATTATCACGAATAAATCCAACCAAAGATGAAATCACTCACACATTCACAGTAGAAGCACAATTTATAGAATCTCCTTCTCGATTATTTAATGGACTAAGTGGGGAAGCCAATATTATCATCTCTACGAAGCAAAAAATACTTACCCTTCCTACTCAATACATTAATGAGGATCAAAAAGTAAACACAGATAATGGGTTGGTTTCAGTCAAAACCGGAATGAAAACTCTTAAATATACAGAAATAATAAGCGGTATTGATACTTCAACAATTATATATCAACTAGAGCCATAATGAACTACTCCATTTTGTTGTACATCGCTCGAAATCACATCTTTACAAGGGCTAAACAATCAGCCATTGCAGGCCTAGGAGTTACTTTTGGAATAGCAACTTTTATCATTTTGATTTCCTTCATGACAGGTTTGAATGGTCTGTTAGATGGATTGATCCTAGACAGAACACCTCATATCCACTTGTTCAATGAAATAGTCCCCTCTGAACGCCAGCCTATCGATCTAAGTACTGATGACAATAATTGGAATATCATTAGATCTGTAAAACCAAAACTAAAACAAAGTAGGATTCATAATGCATTACCTATACTCAAGATTTTGGAAGAAGATGAGACCGTATTAGGAGCAACCGCACAGGTAGCAACTCAGGCATTCTATACTGCGGGATCGATAAATCTTAACGGAATGATAAGTGGTGTCAATATATTAGAGGAATCAAGGCTTTTTAATATTGATAATTACATCATCGAAGGAAATATTTACGATCTTCATAATAATGACAATGCTATAATAGTCGGTGCCGGAGTGTCAAAAAAAATGAGTCTTGAATTAGGAGATAAGATCCAACTTGTAAGTCCAAAAGGCAACAGAGTAATTCTCAAAATAGTTGGTATTTATCAAAGTGGACTTGCAGAAATTGACAATATCCAGAGTTATGTAAACCTCAAAACAGCTCAAAGAATCATGGGGGAAGGGAATAATTACATCACCGATATCAATCTCAAACTACATGATATAAATAATGCATTTGCAAGGTCCAAGGACCTTGAGCGAATTTACAATGTCACAGCAATTGATATAGGGACTGCCAATGCTCAATTTGATACAGGAACTACGATTAGGAACATCATTACTTATGCTGTTTCTATTACTTTATTGATAGTAGCTGGGTTTGGTATTTATAATATACTAAACATGTTTATCTATGAGAAAATGAACGATATAGCAATACTTAAGGCTACCGGATTTTCTGGAAATGATGTGATGTTTATATTCGTGAGTCAAGCCTTGATTATTGGACTTATTGGCGGAGCGTTAGGTTTATTAGTAGGATATGTTCTTTCAGTATTAATTGACAATGTTCCTTTTGTTACAGATTCCTTACCAACCATTACAACCTATCCAGTTAATTTCAATCCAAACTACTATATTGTTGGGATCGTTTTTGCTATGGTTTCAACTTTTCTTGCTGGATATCTACCTGCAAAAAAAGCTAAAAATATAGATCCTGTAGAAATATTAAGAGGTCAATAGATATGGAGAGAACATCAGTTATTAGAGCAGATAAAATAAATAAAATATTCACTGAGCCTGTGGATTTTCATGTATTGAAAGATATCAGTTTTGATGTGAAACGAGGTGAATTTGTATCTATCATGGGTAAATCTGGATGCGGAAAATCTACCTTGCTTTATATTCTATCAACCATGGATACTGACTACTCTGGTCAATTATTTCTAGACAATAAATTGATAACTGGCAATAACAACGCACAGTTGGCACACATAAGAAACCAAAGTATTGGTTTCGTCTTTCAGTTTCACTATTTACTTCCAGAGTTCACTGTTCTTGAGAATGTAATGCTGCCTGCCAAAAAGCTAGCTACAAAATCCTATGAAGAGATAGAATATGATGCCATAGAAACTTTAAAAATGTTAAATATTGGTCACATCGCAAAGAATAAATGCTATAGAATATCAGGAGGAGAGAAACAAAGAGTTGCTATAGCTAGAGCACTAATAAACAAACCGAGTATTATCATGGGAGATGAACCAACAGGAAATCTTGATAGTAAAAATGCATATAACGTTTTGGATATCTTCAAGGAATTGGCATCTGAGAAAGGTCTGACACTGCTGATTGTAACTCACGATAAAGATTTCGCTAATAGGACAGACAGGATTATTACTATGGGTGATGGTCGAATCTTGAATGAAGGAGGTTAAAGAATGAAAAATTAAAAAATAAACATCCTATAGACGTAAAAGATTGTCGTTTAATACCTAAAAAATGTACATCCCAAGTTTATGCAAGTCGTTATGTAACTAATGTTACCGTTTTTATCTTTCATGCCTATACATTTGTAACAATTAATATTTGTGCCAATGAATGTTTTCAGTAGTATCTGGAATTATAAATGTCCTAAATGCAGGACAGGAGATCTTTTTGTGAAGCCCTTTAATATTAGGGACCCGCTCAATATGAATGAAAAATGTTCTCATTGCGAACAAAGATTCGAACCAGAACCAGGTTATTTCTTTGGAGCTATGTTCATCTCTTACGGTTGGACGGTATGGACGATCCTGGCAATAGTTGGATTTTGTATGCTGGTTTTGGATTGGACTGTCGAAGGTTCATTTGCTCTGGTAATTTTCATCTCTGCCCTATCCTATTTCTTTATAATGCGAATTTCAAGATCAATGTATATCCATATGGACATGAGATATGATAAGGAACTAGCTTCAAAAGAACAAAAAAATGATTCGTCGAATGTAAATTTCTTAGAGTCATAAAAGGAAAAACTGTATATTAGTAAGTGCGTTACACATAGTTATTTCCACACGCTTACATTTTCATTAAATTAATAAGAAATAGATGGATTTTAGACCTTTTGATATCAAGTGTTATGATAAATTGCATCAGAGATTCGAGTTCTTGTTCGAGCCAGAACTACTCAATGAAATGTGTAAATACGGCAACTTAAGGGTATTTAAACCTGATGATGAGATTATTGATATAGGCATGGTTATATCACATATGCCATTGGTTATTTCAGGATCCATCAAGGTCATGACAGAAGATAAGGACGGTGATGAACTGCTACTTTATTATTTAGAGTTAGGTGATACTTGTGCTGTAACACTTAATTGTTGTACGAAAAAAGCAAAATCAACTATTAGAGCTGTTACAGAAACCGATGCTGAATTACTTTTTGTCCCTGTAGATAAGATGGAGGAGTGGATGATAAAGTATAAATCATGGAGGAACTATGTGTTGGATAGTTATAATGTTCGATTGAATGAAATGGTTGCGGCTATAGATAATATTGTCTTCAATAGTATGGAAGAGCGTTTAACAAAATACATTAATGACAAAGCATGGATAGCCAAGAATGCTACTCTCAATTTAACACATCAGGACATTGCAAATGATCTTCATTCTTCGAGAGTAGTAATCTCTCGGCTCATGAAAAAACTTGAAAAAAATGGTGTCATCAGACAGTACAGAAATAAAGTTGTTGTGCTTGCTTTCGAAAATGTAAAGTGACTATTTATTTGTATGCGATATATACATCAATCAGGATATCAAAACAAAGATATTCTAATTCTTATCATTAATTTCTCAAAAAAGAATGGAACTAATATTAGGATATTTTGGAGCATTAATAGTTGGTATAACGCTAGGTTTACTTGGCGGTGGAGGATCTATCTTAACTGTACCAATTTTGGTTTATTTACTAGCTCTTAATCCTGTTACAGCTACAGCATATTCACTATTTGTAGTAGGAGCAACATCCTTAATTGGGAGTTTTCGGAACCTCTCGAAAGGTACGGTAGATGTAAAAGTTGCCGTGGTTTTTGCTATTCCTGCATTTATTGCAGTTTACCTTACTCGTCGTTATTTGGTCCCAGCTATTCCTGAAGTAATATTCACATTAGACGATTTTATACTGACCAAGGATCTTGCGATCATGTTATTCTTTGCTATAATCATGCTTCTCGCATCGATTTCAATGATCAAAGGAAGGAAATCTGAGCATCAAGAAAAAAAGACAGTCTCACTTAACATTCCTCTAATTATTCTTGAAGGTGCAATCGTCGGCATTCTTACTGGAATCGTCGGAGCAGGAGGAGGCTTCTTAATTATACCCGCTCTTGTCCTATTTGCGAATCTACCAATGAAGCGTGCCGTCGCCACATCACTACTCATCATAGCTGCCAAGTCCCTAATTGGATTTATCGGAGATGTACAGAATTTAGAAATTGATTGGAGATTCTTATTGACCTTCACTGGAATATCTATTCTAGGAATATTCATTGGAATCTACCTTAATAAATATATAAATGAAAAACCACTTAAAAAGGCTTTTGGCTGGTTTGTGTTATTAATGGGTCTTTATATTATAGCTAAAGAAATGTTTCTTTAACCTACTTCAAGCTATAATGTAACAAAGGTTACTTTGGTTATGATATAAGTGCCTTAAATTTGAAAAATAAAACACAATACAACATATCATGAAAATAGAACAAATATATACTGGATGCTTAGCTCAAGGAGCTTACTACATCGAAAGCAATGGAGAAGTAGCCATCATAGATCCATTAAGAGAAGTACAATCCTACATAGACAAGGCAAATAATGCAAATGCGAAAATCAAATATATCTTCGAAACTCACTTTCATGCAGACTTTGTAAGTGGACACGTAACCCTAGCAGAAATGACTGGTGCGGATATCATTTATGGTCCCAATGCAAGTACGTCTTTCAAGTCTACAATCGCTACTGATGGTCAAGTATTCAATGTGGGAGACATCACGATTACTGCACTTCATACACCAGGACACACAATGGAAAGCACAACCTACCTATTGAAAGATAAAAATGGTAAAGACCATGCAATCTTCTCGGGAGATACACTATTCTTGGGGGATGTGGGCAGACCAGATCTAGCTCAAAAAATGGGTTCCCTTACAATGGAGGATCTAGCGGGATTCTTATTCGATAGCTTGAGAACCAAGATTATGCCTTTAGCCGATGATGTGATCGTATATCCTGCACATGGGGCAGGTTCTGCATGTGGCAAGAACATGATGAAAGAAACTGTCGACACTCTTGGAAATCAAAAAAGTATGAATTATGCTTTGAGAGCGGACATGACAAAAGAGGAGTTTATCAAAGAAGTAACAGACGGACTACTTCCTCCACCAGCCTACTTTCCGCTAAATGTAAAATTGAATAAAGAAGGCTATCAATCCATAGAAAAAGTGCTAGCCAGAGGACAACATGCACTTAGTCCTAGAGAATTTGAAGTGGCTGCCAATGAAACCGGGGCAGTTGTTCTAGATGTGCGTCACCAAACAGAATTCGTTAATGCTCACGTGCCGAGATCAATATTTATCGGTCTAGATGGAGACTTTGCTCCTTGGGTAGGCAGCCTCATCAAGGATACCAATCAAGAGATTCTGTTGGTCGTGTCAAAAGACAGATTGAAAGAAGCAATCACAAGATTATCTAGAGTTGGTTTTGATAATGTGATCGGATATTTAGAAGGAGGCATGGAAGCATGGATTGCGGATGGAAAAGATATAGACAGTATTAAATCTATCCCTGCAACTGAATTTGAAACCATACTCGCTGAAAATTCAAAAAGTAAAACTGTAGACGTTCGAAAAGAATCTGAATATCTTTCTGAGCATGTAATGACTGCCGAAAACTTCCCACTTAATGAAATAAATGATCATCTAGCTGAACTTCCACAAGATGGCAAATTCTTTATACACTGTGCAGGTGGGTATAGATCGGTAATCGCAAGTTCGATACTAAAATCAAGAGGCATTCATAATATGGTAGATGTTGCAGGGGGCTTCGCAGCTATAAAAGAGGCAGACATAAACGTATCTGAGTTTGTTTGTCCAACTACTCTCTAATAATTCAAAACAAACTCATTAAGATGTCTATAGACATCGGAGTGAGTCAAAAAATAAACTATGCAAAATATCAATCAAGAAAAATTTATAGAACTCTCGGAGTCAGGTAAGTACACAATACTAGATGTCAGACAGCCTAATGAATGTGACTCTGGCATTGTATCAGGTGCCAAAGAAATTGATTTTATGGATCAATCTTTATTTATGTCTGAAGTCGAAAAACTTAATAAAAATGATAACTATCTCGTCTACTGCAGGAGTGGAAATAGAAGTGGAATGGCATGCAGAATGATGGATAATATCGGTTTCAAAAACACTTATAATTTGACAGGTGGAATGCTAGCTTGGACGGGACCACTCGAAAATTAGATATCAAGCTTATGAAACTCTCGCTATCTCTAATTGGGTATATCGGGAGTTTTCTTTTTAGTAAACATTAATTTCAACTCCATCACATTATGAATGTAGACCACTGGCAACATATATATGATACCAAAAATGACGATCAAGTCAGTTGGACGGAACCCTATCCGCGTATAGCTATTGATTACATTACCTCTTTAGATCTCCCTTTAACAGCTAATATTATTGATGTTGGTGGTGGCACCGGAAAGTTTGTTGATGCCTTACTCGATTTAGGTTTTGCAAACATCACTGTTCTAGACATCTCTGAAGCTGCATTAGCAAAATCAAAAGCTAGAATAGGAGACAGGGCTTCGATGGTCACTTGGGTAGTTGCAGACATTACAACGTTCTCCACTGATAATACTTATGACTTTTGGTATGATCGTGCAGTTTTTCATTTCCTTACAGAAGAAAAACAGATTTTCTCTTATATGGAAAGAGTAAGTAACTATGTGAAACCAGCAGGTAATTTCCTTTTAGGTACTTTCTCTAAAAATGGACCATTAAAATGCAGCGGTCTTGAAATTCGTCAATATTCGGCTGAAGAATTACTTGAAACGTTTAGCCCTACATTTGAACTGGCAAAATGTTTCAAACATATCCATACTACCCCATTCGACACTGCTCAAGAGTTTCAATTTTGTGGATTTATCAAGAAATGAAAATTTAGTTATTCATTTGAGAAACCCATTTTCTGGTCAGACATTTAATTGGTATTATTTATATAAAAAGCAGAATAAAAATTCCTCAAAAATTAAAAATATTAATGATATATAAAATATTGATAATGTGTTTTATATAAAAAACTATTCAACTATCCACATTTCATTATCATACCACGACTTCATATATTTCTAACATTCTAAATCCAGTCAACACTAGGTAACTTTGGTTACTTTATTTACTGAAAAGGGCCATATCTTTATACTATTATATAACTGATAATAATACAATTATGGAAATACAAGAGACAATAATATCAATGCCTAGAATTGGTGATCAAGCACCTGATTTTGAAGCAGTGACAACAACTGGAAAAATAAAGTTCTCAGAATTTGCGAAAGATAAATGGACAGTGATGTTTTCTCATCCAGCGGATTTCACTCCTGTATGTACGACAGAAATGAGTGGATTTGCAATTAGAAAACCAGAATTTGATGCACTAAACACCGAATTGTTAGGACTGAGTATAGATAGTATTCATGCTCATCTAGGATGGGTTAATAACGTTAGAAAAAACACAGGTGTATATTTCGACTTTCCAATTATAGCGGATATAGATATGAAGGTATCGAAGTTATATGGAATGCTTCAACCCAATGAAAGTGAAACAGCGGCAGTCAGGGCTGTCTTTTTTATTGACCCTTCCAAAAAGATAAGGCTCATCATGTATTACCCACTTAACGTAGGTAGGAATATGGATGAAATAATTAGATCACTTACAGCATTACAAGTGTCTGACAAACACAATGTAGCAATGCCGCTAGACTGGAAACCAGGTGATCAAGTGATAGTACCACCACCTAAAACATTGGATGAAATGAACGCAAGACTTGCAGATGATTCTATTGATAAAATAGACTTCTATTTAGCGAAGAAAACGATTTAATAAGTTCCGCATGTAGAAAGCACTTCCTCTTGTTAGTTTTAGGAGGTGCTTTCGTTTTTTCTAATGAAACTAGTAGGGCATATTTTAGAACTTTATCTTTTGTATAGCTATTATAATTAACAGATAATGGTTATTTTATTTAATAATCAATCACAGATTTAATCATTATTCTTAAATTAAGAAAGAAATGAAAACTCACATATATGTTGACAATATCAAATGCGGAGGTTGTGCCTCAACCATAACAACAAAAGTCAGTGCAATTGAAAATATATCATACGTTGAAGTAGATGTAGAATCTGGTAAAGTATCATTTAATTGTCCTGATGATACTTGTAAATTAGATGTTATATCTACCCTTAAAAAATGGGGTTATCCTCAATTCGGAATAGGCACAAAACTGGATAATGCCAAGTCATTCGTTAGTTGTATAATTGGACGTATTGATGGCTAATTTAGAATTATTTCATACAAGGAGTTATCCTTAAATAAAAGATCTATTTTAGAGCGATAGTGTTCAAATAAATAACATCAACGATAACAACTATGGAAGACCTCCTTGCAGCTAGACTTCAGATGGCCATTTCACTTGGCTGGCACATTATCTTTGCTTGTATCGGTATGGCAATGCCTTTTTTGATGGCATTTGCAGAATGGAAATGGATGAAGACTAAAGATCAAGTATATCTTGATTTAGCAAAGTCTTGGTCAAAAGGGGTAGCAATTTTCTTCGCAGTTGGCGCTGTATCGGGTACACTATTATCATTTGAATTGGGATTACTTTGGCCTACTTTCATGGAGCATGCAGGACCTATTTTTGGTATGCCATTCTCAATGGAAGGGACTGCGTTTTTTTTAGAAGCTATTGCCCTCGGTGTATTTCTGTATGGCTGGGATAAGATCTCTCCCCTAGCCCATTGGATATCTGGTTTAGTGGTAGGTATATCAGGTGTGATGTCAGGGATCTTTGTGGTGGCAGCCAATGCATGGATGAATAGTCCAGCTGGATTTGACTTCGTCGATGGAGAATATATCAACATTGATCCAGTTGCCGCTATGTTTAATGATGCATGGTTTACACAAGCAACACATATGACTTTTGCAGCATTTGCAAGCACTGGGTTTGCTGTGGCAGGAGTGCATGCTTTCATGTTGCTCAGAGGCAAAAAAATAAGATTTCACAAGGAAGCTCTAAAGATTGCATTGATATTTGGATCTATTGCCGCTTTTGCGATGCCAATAACTGGTGATCTTGCAGCTAAAGATGTCGCCAAACGTCAACCAGCCAAATTAGCGGCAATGGAAGCTCATTACCATACATCGAAAAATGCGCCATTGATATTAGGTGGAATCCCTAATGACGAAACACAAGAGGTAGATTACGCCATAGAAATACCAGGAGGATTGAGCTTTCTAGCGCATGGAGATTTTGATGCTGAAGTTATCGGTTTAGATCAAATTCCAGAAGATGAACGACCACCAACAATAGTAGTTCATTTTGCTTTCCAGATCATGGTAGGACTAGGGGTTTTGATGATGCTTATAGGTTTCATCTATTTCTTCATGAGATGGAGAAAATGGGACTATATCAATAATAAATGGTGGTTGCGGATATTGGCACTTGCCACACCTATTGGTTTTATTGCTCTAGAAGCAGGATGGACTGTAACTGAAGTGGGTAGGCAACCGTGGATCATCTATAAAGTCATGCGGACCAAAGATGCGCTTACAGCAATGCCGGGAATCCAATATTCATTGTTAACGATTGTTGTAATCTATACCATATTAACACTTGCAGTAATTTGGCTAATGCACAGACAAATTAAGTCTATTCACGAAAAGTATAACGCCTAGCCTATGTATACAGAATTAATAATGATCGTCATGGGTATTAGTTTGGTACTTTATATGATACTCGGAGGCGCGGATTTTGGAGCTGGTATAATCGAACTCTTTATAGGTGACAAAAGTAACTCTACAGTGTCCAGAGCAATGGCGCCCGTGTGGGAAGCCAATCATATGTGGCTAATTATAGCTGTTGTTATTCTATTCAACGGCTTTCCTAAAGCATATGTTATTCTTTCTACGAATCTGCATATTCCAGTTCTTTTGTTTTTGATTGCTATCATCATGAGAGGTACCGCTTTCACATTCCGACATTATGATGCATATCATGATAAGTCAGAGAAGATCTATTCTACAATTTTCAGATATTCTAGTTTACTGGCTGTCTTCTTTATGGGAATAACCATATCTGCATTTTTTAGTGGCACTATACCTAGCGACACATCTGGCACTTTTACAGAACAATATATTTATACTTGGTTCAATTGGTTTGCAGTCTCTGTTGGAGTTTTCTTAGTAACTATTTCCGCATATATAGCTGGTATCTTCCTATTAGGAGAAGTAGAAACGGAAGATGGCTATAACAGTATTCGCAAATTCATCTTGTGGATATTTGGACTTTCAATTATATCGGGTTCGAGTATATTTATATCTTCTTTTGTGTCAGATTTACAATTTCATAAGTTATTCCTTAGCCATCCGATACCTATTGGTGCTGGAGTATTTGCTTCATTAATAGCTCCTTACATTCATAAGTTGATCCAAGCAAAAAAAATATGGACAATGAGAATTGTTGTTGGAGCTCAGATGGTTCTAATCATGATAGGATGGTTTATTATTCAATGGCCCAATCTAGTTGTGTTTTCTGACGGCTCGATGTTATCTATGTATGATGCAGCTGGTCCTGTAGCTACAATGAAAGTTTTATTTTTCTCCCTTGCCATCGGTGTTGTGGTAATATTCCCATCATTGTATTATCTTTTTCGATTGTTTAAATCAGAAGATAACCTTACATTAGACTAAAATTTATGGTCAATTCTACCACGTTTTATATCCGTTTAATATGATGAATTTTTGTTTTTGTTTTAATTACTTCAATGATTTAGATCATCATAATTTACAAAGTACTAATGTAAATCATATACCTTGAGTAACTCAAGTTACGTATACCTATCTAGATAAAACTTACATTTACAATATAATAATTCAAGAATAATTTGAGGATATGATAATTGAACAAAATTATACTGGCTGTTACAATTCCAATTACCGAATGGAGCTAACCAACTTCTCTAGCACAATAACATTTGCAATAAGATAAAATATGAAAAAGACAGCCATCTTCTTTGTACTTGTGACCATTGCATTTTCGTGGGGATGTAAGAATACTTCTCAAAAAATGTCAAATGAATTTATCGATCAAGCAACTAATGAAGAATTCATCATTAAAGGCAAGGAAATAGCATCTTACGCATTTTTATCACTTTCAGGTGAATTGGCGAAAGCCGCTAAGCATGGAGGAATAAAAAATGCGCTTTCATATTGTAACACAAATGCTATACCATTGACCGATAGTTTATCCAATGCACATAATGTCGATATAAAAAGGACCAGTCTAAAATTTAGAAACCCAAAGAATAAACCTACTGAGAGAGAGCGAGAGATTTTAAATCAATACGAAATGACAAAGAATAATGGTCTGATCATGGAAGCGATCATTGACAATGAAGCTGAAAGAAGGACATTCTATGCTCCCATAATTATGCAAACTGCATGTATCAAATGTCATGGGGAAAAATCAAGTATTTCAATGTATGATTCTATTCTCAAATTATATCCAAACGATCTTGCAACTGATTATAACCAAGGAGATTTGAGAGGAATGTGGAGTATAACATTCAACAAATAAACATAAGAAACATCAACTATGACAACATATATAATAATCGCAGCTGTGGTACTCATTATCGGATTTCTATATCTGAAATCAAAAGGTGGCGATCAATCATTCAACAATTTATCTGTCAATAACTTAGGCCCATTGATGAAGAATAAAGACACAATTCTGATAGACGTTCGCACACAAAACGACATAAGTCAAGGAGTTATCGGTAAGCCATTGAAAATTAAACTTGGTCCATCAATGAACAAAAAATTGAGTACTCTCGATAGAAACAAAAAATATGTCGTCTACTGCAGAAGTGGAGTACGGAGCGCAATGGCCAGCAAGATGATGGTCAAAATGGGATTTGAGGATGTGAATAACCTTCTTGGCGGTTATAGTGCTTGGAATCAAAGGTGAAAACATTCAACAATTACCTATATAAAAACAAATTATGTTAACAAACATTATTCTAATTATCATCCTTTTACATTTAGTAGTTGGATTGGGTTGGCTCGTATACAAACTATCACCTCGAAAGGGAGATGAGCTAATAGATAGTAGTGAAGACTTAGGAATGAAACAATAATAAAGTTACATTCTTCTGCTTGCTCTTTATCCCTTCTTCTGCGTTAAAAAGCCTCGCCTATTCGATGCATAGCCTACGTTTTTTGCCTTGGAGAACGAATAAATATCAGCACATAAAAACGTACTTTATTAATGCATCATTCCTTAGAAAACTAATCAGTATGAAAAATATAAAATCGTGGATATTCGGCATAGCATTGTTTAGTGTATTCCAGTTTGGACAAGCGCAATCATATGAAGTTAAGATATCACCTATTTCTATTGAAGGTCTTGGTGGTCTCCAATCATATGCTGTGGGTAATTACAACGGAGAATGGCTAATTATTGGTGGTAGATTAGATGGGCTTCATCAGAGACAACCATTTGCTGCTTTCAGTGCAGATGGAAAAAATCAAGAATTGATCGTTGTAAACCCGACTGAGAAAAAAGTTTGGAGAGCCCAGCTAGCATCTTTACCTACAACTATCCGAGAACAGCTTTCTTCTACCAATATGCAGTTTTATCAATCTGAAAATAGATTACTTTGCACAGGCGGCTATGGATTTAGTCCTACAAGTGATGACCATATTACTTTCCCGTATTTAACCATAATAGATATCTCTCAAACCATAAGCGATGTCAAAAACAATACTGTCAATGCTTCAAGTTTTCATCAAATAGAAAATGAAGCTTTTAGAGTTAGTGGAGGAGCCCTAAATAAGATTGATGATGTATATCACTTGGTAGGTGGTCATAATTTCATGGGTCGTTATAATCCTATGGGTCCTGATTTTGGCCCAGGATTTGTACAAGAATATTCTGACGAAATAAGAAGATTCAAAATTAACGATGATGATATTTCAGTAGAATTTCTTAGCCCTTTTCATGACGAAATGCATCTACACCGTCGAGATTATAATTTAGTTCCCTATCTATCAGGTGATGAAAGAGAGTTGATGGTTTATAGCGGTGTATTCAAAAACACTGTAGATTTGCCTTGGCTCTATCCTGTAAGTATCAATAAGGATGGTTATCAACCAATCGAAGATTTCACTCAATACTTCAATCATTATCATTGTGCATTTTTGCCAATATTCGACCCGGAATATGATGGTATGCATACTTTATTCTTTGGCGGCATAGCTCAGTTCTACAAAGAAAATGATGTGCTCGTCCAAGACAATGATGTCCCTTTTGTTAATACTATTGCAGAAATAAGTCGCAGCTCGTCAGGAGAATTGAAGGAGACAAGATTGAACGCTACAATGCCTGGATATCTAGGAGCGGGATCTGTTTTTATATTTAACTCTGATGCCCAACTCAAAGATAATGACATCCTCGATGGATCAATTATCGGAGATGAATATCAAGATATAGGCTACATATATGGAGGTATTAGAAGTACTCTGCCAAATATATTCTGGATCAACACTGGTCAAGAAAGTGAGGCTAGTCAGACCATATTTAAAGTCGCAATAAAGAGGGCCGAAAATGTATCTTCTGCATCTGAAATGGATGATAAAGAATATTTGCAATTCTATCCAAATCCAGCAAACCGTCTGGTCAGAATGTCAATAGAAATTGAAAAGCCAGCAGATCTGTCTATAACGATTACTAATGCTATGGGAACACATATTCATAAACAAGTGATTCAAAAATCAGATTTAATCCAAGGGAGAAATCATATTGTTTTGGACGAGGTCAATATTGGTTATGGAGCATTCTATTACACAGTAAATATTGGCAATAAAGCGATAACTAGGAAGGTGATTTGGACGGAGTAAATATTTGAGATCTAGATCCATCCTAAATCTTATCCTCCAAATACTTCTTAAAATAAAGCGCACTATCCCTTGCACTTCGAGTTGAATTATGAGCAAAATTACCTCCTTGTTCTAGATAATAATACTGTAAACCAGATTCATCAGGATCGGGCAACAGTTTTGTATAATCAATAGATCCATTTCCTAGTTCTGTGTAATCTCTTGTGACTTTATCCATGTCTTTGATATGCCACATTACGAATCTACCCGGTTGAGATTCAATCAAGTCGGCAGGAGTGAAATTCGAAGAATGCATGACCCAATACATATCCATCTGTAATTTCACCAATGAAGGATCAGTTTCTGATAGGATCAAATCGTATCCAGTTTTCCCATCGTGGTCTTCGAATTCGAATCCATGATTGTGGTATGCAAAGCCAAGGCCAGCAGAAGATACTTGTTCTCCTATCTTATTTAATATAGGAATCATTCGTTTAAAATTCTCCATATTCCTTTGCTCCGGTGCTATCCATGGCCAAGTAATATATTTACTATCGATCTCTTTGGCACCAACAATACATCTATCTACAAACCGTCTAAGTTCGTCATCCGACTTGTCCAAAAATGGAGCAAATCCATAATGTCCACTGGTTACTGAAATATCAAGATCAGCAAGGATCTTCTTAAATTCTGAAGATTTAAATCCATAAAAAGAACCTTTTTCAGCATTAAAACCATAAGCCTCAAAATCTTGATAGCCCATCGTCTTCAGCACTTTTAATGTCTCTATAGGTAGATTAGCCATTTCATCTCGAATAGAGTATAATTGATAGCCCAACTTGTACTTCGACTTTACTTCCATAGACAGAAGAGAAGGTGCTAGCATAGAAACCCCTACTACCTTCGTCGAATAGTCTAAAAATGTCCTTCTTTTCATTTGATAAATTTGATTCTTATTTTACCTCACATCAATTCCCTCAATCATTGGACCACCAGCAGTTAGTATACTATTGGCAAGACTGTTTATATTTACTTTTATTTCGGCCAGTTGAGAATTCAAATCTTTGAGTTCAGTATCGATAATCTGCAGTACGTCTTTACTTGTCTGAGTTGGACCATAAGTAGACTCACCAACTACTCTACTCACTACAAATAACCGATCCCCAATTGTTGCATGCGTTTTCTCACCTATCATTCGTTTCGTTGCACTCCCGTTCATTTGATAACTTAGCTTATTCATTTTATCAACTATTAATTTGTATGAAGTTGATAGATTAGGATTAGATGAAGGGGTTTGAGAAATTGCTTTTTCGATCGCCTTAACTTGGCTAATCATATTTGCCATTTTGAATTGGGTAGCAGTCACATCTCGGATAGTAGTATCATATTTCTTCCAGAATGAAGTTGTCTCGCCTATAGTAGCTCCTTTATGGGCGTTTGAATTTAGTGGTACTACTTCAAATGATTTCTGCCCTTCAAAATCAGTGATCACACCGTCAATTTCTTTACTCATGCCAACTGTATATGTGCCTGGAGCGACTAGATGTCCTCTAGGTACGTCATCCCTCTCACCTCTAGGTTTAGGATTCAATGCAATCGTATTTGGTGCAGGGTACCTCAGGTCCCACGCTACTCTGTGAAATCCTTTTTTGACTGGTCCAGCTATTTGTCTTACCACCTTTCCTGATGCATTCTTAATTGTAAACCAAATTTTATCAGTTGGATCAGATAATTCTTGGTCTAGCGCATCCCATCCTGGAAACTCATTAACATTTCCACTCTTATCTTTTTCCTTCTCAGACTCCTGCCTTTGTTCTTTTTTTGTCTTGTACCCATCTTTTAAATAATAAGTAAATACAGAGCCAAACGCTGGATTATCGGCCATAAAATATCCAGCACCTTGATCCCCAACACCTGCACTAAAACCCAATGACGATCTAGGAATATACCAAAGACCTTTGCCAGCATCTAACAATGAAGCTTCACTCTCCAATACTTCATCATTCGTATTCCTGAATACTTCAATATTATCGAATATGTAAATAGACCTTCCAAACGATCCACAAATAAGATCATTATCTCTTCTATGAATAGTCAGATCTCTGAATGAAATTGTAGGCAATCCACCTTTCAATTGTGTCCATTTCTGTCCTCCATTCTTCGTAAAGTAGATTCCAAATTCGGTACCAATAAACATTAAATCCTTATCCACATGATCTTGCACAATTCTCCACACTAGATTGCGACTTGGTAGATTATTAGATATTGACTTCCAAGACTTCCCTTGATTTGTGCTTTTGTATATGTACGGCTTGTAGTCTCCTTCCTTATGATTATCCAACGCTATGTATACAGTATTCTCATCATAGAGATCTGCCACTATATTATTGACATATGCTCTTTTAGGGCAATCCGGCAACGCATATGACACTTCATTTTTTGACCAATTAGCTCCTCCATCAAGAGATATATGAATCAATCCATCATCCGTTCCGATATACAATAAGTCTTTCTTTACTGGAGATTCTGAGATGGCAGTTATTGTATTAAAATTGGACATTGCCAACAAATCCCAAGCATTATCTGTGCTTTGTTGCTTGCCCATTATCGGCAATTCTATTCTGCTTTGATTTCTAGTAAGATCACCTGAAAGTGCTGTCCATTTATCTCCTCTATTTTCAGATTTCCATAGTCGTTGTGATGCAAAGTAAATAGTTGTAGGACTATGAGGACTTACCAAAATCGGAGCATCCCAGTTGTATCGTTCAAAGTCTTCACCTGCTCCTGGTTGAGGCTGAATGTCCACCACTTGACCAGTCTGCATATCTATACGCGCGAGTGTTCCTTCTTGGCGTTGTCCATACATAATATTAGGGTTTCCAGGCTCTGTTGCTGGTTGGTGTCCATCCCAATTAAGCACAACTTTCCAGTCTCCATTATCTATACCTTGAATATTATCCGTTCTTGATGGTCCTCCTTCGGTACTATTATCTTGAGTACCCCCATACACATTATAAAATGGTTCTGCATCATCTACAGCTATCTTATAAAATTGAGTTAGTGGAAGATTTGAAAAGAATCTCCAGTTTTCAGCCAAATCGTAACTTTCGTACAAACCACCATCAGTCCCCAACATGATATAATCAGGGTCACTGGCCTTGAACGAAATTGAATGATTATCCGAGTGCTTATTTTTTTCAGATAGGGTCCTGAATGACTTTCCTCCATCATCAGATACTTGCACTCTCACATCCATAAGATACAGTCGATCAAAATTATGAGGACAAGCATACAGTTCTTGATAATAATGCGGGCCCGTAGCCCCAGAAACAGCATCAGACATTTTAGTCCAAGATGCGCCACTATTAGTTGATTTGTAGACCGCTCCCTTTCTTTGATCTAATTCTATAGCTGCGTAAAGCACATTAGATTTTTGAGGAGATAGAGTTAATCCTATCTTACCCATATTAGACTTAGGTAGACCCGTCGTCAACGTTGTCCATGTATCTCCTCCGTCTACAGATTTATGCAATCCGGAGCCTGGTCCACCTCCCATATATGCTGCTACAGTCCGATGTCTATCCCATGTCGCTGCATACAAAATAGAAGGATTTACAGGGTCAATAACCAATTCTGTAGCACCTGTCCATTCCTCATTGCCTAAAGTCCGTTTCCAAGTAGCACCACCATCTACTGATTTGTATATCCCTCTTTCTCCTCCTTTACTCCAAAGCGGACCTTGAGAAGCTACCCAAACAACATTGGAGTCATCAGGATGCACAACTATCTTAGATATATGTTCTGAATTTGGAAGTCCCATGTTTTTCCATGTTGACCCACCATCTCCGCTACGATATACTCCACAGCCAAATGAAGCGTGGCGACCTCCAACATTCTCTCCAGTCCCTACCCAAATTACTTGATCATTTGATGGGTCAATGGTAACACATCCTGTTGCATAGCAATCCTCTCCATCAAATATCGGAGTAAATGTGTTTCCAGCATTATTTGTCTTCCAAACACCACCTGATCCTACTGCAATATACCATTGACTTTCGTCTGCTGGGTTGATAGCAACATCAGCGATACGGCCAGACATCAACGCCGGACCAATATTTCTGAACTTTAGATTAGAGAATGTTTCGGCTGACCAGATATCTTCTTTGGTCTTGGATTGGGAGAATAATATTGATGTACCGCATAGCAGGGCAGTTAGAATTAGGAAGTTTTTCATATAGGTTGATTTTAGACTGGGAAGATAGGGAAAATTTTGATTTTGAAAGGCGGATTTTAAGTAGAAGGCAGAGCACTGGAGAAATTGTCAACCTTTATGGGTTCAACCCTTTTTTGTTGCTTAGATGTACTCAAACCTGTCTCTAGTCTTTCCCTTAGAAAGGGAAAGTTGTTACTACGCGGCAACTGATTAGCGCATTGCCTAAAAAATGGTAATGCCCAAGCCAATCAAATAAACTTTGTATTCAAGCTATACAAACTCATATGTCACAAGCACAATCGTTTACAAAATACTTGGTAAAAATCATCACAACACCTCCGAAACCACAGCCTTCAGCTCTGGCAATACTTCCCTCTTAAACCATTCGTTCTTAGATGTGTTCAACCCTTTCTCTTGTCTTTCCCTTAGAAAGGGGAAGATGTTACTACGCGGTAACTGATTAGCACTTTACCTAAAAAATGGTAATGCCCAAGCCAATCAAATAAACTTCAGATTCAAACGATACAAACTCATATGTCACGAGTACAATCGTTAAAAAAACTTGGGAAAATTTTGTCACAACACCTCCCCCACAACAATCTTCAACTCTGGCAATACATTCCTCTTGAACCTAGCACTGATGAGAAATTAGGAAATGAACGCTGATAAGAATTGATAAAAGAAATGAATAAATGAAAATTAATTATTAACAAGATTTCTGATGTATACAAAAAGCTTAATCACAAGCAATAAAGCTAGATGGTCGATTGTCTGCGACATCGATCAGACTATGATTATGAAGTAAGGGAAACAAAATCAAATAAGCGAAACCACGTTCGCCGAGGTCTGTCAACATTAAGTTCGTCTAGGAAAGAGTGGTATAAGTGTGGTATAAGTTCTGAATCTTTGAAAAGTGCGATTGAAGATAATCATAAGGTAGCCATAGGATACCAATCTATCCAGATACTCCCGGCAGCACAGAATCATATAAAAGGACAGGATTAGAAGTGTTAAAAAGTAGTATTGAAAGATTACATCCAAGACTATAACATTTTATTGAACTCAATTATTAATCTTTAACGTTAAATTACTAAATTGGCATTATGAGTATAACAGAAATATTAGAGCTTTCATCTGCAGAAAAGATATTGCTTGTTGAGCAAATATGGGATAGTTTAGATCCAAATGAACTACAAATAACAAAAGCTCAAAAACAAGAACTTGATAGAAGAATAGCTTTGGATAATAATGAGCAAATGTCTTGGCATTCTTGGAGTGAAGTAAAATCTCATCTACAGTCTATAAGAAAATGATTTATAACTTATTTATATCTAGAGCTGCAGTTCATGACATAGAACAAGCAGTAGCTTGGTATGAGAAACAACGTAGAGGCTTAGGATATGAACTTGAACTTTGTATTGAGGCTGGATTAACTTCATTACAACGGGAACCGCTCATATATCAAAAAAAAAAAAAAAAAGATGTTCGAGTGAAGTATATTAAGCGTTTCCCCTACTGTATTCACTACGAAATTGAATCAACCAGTATTAAAGTTGTAGCCTTATTCCATATGAAACAGGATCCAATAAAATGGGATGGACGACTAAATAAAGATGATCTAGGTTGAAAGAATTTGTTTGCTCGTAACCTTGCAAAATTTATATGTAATAGTCACTATTTTTGCTTCTTTGAACAAAAATACCACGATGGCCGATGTTTGCAAAATGCATAATCCACAGGCATAAAGTCAGATGGTCGATTGTCTGTGACATCGATCAGACTACGATTATGTAGGAAAGGAAACAAAACCCAGATAACCGAAGTCTGCCAACATTAAGCTCTACTAGGCCTGTGACCTAAATGCTAAGTGATTACAGAATAATAATACATTTTAATAAAACACAATTTATATATCTTTACAAAATTGGTTGAATGGTTGAATGGTTGAATAAATGAGAAGATGGAGAGCAATCATTATCTAAAACTGCACTATTACCAATGTAATTTACAACACCTCCGAAACCACAGCCTTCAACTCTGGCAATACATCCCTCTTAAACCATTCATTCTTTGCTTGCCAGATATTGTTTCTTGGTGATGGATGCGGAAGTACGAAATATCTAGGCAGATAATCTTTATAGTTTCTGACTGTATCAGTAAGCGTTCTTCTCTTTTCTTTTCCTAGATAGGAATCTTGAGCATACTTTCCGACTAACAACACTAATTCTACTTCTTTCAACTGGGAGATCAACATATTGTGCCATTGTGGAGCACATTCTTTTCTTGGAGGTAGGTCTCCAGTTTTGCCTCTGCCAGGATAACAAAATCCCATAGGAATAATTGCAATCTTTTCTGTATCATAAAATACATCCTTTTCAATATCCATCCAAGACCGAAGATTCTCACCACTTTTATCATCCCACGGTATTCCAGATTGGTGTACAGCAGTTCCCGGAGCTTGACCAATAATTATTATTTTACTTTTAGGATGTGCCGTTACAACAGGTCTAGGTCCAAGAGGAAGATCTTGGCAAGTATTACACTTTTTTATATGAGCTAATATGTCGTCTAACAAATGAATATGGATCTTTTGAAAAAATAGGATTACTCTATTCTCAAATGTACATACCAAAGTGAGAATAATAGAATTTAAGAAACCTACAATAAGTTAATTCACGATAGGCCTTTAATTAGTTTATGAATTGTCTTGCAACCTACATCTTTATCAACTTGAAGAATGAATGATCATTAGTCTTATTATCGCTTACTTTGATAAAATAGAGTCCAGCTGGATTTTCTTTTAAATCTATCGTTCCATTATTATTGATCGTGCCGAAGTCTTTGACTTTTCCATTTGTATCATAAACCGTGTATTTCAGATCACTGAATGATCTATCTACTTTGATAGAAAATTCATTCGTTGCTGGATTAGGGTATATCTGAACTCCAAATGGATTATAATCTTTCACTCCATCCGTTATATCATCTACTCCGTCACAATCTTCATCAATACCATTATCTAGAATTTCTACTGCATCGGGATTGATATCTGGATTATCATCATCACAGTCTTCTATACTAAAAAATCCATCATTGTCAAGATCATTAAATAAAATGTTATTCGTTGAATTCGTTTTTACACCTGGATTATTATCAAAGAAGATATGTGCAGTATTTTTAATTACAGTTCCCTCTGGAAGATCATCTTTGAACGATACAGTATAGATTATATGTCCTTGACTTTCTATTGGATTACTCAGACTATCAGGTAGGTTGATATTAGTAAACTTAAACCTTAGTATATTCTCATCATTTCTACTGAATGATAAATATTCATCATGTGACCCTGATACATACCTTACACTGGAGACATTCAGATATTCTGAGAGCGTATCGATGATCTCGATATTGATTGCTGGAGCGTTCCCAGTATTTTGGAATCTGACTTTATATGTAAGTTCTGATTCACTTATATTAGTGTAACCTTCTGGGTGAGAGGGCTCCACTTTTTTATCATTCGGATCATAACTACAAAGCGCCTTTTTAGTGATATTATGAGCTCCTAAAATAACTGAAGTCCCATCAGATAGATCAATCTCCGTATAGATATTATGGCTGAGATATGCTCCAATCGGAAATTCAGGAGGTCCAGGAATCTCTAATAACAATTTTCTACTAACTCTTTCTGTAGGTATTAGATCCTCGAAGTACCAACCGAACTTATTTGGCAGTACCATTGTATCCACCGAATTAACATCAAAAAAATCATCACCCATGATAAGTGGATCTACTTCTACCCAGAGTACTCCATCCAGTATTACATTTCCTGTATTTTTAGTTATAACACGAAAATATTGATTTGTGTTACATCTATGGTTAAGATTATAGTGAGTTGAAGCATTGATAAATGGCTCTTCTGAGCTTAATCCAAAACACGCTTTCTTATAATCATTCAAAGTGTCTAAAGTGATGTTTACAACACTGTCAGTAGTCAAATATAAATCCAAGAAATATCCTACATCGAATACAAAGGAATACTCTCCATTCTCTAGATATAGATCTGTCACACCATTATTTGTATTATAAATAACAGTGCTTAGCGGTTCTATCGTGAAACTGCCATCAGATAAGTATGATTCTGATGGATCATGTAACCCATTAAGATTTATATCAAAGAAAAAGCTTGTTTGCACTTTCCCTTTGTCTTGCAATAGGCAAATGTCAGACGATCCACTGCAATCTACTGTAACTGTTGTAATTGCTCTACAACCGAAACTATCCACTACAACTAACTCATACATTGACAAATTGGCATTACATACTTGAATATTAATGCCATCATCATAGAATAAGCCTTCGAAATACCAATTATAATCATACCCTGATATTGGGTATTTTATCATTAAATCTGCACAGCCAGAATCGTCACATTCGCACATTCCTGTCACAGATGGTAAGACAGGTGATGGGAGTACTATGACTGTAATCATATGCACCGGACCAATACAGGAATAATTATCATCAGTTACATATGCTCTATATCTGACATATTGCACCTCTGATAATATATTGACTAGTGTATCCCCAATAACACCAATTCCAGAGAAGAAAACATGATCATTTTCACCATTGACAAAAGTGTTATCCATTGGCTCAACAATAATCTTGCTTTCACTTCCATCTTCTGTAACTACCTCGATAGCCAGCTCATCACCACTGCATATAGTAACATCTTCAGCTATTACTGCTGACGGCTGTTCAGTGCATCCAATTTCCCATTCTGGTCCAATAAAAGGAATACCTACAAGTCCGTTTCCTCCGTTTAAATCATGCCAACACCCAGCTACATAATCATTAAATGTTTGAATAATTATCTGCAAATCTTTATTCTCTTCGCAAATTTCCAGATTCTCATATGTTTTTGTTTTCATAGAAAAGGTCCAACTCACATCTGCGATTGTTGACCCAATCCCCCAACCTCCTCCAGGAGAACCATCATTAGTACAACCCTGTATACTACCCGCTGCGGAAACCCAAAAATATCCACTTGGTAAAGGCTGAAGTTCAACCATTCCAAGTTGGTCACATTCATCGCAATCTTCACATAATGAATTACACAATTTCAGATTTCCTAAAGTGTCAGTATAGGTACAAACATAATTTACATCCTTTTTTATAATAGGTGCAAGTTCACTTCCTTCCTCATGCCAAACACCAGGCTTACCATTCCCAATTGGTGCCTGATTATTAAAATCAAAAGATTCCAAATTCCAACCTTCACCAAACTTTGGAACAAATCCAATCATCCAACTATTGCCATCACCAGATCCATCATATTGGAAACTAATTTGTATTGTAACTTCCTCCCCCATACAAAGTGGGGCATCAAGTGGCAGGTCAGATGTACGATCTACTATAGAAATATCGAATGAAGGATCAACACAGTCTGGTATAACTGTTGATGTAATCCTAAATCCGCTAAAAGACAAGAATACGATGAGCAAAATGGCTATAGAAAAAAGAAAATTTTTCATAATTGATTATGATTTAGAATCAAGCAATCAGTAAGCATTGGTGCTATGTTTAGCCATTCATCCTACATCTTTATCAACTTAAAGAATGAATGATCATTAGTCTTGTCGTCACTTACTTTGATAAAGTAAAGTCCAGATGGGTTTTCATTCAAATCAATCTTTCCATTATTTTGGATTGTTCCGTAGTCTTTGACCTTTCCATTTGTATCATAAATGGTGTATTTCAGATCGCTGAATGATTTATTAACTTTGATAGAAAATTCATTTGTTGTTGGATTAGGATATATCTGAACTCCAAATGGATTATAATCTTTCACTCCATCTGTTATATCGTCTACTCCGTCACAATCTTCATCGATTCCATTGTCTGGTATTTCTACAGCATCAGGATTAATATCTGAATTAGTATCGTCACAATCTTCATCAGAATTGAAGCCATCATTATCATTATCTATTACAACAGCTAATCCATCACAATCTTCATCGACACTATTATTAATTATTTCTTCAGCATCAGAATTGATTTCAGCATTTTGATCATCACAGTCTTCGTCAGAATTAAACCCATCCATATCATCATCTATAATTAGTGCTACACCGTCACAATCCTCATCTACTGAGTTGTTAGGAATTTCTTCAGCATCAGGATTAATTGATGGTTCATTATCGTCACAATCTTCGATACTATAAAAACCATCAGCATCCAGATCGTCATAAAGTATATTGTTTGTGGTATTTGTAACAATCGCAGGATTAAAATCAAAATAGATATGTGCTGTATTTTCAATGATTGTTCCTTCTGGCAGATTATCGATTACATGGACGCTGTAAATTAAGTGGCCTTGACTTCCTAACGGATCAGATAGACTATCTGGAAGATTGATATTTGAAAATTTAAATGTCAAAATATTCTCATCACTTCTGCTAAACGATAAGAACTCATCATGAGATCCCGAAAGATATCTCACACTCGAAACATCTAAAAAATCAGATAAAGTATCTTTGATTGTAATATTCATAGCTGCGGCATTTCCTGTATTTTGAAATCTCACTTTGTATGTCAATTCTGAATCTGTAATGTTTGTATATCCTTCTGGGTGATATGGTTCTACTTGTTTGTCATTTGGATCATAACTGCAGACGACAGGAAGATGAATAAAAGTCTCATCCAATAATTCTGTAGTTCCATCACCGTTAAACACTTCAGTATAAATCTTATGATCAAGCAAACCTCCTATTGGAAAATCAGGCGGCCCAGGTATATGAACTTCAATCTGATTAACAACAGTCTCGGCAGGTGCCAAATCAGAGAAAAACCATCCCATTTTATTCGGTAATACAATAGTATCTACTGCATTTATATCAAAGAAGTCATTTTGCATAACTTGTTCATCTACCTCAACCCACTGTATTCCATTCATATCATATGTCCCAAGGTTTTTTGAATAGATGGTAAAGGTTCTATCCGAATTACAGAACTGGAAAAGGTTGAAATAAGAATTGATATGCTTGATAGGCTCTACGTAATTTATTCCATAAGACACTTTTTGACAGTTATTCAAAGAATCAAGATCTATCTCTACTATGCTGTCTGTAGTTAAATACCAATCATCAAGATATTCAGAATTAAAAACAAAAGAATATGAGCCTTCTTCTAAATAGAGATCTGTTTCTCCAGCTACTGTATTGTATATAATATCCCCACCAGAAACTTCGAAACTACCATCTGCAAAATACACTTCTAAAGAGTCTTTGACTCCGTTAAAATCCAAATCGTAATAAAAACTGTATTGAATTTTTAAACTTAATTGTTCTTCACATATTTCTGATAATCCCGAACAGTCAACAGTTAAAAACTCTGATCCAGTGCAACCTAAAGAATCTGTAACTACAAGTTCATAAATAGCAATACTACTTGGACAAACTTCTACATCTTCATTTTCTGACAATAGGACACCATCCAAATTCCATGTATAACTACTTCCTTCCATGTCCTCTACTGAAAGAAGAGTACATCCATTATTGCAAATACAGATATTTTCTAAATTTGGTAAAACCGAAGGAGGTAATACCGTCACATTTATTATGTTATTTAGCCCATTACAATAGAGTGAGTCATCTTTTGAGTAAGCAGAATACTGCTGTATTTGAGTTTTTGAAGTTAAGTTTATAAGTTGATCACTTATTACTCCCGCTCCATTTTCAAATTCAAAATCGTTTTCTCCACTTATTAGTTGATTGTAAACTTTTTTCACCACAATTGTATTTGGAGCCCCATCTATTGTAGATACATTAAGCTCTAAAGTCTCGCCGCTACAAATAGTAATATCCTCCGCTACTACTTCTGATGGTAGATCAGCGCAACCTATTGACCAACTCGGTCCAAACATTGATCGATCAAGAATACATTCTCCTACAGGATCTTCCCAGCAACCAACAACTCCATCAGAAAATGATTGAAAACCAATTTTCAAATCTCCTTTTTCAAGACACTCCTCTTCCGTTTCGAAGGTTTTTGCTCTTATTTTAAATGTCCAATCGATAGTCGCCATCGTAGAACCTATACCCCAGCCTTCTCCTGGTGATCCGTCATTGTCGCAACCAGCATTCCCTCCATTAGACACCCAGAAATAACCACTAGGCAATGGATCGCCTTCTTCAACACCAGATTGAGCACATTCTCCACACGGTTCACATAATTGATTACAAATACGTAGAACTTCATTTTCATCTCTATATGTACAAAGTATTGGTACATTCTCCTGAATGATCGGAGCAAGTGGAGTCCCTTCTGCATACCATCCTCCTATTTGTCCATTCGCAACAGGGGGTTCCAATTCAAAATCAAAAGATTCTAAATCCCATCCTTCACCGAATATTGGAATAAAACCAGCCAACCAATCCGCTCCACTCTCTGATGCATCATAGTCGAAATGGATATATACAGTTACTTCTTCACCTTGGCAAAATGGGCCATCTAGTGATTCACCTTCATTTTCTCTATCTATAACTTCTATCACCAAAGACTCGTCGACACAATCTCCAATTTCCTCTCCTAAGCATATTATTGCATTTATTGTAGTAGCTACTGTTAACTCAAAAGAACCATCACTTATCCCAGTTGAAGGAACAGAAGATGGATCTGCAGTGATTGCTATCCAATATGTGTGTACATCACTAAAAACTCCAATTTGATGCAAGGATGGTGTATTATCTCCATTACTACATGGAGGAGAACCACCAAAATTCACAACAGTCAAATCGTCACAATCATTTCCAGAATATATCGTCCATATAGGATCCCAATTCCCAAAAGACTCTACAGTTGTGAACATTTGTGCTGCTAAATCATCAGTTATTACTTGAAACCAAACTGTTGGCATAATCACAAATTCAGCGCATCCACCAAAAGATTCAACGGAAGGACAAGCGTAATCCAAACATCCTTCAATAGCTAAATAATCAACTATGAAATCTGAATTCGTAACAGGAAAAAAAATATCTACTACCTCTCCACAAGTATTAGCAGATGTTAATGGATTACCATTAGTATCAGTATCACAGGCTCCTGTGTTTATTGATAACAGAAAATCACCACAATTTTCATCAGAACTTGCTGTGCTAACCTTCACAAATAACATTTGATCAGGTCCAGGGCAATTTCCTATTTTTATTGTAGTACTTGTCGTTACACAGGAGAATGCAAGAGGTTCAATTAGATTTCCCATACAAGCATCTTCCTCACTAGCCCAGTAAACTTCTATTGTTATTGGCCCTTCAGCTTGATCTGCACCTACTACTTCTTCGATTGTGATATCATATCCATCATCAGCATCATTGGGAATAAATACATACCAGACAGCTGCTCCTTCTGTTGCTGAACTACAAGCATAGTTTGGATGATCTGCAGGAGTCCCATCCATATTAGAATCTTGTGGTCCTCTAGCACAGCATGTACTTCCTAGATGAGTGCCACCTCCGGTAAGATCAAGTGGAGGATTTACGCTAGTAAGACAAGGATCATCGTTTGACGGAGGATCCGGACAAAGGACTGCACTCAAAACACTGTGGTTGGTGTTGGAAAAAGAGGTGCTTACAGTAAAAAAAAAGATAAACAAAAAGGAAAAACGAAGCAACAAAGTCTTCATAGCATTTTAAGTTTAGATTTGATAGTAACTAGTTTATACTTATAAGACGCAACACCTTACTGATGTGCAGCACTAAAGATAAAACAAAATTTAAATCTAGCCTCACCTTAGAACTGTTATGTTCTTCTTCATAGAAATTGAATACATGTCAAAAGCATATTCAAATACCAACCTTATCTTTGACATGGTATATCTCAGGCAAAATAAGTTACATTATACATATTCAACACTAGTAAAATATGACCAATAAATACATTTAAAATATCATAAAAGTCATAGCTTCACCATTTAAAATAAAATTGATGAAATTTATTCCAGTAATTATACTTTTCCTATCATTTTATGTTCATTCATTTGGCCAAGAAAATCAAAATTTTGAAACCATAATTAATGAAATTGGGACTTTAGAGAATACCAAAGACCCTAAATGCCATGCAACTGCTGCACGACTAGAAGATTTCATGTATGGTACTCCGCTAAATACTGAAGCTAGAAATGCTAGAATTGAATTTCAAAAAAATTACATCAAACATCTATGGCTTAATTATTCAAAACAATTAGAAGATCTGAATGTCCCCAATGCTGTACTTTTTAAAGAGGTTGAAGCTTCATTAATTAGATATTCTACTAAAGATGAAAGTGTCGAAGTTTTTTTTTCGAATGGTCAGAAAATAAATATTGACAATAATGACCTGCGACAATACAGCAGTGTGGCATATGCTTTAAGAGCAATTTTGGCGGTAGATCAAGAGTTCTTATTTAAAAATGAGAAATTGGCCCCATTGAATCAAGCTGCAATTACATACTTCAAAAAATCTATAGATATCGCAGTATTATCCGTGCTGAAAAAAGCTGACGAATATAGTCGACTAAACAATCAATATGAGATACAGAAAATGCATATTAACAAAGCTGTACAATCTCTCTACCCTAATTTACCACGAGATAGAAATAATGGGTCTATTAAAAATACAGACAAAGAAAAAGAAAGAGGCATCTTAAAATCTATAATTGAACAAAAAATATCGTCTTACGATCAATACAATAAGGTAAATCAAAGTGTTTTTCTGAGGAATATCCAGGTGTATTTTTCTAGAATTCCATGGCCTACAGATTCTGTTGTTTCTGACTCAATGAAAATAGTTTATACAGAAACAATGGTGCAATTTAGCAAAGATTTGTTGTTGATGGCACAGTCATTTGCTCTAAAGAGGGAAAGCAATAGAATTGAATATATGGATGCATACTCGTCAGTTCAGGTTTATCTACCACATGTAATCAATAATCTAGAAGATGTAGTTTTCTATCCTAATCTTAAAAGGGAAGACCAGATCAGTGTTGAAGCATATGATTTTGATGCATTTAGAGATAGTGGTTGGCATTGGCACTATCTAAAAACCGTTTTCAAAGACAAAACTCTGAAATTAGGGCTATCTCCAGATCCATTTGCACTTGAGATGTTAGCTGAAGGCATTGCACAATTCGCTGTTCTATTTTTTAGAGTCGCAGGAAATAACGCTATTCAGAATCAACAATCAGATCTGCAATATCCAAATCTGATTAACGCAATACATGAAATACAAGGGAAGATAAATACAAACAGTAAAAACGCCTCAACTCCTAAAATAAGACAAAATATAATATCAACGAATAATAATGCACCAATAACATCTCAGCCATTTACTGATATTACAGCTGATTTCCACTTAGATTTTGAACATAGAAGTGCTGATTGGTTATCCAGATTAATTAGAGGATATGTGATAAAAGAAGATGAAAATCTTGCTCGTCTGTCAATCCCTCCTGCTTTTGGTGGAAGTGGTGTTGCGACGGAAGACATTGATAATGATGGATGGGTAGATATTTTACTACTTAGCGGATTGGGTAATAAATTATTAAAAAACAAGAAAGGCAAAAGTTTTAAGGACATCACAAAAAGTGCTGGATTAGATTGGCGACTTGACGATGGAACATATGCTGAACCACGGCAACCTATAATCGTAGATTTTGACAATGATGGGTTACAAGACATCTTCATTTCTTATGTTAATGAAAACCACCGTATCTACAAAAACAACGGTAATGGTACATTTACAGACATGACTGAGACAGCAAAACTAGGAGGAAAAGGTCTAATTGGTGGACCAGCTACTGCACTAGATTTTAATAAAGATGGGCTTTTGGATCTTTATGTGGGTTATTTTGGTAATTATCTTAATGGAGAATTACCCACTCTGAAAAGAAGAAATACTAATGCTATTCCAAATAAACTGTTTATGAATCTAGGCAATTTCACATTTGAGGATGTATCTTCAAATTCTGGCGCAGACAACAATGGTTGGACTCAGGCAGTAGGTCATAGTGATATCAATGGAGATGGGTGGCAAGATATCATTGTGGGAAATGATTTTGGTACAAATGCTTATTACATAAATCAAAAAGACGGTTCATTTATTGACAAAAGTATTGAATTGGAAACGGATAAACCTTCTTATACAATGGGTATAGGGATTTCAGATTTGAACCGTGATCAACACCCAGATTTTTACATTTCTAACATTGTAGTCATGGCAAAAGATGACAAGTACGTGTTACCAAATGAAAACACAAAACAACATTTCGATTTAGAATCACTTGCCAAAATGAGAGTTGTAGAAGCTAATGATCTTTTTCTCTCCGTTCCTGACAATCAGCTACATATCAAGTATCAATCATCTGATAAAATAGGTAGAGGCTTCTCGTCAACAGGATGGTCATGGGATGCTGATTTTTTCGATTTCGACCTTGACGGAGATGACGACCTTTATTGCCTGACAGGAATGAATCCATACAGTGTGTATGGAAAAAACAATGAATACTATAGAAGTCCTGATAATGAATTCCTCGAAGTTGTGTATGCTCAAAGCAAAGGCGATAAAAACATATTATTTGAAAATAAAAATGGATTTCTAGAAAAGAAAGTAGATACAGGAGGGCTTGATTTTGAAGGAACGTCAAGAAGTGCAGCATACTTTGATTTTGACAATGATGGAGACTTAGACATAATTACAAATGAGTATCACGGCACGGCAAAATTATTCAAAAACAATGCTTCCTCGAATTCGAAAAACTGGTTAAAAATAAAACTAAAGAGTGAAGAAATTAATAGTAATAAAGATGCGATTGGAGCAACAATACTTCTAGAAACACCCGATGGGCAAGTACAATGGCAAGAGCTGCATAGTACACTTGGATACCTTTCTACACATCCCAAAATTTTTCACTTTGGGCTGGATGACCAAACATCATGTTCTTTAAAAATACATTGGACAAATGGAGAAATCCAGTCTTTTGAAGTAGATAAAACAAACACTGTTCTTGAAATAATACAGACATTAAATAAATAAAACTGTATTTATCTGAGCCTACAAAAATACACTTAAAGAAACTATTTGAGTCATAAAATTATAATGTATCTTTGTTATTAACAAAAACACCTTTAAAAAATTATGAAAACATTTAAAACAAAAATGCTTCCTTTAGCATTTGCTTTAACCCCATTTTTTGTTTGTGGTCAACAAGTATTCACAACTGATGTAATCGTTCAAGGTAGCATATGTGTAGGTTTTGACTGTGTAAGTGGAGAGAGTTTTGGGTTCGACACTCACAGACTTAAGGAAAATAACCTACGTCTTCATTTTGATGACACTAGTAACTCTGGAAGTTTCCCTAGCAATGATTGGAGGATTGTTATCAATGATTCAGGTAATGGAGGATCTAATTATTTCGGAGTTGAAGATGCTACAGCTGGTACAATGCCTTTGCGAGTAGAAGCAGGTGCCCCAAATCATGCTTTAGTAGTAGAGGCAGATGGTGATGTCGGTATCAAAACGAATAATCCTGTTGTAGACCTACATATTGTTGAAGGCAATACACCTACTGTCAGATTAGAGCAAGATGGAAGTGATGGATTTACTCCTCAAACTTGGGATTTGGCTGGAAATGAGACGAATTTTTTCATCAGAGATGTTAACACAGGACGCCTCCCTTTTAGAATTAGACCAGGTGCACCAAATGATGCTTTATATGTAACCGCAAATGGTAATGTATCAATTGGAGATGATACAGCGCAAGAAAAACTTGATGTTGATGGAAATATCCTTGGAAAAAACATGCGTGGAGAAACCATAACTGCAATTGGTAATTTTGTTACTACAAATGATTTAATTTTTAAATCTGTTGATGAATCATTAGATTTATACAAATTTGGAGTTGATGATGGTTTGTTTACTTTACAAGATTTACAAACGGAAACTAATGTAATAGTAGTAAATGAAGGCGCCCCTCAAAACACCCTATTCATACATGATTCAGGTTCCGTTTCTATTGGATCTGACACAGAAAACAATAAGCTATATATAGATGGTGGACTTACTGTAAATGGTGATATCCATGCACTTTCAGACCAAAGAATAAAAAAGGATATTACAGATATTAAATATGGTCTTTCTGATGTAATGAAACTATCTGCTAAACAATACAATTTTGACACAGGAGGCAAGTATAATTTAAATTTATCTCCCAATGCACAAATTGGTCTTATCGCACAGGAAGTACAAAAAGTAATTCCTGAAGTAGTTACAGATAATATCAATATAAAGGAAATCGATGGTAAAGAAAGTAAGTTAAAAGGTGTCAACTATTCCGCTTTGATTCCTGTTCTTATTCATGCAATACAAGAACAACAGCAACTAATCATTGATAAAGACTCAGAGTTAGAAGCTATCAAAGCTCAATTAAATGATTTAAGTTTGAAAGTGAGTGCTCTTGTTAATCAAACTGGTCAAGATAACACTAACCCAATATCACCTCCTGTAGATTTAGACAGTCAACAAAATAGTACTGGCATCAAATCAACAAATAACAGTACAGCTAAAAAGCCTGAGGTCCTTAATAATGGAAGGTCTAACGAAGGAAAACAATAGAGCTGGATAAATTTCCTTATAAAATGAAAGAGAAAGCCTATTTTTTAATTAAAATGGGCTTTCTCTTTTATAATTCGATTCCGTTACGTAGTCAATAATTTATAATTTCATCAGCTTAAAGAAAGAGTGTTTGTTAGACGTTACGTCACTTACTTTGATAAAATAGAGCCCCGATGGATTGTTATTTAAATCAAGCAACTTATAAAAGCTATTTATTGAACCAGAGCTTTTGACTTTACCTTGTGCGTCAAATATTGTATAGTTCAGTTCTCCGAAAGACACATCAACTTTTATAGAAAATTCGTTTGTTGTTGGATTTGGAAATATTTCAACGCCAAATGGATTATAATCAATCACACCATCGATTATTTCATCCATTCCGTCGCAATCTTCATCGATTCCATTGTCTGGTATTTCAACAGCATCAGGATTGATATCTGCATTGTCATCATCACAGTCTTCATCTGAATTGAAACCATCCATATCATTATCTATTACCAAAGCTTCACCATCACAGTCTTCATCAATTGTATTATTAATTACCTCTTCAGCATCAGGATTGATATCTGCATTGTCATCATCACAGTCTTCATCTGAATTGAAACCATCCATGTCATTATCTATTACCAAAGCTTCACCATCGCAATCTTCATCAATTGCATTATTAATTACTTCTTCAGCATCAGGATTGATATCTGCATTGTCATCATCACAATCCTCATCAGAATTGAAGCCATCATTGTCATTATCGATTATTACAGCTAAACCATCGCAATCTTCATCCACGTTATTATTAATCACCTCTTCAGCATCTGGGTTGATTGCAGCATTTTGATCATCACAATCTTCGTCAGAGTTATAGCCATCCATATCATCATCTATTACCAATGCTTCACCATCACAGTCTTCATCTACTGAATTATTTGGTATTTCCTCTGCATCAGGATTGATTCCTGCTTGTTCATCATCACAATCTTCAATACTAAAGAATCCATCATCATCTAGATCATCATATAAAATATTGCTTGTGGTATTTGTAACAATCGCAGGATTGAAATCAAAATAAATGTGTGCTGTATTCTCTATAATAGTCCCTTCAGGTAAATCTTCCTTCACATGCACATTGTAAATTAAATGTCCTTGACTACCTAGTGGATCAGAAAGACTATCTGGTAGATTGATATTCGAAAATTTGAAAGTCAATATATTCTCTTCACTTCTACTAAATATGAGATATTCATCATGCGATCCTGATAAATATCTAACACTAGACACATCCAAATATTCTGAAAGTGTATCACGGATCTCGATATTCATTGCAGGTGCATTTCCTGTGTTTTGAAACCTAACTTTATACGTAAGTTCTGCATTATCAATATCCGTATATCCTTCAGGATGGAATGGGGTTACTTGTTTATCATTTGGATCATAACTGCATGAGACTGGTCTATGTATATATGACTCCCCTAGTATTTCGGAAGTTCCATCACCACTCATCACTTCTGTGTAAATCTTATGATCTAACAATCCACCAATTGGAAAATCTGGAGGTCCAGGAATGTGGACGATTAATTCTTCTACTATATAATCAGAAGGAGAAAGATTATTGAAATACCAACCTACCTTGTTAGGCAAAATAATTGTGTCAACTGCATTCACATCAAAGAAATCATCTTGGATTACATTTTCATCAACTTCTACCCATAGAATTCCATTAATATCATAGTTCCCAAGATTCTTAGCATAAATCGTAAATGTTCTATCTGAATTACAGAATTGGAATAAATTAGAATTCGTTTTCACTTTCTTAACTGGATCAAAAAAGTTTACTCCAAAACTTACATTTACACAATTATTAATCGAATCTAGATTTACATTTATTATACTATCTGTTGTTAAGCTCCAGTCAGAAAAATATTCAGTATCAAACACAAAAGAATAATTTCCTTCATCCAAATAGAGATCCGTTTCACTAGCGGATGTATTATAAATTACTGTTCCTAATGGTTCTATAGTAAAACTGCCCTCAGCGAGATAAAATTCGGTAGAGTCTTTTCCTCCATTATTATTACTGTCTACGAAAAAACTATACGTAATCTTATAATCCTCGATATCATCACAAAAAATAGATAAACCAGAGCAATCCACTATAACTGTAGTTGATTTAACACAGCCCTCCGGAGAAGTTTTCACTATCTCATACATTGTTAATCCTGTAGGACATACCTCCAACAATGGCTCCGAAGAAATCACTACTCCATCTAATATCCACAAATAAGTAAAATCCTCTTCTGGATCGACTGAGAGTGTTGTACAGCCATTATCACATTCACACACATTTTCTATCTCTGGCAAATCGACATTAGGAGCAATTGTCGCATTTAGTATTTGAACTGGCCCATTACATGCCATAGATTCATCAATAGCATATACTTTATATTGAACGATTTGAGTCTCAGATGTCAAATTAATAAGCGTATCAGTTAATACGCCTTGCCCATTAATTATCATAAAATCATTTTCACCTACTACAAATGGATTATCAATTGCCTCAGCTATGATCGCATTTGTGCTTCCATCTTCTACTATTGCAACAGTTGCAAATGCTTCTCCACTGCAAGCCCAAATATCATTTACCACTACTGCAGGAGGAACGGCTGTGCATGTTATCCCCCAAATCGGTCCTATTAAAGGCTCATCAATTTGACCATCTGAAACATCTTGCCAACAACCCGCTACTCCATCGTTAAAATTTTGCAAAATAATTTGTAAGTCTCCACCATCCTCACATGGAGCTAGGTCTTCGTATGACTTTGTTTTGAGAGTGAAAGTCCACTCTACAAAAGCCATTGTTGAATCTATTCCCCAACCCTCTCCAGGAGAGCCATCATTATCGCAACCCGAATTTGATCCATTATTCACCCAGAAATATCCACTTGGTAATGGATCACCCACTAACACTCCTTCTTCACTACAATCATCACAAGTTTCACAATCAGAATTACACAATTTCAGAATGCCATATTCATCGACATAAGTACATAAGGATGGAATATCTTCTTGAATGATAGGTGCCAATTCTGCACCCTCTTCAAACCAAGTACCAGCTATTCCATTTACAGTAGGCACCTGCCCATTAAAATCGTATGAATCTAGATCCCATCCAGTTCCAAATTTCGGAATGAATCCAATAAAATATATATTCCCAGCATCAGATTGATCAATCGAGGTAAAACTTAAACTAATCGTCACTTCTTCACCCATGCAAAAAGATCCATCAAGTGTTCCGTTTTCACTTTCTCGCGCTATTACTTCTATCGTAAAAGTAGAATCGGTACAATCTTGAAGAAATTCTGAAGTATGAGATGATAGTTTGTCTGTGTTTGAGTATCCAATATTTATTGAAAAGATCAATAATACAAGAGTGGTTAATAAAGTGTTCGTCTGATACATAGTGTTTGAGTTATTTGCTGAAACTAGTTCATGCTTAGTAGTACGATAGAAAAAGCATAATCGCTACACTAATATATGGTAATTATCAATATATAATTTAACCACATATGTTTTATGATTATATAAACTCATGTTTTAAAAAACTAGTCAGGATTATGTAGCACTATTAGTTACCTTTTCTTCTTGTGACTTAGTAAACAAATTTCCAATAAATGTAAACACTCGATTGGATTCAAATTTACTATCTCTCAGTGCTTTTATCGAAAGCCAGACAGCAACTGGAAGCACAAGCATATTGGAAAACCAGGCTGCAATAATTGGATTCATTGAACCACTTCTTACTAATTTCTCGCCCATGATAGTGGAGATAATAAACAACATATAAAATAGAATGGCGAATAATAGCGGGTAACCATATCCGCCTTTTCTTATAATGCTGCCAAGTGGCGCACCTATAAATAAAAATACAATACAGATCAATGCAAAACTATATTGTTGATTTAGTCTCAACAAATATTTATTACGAGTATAAGAGAGAGATTTTATGTTTGTTGTTGCATTCCTTAGGAGATCTTTTCTTCTACTACTCGATTGTACCGCTTTTACGGGCAGACTGTTTTTATCACTATCTGATATCGTCTCATACCAATGTGCATAGTTGGAGAGTGTATCAACTTGGTTCTGCATGACTGTTTTTTGCAAGGCTTGCCTAATCGTCTTTTTAGGCATAATTGTCTGTGCATCAATCATTTTTTTAATTGTACTCGCTTGTTTAACTTTTTTAGCTGAGGTTGCCTGTATTCTCCTTTCAGTTCTGTCTTTCCTATTAACTTTTGGCTTTGACTCTTGACTTATTGTTTTCCTAACAATCGAATTTTTCTTTGGAATAGATTTTTGAGCCTTTTTTTTCTGGGCTTTTGCCCTTTCTAATTCCAGTCTCTTTGCGCCTTCTTTGCCTCCATACTTTGCCTTCGAAGAACTATAGTCTTCTTCCATCATTTTCATCTTCTCATCTTGCTCATTTACTACACTGGCGACTAGCTTTGCCTTTTTTTGATCTACTGAATCTATAGCACTTAGCAACTGAAATGTATTCAGCATATCTTCTTTATTCCTATTTATACTGATCCCATCTTCATCATCAGTATCGAACTCACTCATGTCGAAGACTTTCTTCCATTCTTTGAAATCTGTCCTCATAAATGGATACTTCTTGCCTTTACCGTCTTTCCTCCGTTCTCTCTTCATCTCACGGTAAGAAGTTCCATTCTCCAATTCCATGATAAATAGATTACCATCTTCACTATTGTACATCTTACCTTTTTCGGCTTTGGTAAGATTGACTAAACTCTTATCATTATTTGTATGATCGTAAATAAGAACATCTGTAATATCTTCATCTTCCGTTTTTTCATTGACCCTAATGGAGTAACCTCCAAAGTCTCTATTGAATATCTTAGCCTCCATTGCTAATGATGGTTTCTGAGATTTCATGATTCTCAACCTTTTTTGAAATTGAAAATTTGCCTGAGGCTTCAAATAATTTGAAGCAAACAAGGATAAGATGGCTGTCAATACAGCTAGAATAATCGCAGGCCGCATTACACGTATGAGCGATACCCCAGCTGACTTCATACTAGACAGCTCATACCGCTCGCTCATATTCCCGAAGACCATGACTGAAGAAAGTAATATCGCGATGGGTAGTGCCATGGAAATCTGAGTGACTCCAAAGTAGGTTATCAATTCTAAAAGATCTATTACAGAAAACCCTTTGCCAAGAATATCATCGATATATTTCCATAGAAACTGCATTACCAACACAAATTGGGCAATAAAAAAAGACAGTAAGTAAGGACCAACAAAGCTCCTAACTACCAACCCATCTATCTTTTTTAATCTATCTATTAATGCCATTAATCTGTATGTGGATGTATTATGATATTCAGACATAAAACGAGTACATCCTGCCGAACGTCTGTTATAGTAATATTAATAAATATTGAAAATCAATGTTTAGGCTACACTACATAAGTATTCTTACAACTTACACACTTCCCTTTTTTATTCTTTTCAAAAAACACATCTAATCTACCTAACATGATCCCAGCCCATCCTGCTTGATTGATCACAACTTCTTCTCCTTTTTTGTTTGTTCGAATATCTGGCTCACTCATGAATGTATGTGTATGCCCACCTAATATCATATCTATTTCTTCCGTATTCTCAGCAAGGTGAATATCGGATACTTTGTCCTTATCATCTCTATATTTGTAACCTAAGTGTGAGAGACAGATCACAAAATCACATTTCTCATCAAATCTGAGTTGTTTGCTAATTCTGTTGCCTATTTCGATAGGATCCTGATATTGTGTTTCTTTGTATAATGCTTTTGGTACTAAGCCAGTCAATTCTATACCAAGTCCAAATACGCCTATTTTGATTCCATTTTGCATGAATATCTTATACGGTTTAGTCTTATTTCTTAGGATCGTATTGTCAAAATCATAATTCGCAATTAAAAACGGAAAATTTGCATTTGGCATTTGATCATGAAGGCCATCTATTCCTCCATCAAAATCATGATTTCCGATTGTACAAGCATCATACTTAAGTTCAGACATGAGTTTCAACTCCAATTCTCCACCAAAGAAATTAAAGTAGGGTGTTCCTTGGAATATATCTCCACAGTCAAATAACAGTACATTATCCTCTGATTCTCGGATTCGTTCTACTAAGGTAGCTCTTCTAGACACTCCTCCTTGACCTTCATTTCTACTTCCATCCATCGGGAATGGGTCTACCCTACTGTGTACATCATTCGTATGCAAGATGGTCAATCTGGTAATATCATGATCTTCTAATACAGAAAATGGAACAAACCCTGATGCCAAGCCCAAACCTGACAAAGTAGTTCTAACTATAAAGTCTCTTCTTTTCATGATTTAGTAGTTTGAGTTTTTGATTCGCGCAGTTTTGTCTAGGACTATTACTTTTTCCTCCTCTGGCTTATTTCTGAGATGATCAATTATGATGTCTCTAATTAGGAGATCGTTATCTGTCCGTTTTCCATCTGCTAGGAAGAAACAATCATCCCCTCCATCCGCAATATAATCAGCAAGAGCAACGGTATACGTTTTGTTAATATCGAAATCTTGTCCTTTTATCTTGATATTAGTTGCCTGATCTCCATCTATCTCCATACTCAAAGTATGACTGATTGGCCATCCTCCTTTTTCGGCAATTTTATCTAATAACTTCTTAGTCGTAATTCCATCCAACTCTAGCAATACCAATTTATTATCAAATGGCATGAGCTCGTAGATTTCACCCACAGATATATCTCCTTTACCAAGTGAGGGAACTCTTAATCCTCCATAATTTTGCATGGACATATCTATATCAACACCATAGATTCTTGAAGCTTCTTCGAGCAGAGCATCCGAAAACCAATTGCCCATTACAGAACTTGGCCTAGCCTTTGCCATTTCTTCAGGATTAATGGCAATAACCTCGTTCATCTTGGCATCTAACTGAGCCTTATATGGTGCTATTAGTTTATCTAATTCTTTATCAGACTTATTCCTTTTACTGATTCTATAATAACTAGTATCAATATCGGCAGTGTAAACTTGCTTGCTACATCCACCTATAGAGACGAATAAAACAAGAATTAATAAGTTTTTAAGTTGGTACATTTTCATGAATTACATTATGATATCAATCTCTTTCTTTATCGCGCTTTTAGCAGTTCTTGTTGGATTTCCTCCCATGCTCGATTGGATTTCCATGCACTTCTCAATTAAAGCCGCTGGAGAATTTCCGATGGTCGGATCAGACGAAGCTGTTGTCACAACATTTTGCATCTGATTCTTAGCCATTGTGACGATCTCCCACAGCTTTTCAGAAACATACACTTGTTGGCTCATATTATGCTCATACTCTTGTTGTATTGCAACTAACATCGCATTACTCATAGACTGTGCATCCATGCTACCTCCACTTAATCTATATCCCAAGTTATCAAGGGATATCCGCTCACAAAACATGGCGAGCCTTTCATATGCTTGCAATTTTATTGGAAGAGTATTCTTTGCCTGTGATTGTTTGAATCTTAGAACCTCAGTGCTATACTGCATATCTAAATATCGTTTCATCAAGAAATAGACTGTTGCAAAAACGATTAATGCTGGTAATATATATTTAAGTATTTCTAAAGCTGTTTCCATGTTTGACTAGTAATATTTTTTCTTGAAATCTCTTGGTAGTTAATTTTTCACTGAACAACATTCTCGAATTTATTATTGATTTTCAATGATGCTGGGCTACGCTGCCTCAAGATTGTTTTAATTAGAATGCTAAGGTATGAATTTTGTTTATTGTAGGTTATAGTTGTGTGGGGATAGTTGGATTTTAGTTGCATAGAATATTAGCAACAGGATAGTAAGATGCATTCTTGCGCCAATCACAATCATTTGTTTATGATTCACTAGGTGCGTGCAAAATTAAATAGCATAAACGTGGTTTTCAAACTGTCAGCACAGATCGAGGAGAATATGCGCAGTCATCAATGATTGAGTTGCTTTGACGTTTTCATACTCCGCGTTACGTCTAATAAAGTTCGATTATTCAAGTTTCGCCTTCTAAAAGCTTACAATGATAAAAATTAAAGTGCATGTTGATGCCTCTTGTTTACTGTTGACGTAACACTAATTACATCTGTGTATCAAAAACCATCGGATACTGTTTTGGAATATCTTCTAATGATTCTCCTAAATTCTGCCTTAGATCAATTTCTATTCCACGGGCTATCGTTGAAATAGGAACATCATTTGCAGAGCCCTCAAATGGATTTTCTCCTGTTCTTCCTATTCTTTCCATGGTGTGAAATATCCATGCTACTATAACATAAAAAGGGATAGAAAGCCATATAAACAAGGACCCAATAGTAGGATGAGCAGCCATCATTTCGTTCCCTATTTCTGCAAATTGCGGCACAATTGCTAAAGGCAGTAACAATATAAAAATCCACATAAAGTAATGATTTAATGTAGCGAATTGCCTTGGATAAGGAAAGTTTTTAATTCGCTCAGACTGACCTTGTAGTGTAAACATTTCTTTTACGATACCTTCAAGTTCCAAAAATGCAAATTCCCAAACTATTCCTTTTTCTTTTAAACTTTTAAGATGGTGAGATTGTAAATAGAGTACTGCCGTTTGTTTATTGTTTTTACTCATCACATAGTCCATATCTTGCTGTGAAAGATAGGCCTTCATATCCTCATCGACTTTTGACTGCCATTCCGGCGGACCAAAACCAGTAAGCTTAAGTAATTCCTTATTTGCTTTTTCGTGTATGACTGTTTCCCAAGGCTTAGCAACTCGCATAGCATGTCGCAAAGCTGTCAACCAAGCAATATGCCTATAGGTCAGGATTTTTATTTCTTTTTGTAATTCTTCATTTGAAAGTTTTTCTGTGGCATGTTCATTATTGACCATATCTTGAACAAACACTCCAAAAGTTCTAGATGTATTTATGATTCCACCCCATATTTTTCTAGCTTCCCAAATTCTACCATAAGCAGAATTATTCTGAAAACCGATTACAAAAGCTACTGCAGTACCAATTAATGCCAAAGGTGTCCAAGGTATTTTTAGCCATCCTAAATCTAAAAAATAGTTTAATGCTACAAAACCTGTTATGATGGTTATGAACAAAAAGGTCTCATAACGAGTCCATTTGTAACCTTCCCCAAAAACGAGACAGTTAAAAACTTTGTAAATTTAACTGA
>CAXBGT010000011.1:0-52022 GCA_963975265.1 uncultured Saprospirales bacterium
CCAAATCGATAACGTTAATTACTCCTGATTTTCCAAATTGTGAATCATAAAATGGATCCGTAATCTCTTTTGTTATAATTTTCATTGATTTGGCAGGAAAGAAGATTCCATCTTGTTTTGAGTAAGCTTGTGAAAACAATTCTGTCATCCCATATTCAGAATGAACATGATTAACTCCAAAACCACTGGCTAACAACTTTTGCAATTGAGACTTTGTCATTTCTTTCTTTCGCCCTTTCATACCGCCTGTCTCAATAACTATCAATTCTTGAAAATCGTGTTGATAAACATCTAAATAATCCAATAAAGCAAAGCTTACCCCAAAAAGAACTGTAGGGATTCCTTCATTTTGACAATGTGCAATCTTATTATTTAAATTCTCATGATCATATAGATAAAAGCCACTCTCAGAATACTCTGACTTACTAATAAAATGCTCCACCATTGCGACTAATGAAGAGCCTCCTCGTTCAATATAATTGGGTAAAAGAGCTAAATAGCAGTAATTTTCTATTTTACCATAAAATTCAGAAAAAATTATTTCTGTGTTATCGCAATATAATTCCATGTCAAAAACTAGATGTCGTGATGGTCTAGAATCTGTTGTCCCGCTACTAGTAAAAACGTGCCCAGCATGTCCATCTTGCGAAACCACATCATGATTCTTAAACGCTGAAATGGGCAAAAAAGGAATGTCATCAAGGACATTAACTTCACTTTCTTTTATATTCAAAGTATCAACCCATGACTTGTATATAGAATTATTTATATATTGATATCGAAATAGATCTATGGCTACAGAATCAAAAGAGTGTCCATCGACGGTTGTTAAGTTTGATATGAGTTGATTTCTATTCAAAGAATAAAGTTTGTTTTTATTTGTCCCAAAGATATACACTCAACCGAACTGTAAAACATTAGTTCTGTAAAACACGTTTTTATAATATGATTTTAAAAAATACGATATCAATATTAATATTTTCCTTTTTAGTAATGGGCATGTATTCTTGCATAAATTCCCCTGACTACAGCAACACCCCTACCCTAGAATTTGTATCACTTTCAAATCTTCAGATGTCACAACGACCTCTAAATAGCGACACGACTATTGTGACCTTAGAATTTACGGATGGAGATGGAGACATAGGATTTAATCCAGAAACCCCTGGCGAAAACATATTCGTCATTGATGATCGCACGGGGGAATTTTACGATAGATTTAGAGTTCCTGCTATTCCCGAACAAGGTGCTAATAATGGCGTTTCCGGTGTAATAAACATGGTTCTGTTAAATACATGTTGTATTTTTCCACCTCAAGATTCTATTCCTGCTTGCGAGAGTCCAGTTCAATATCCTGATAACGACTTGACCTTCACAATTTACATGCTGGATAGAGCAGGAAATAAGAGTAATGAAGTAAAAACACCAGCAATCAAATTGAAGTGTAATTAGTTAAATCTTTAGTTTACCTACCCCCTAAGCTTCAATGAAAAAAGTGATAATATCAACTCAAGATGGCTATAAGGTAATGGCTCTAGTATTGACCCCAGATATTCCAAATCCTAAAGCTGTCATTCAATTTCATTCTGGCACTGTTACGAAAAAGGAATTCTATCTTAAGCTTGCTAATTATTTAGTTGATCAAAAATATATCGTTGTTCTATTTGATTACCGTGGTGTCGGCGAATCAAAACCAAAAACACTCAGGGGGTTTGAAATGAGTATTGCAGATTGGGGCAGGGATGACGCTAACTCAGTTACTGAATGGATCAAAACTAAATATCCTAATCTTTCAGTACATCTTTTGGCGCATAGCATGGGTGGTCAAATTTATGGTTTGATGCAAAACTGGAAAATATTTGATAAAGTGATTTTGCTAACTACTTCATCTGGCAACTTCAATAAATTCTCACCTCAATCATATAAGTGGAAAGTAAAATTGCCAGCAATATTATTGTTTCCATTACTAATTAAGATTTATGGTTATATCCCTGGAAAGCTTGGAGTAGGTGAAGATTGGCCAAAAGGTGTGGCCCAAGAGTGGATTGAGAACAGTAGAGTAAATGGATTGATACCTGCCTATCTTACAAAAAAAACAAATAAGTCATACTACCAGCAAATTGATAAGGAAATTACAGCTTGGTACTTCCATGATGATCATTTGTCCACTCATGATACTATCAAAGAATTAGCGCTATCCTACCCTAATGCCAAGCTTACTATCAAAACCATTCATCCTGCAGAAGTAGATTTAGATTCCATCGGGCATTTTGGTTTATTCAAGAGAAAGGCGAAGACAAGACTCTGGCCTATGTTGATTGAAGATATAGAGCGTTAAAAGTTGTATGTACATGGTATATTTATCATTATTGTGACGACATCATCGCTTTAGTGCCTCAATCTGCGCCCTCCTTTTTAATCACTCCCCGATTTTCGTTCCATAACTCAGCGATTGATTAAGGAGACTGCTCACTTCACAACTCAGTTACTATTGTTCCTCAACACTAAGATTGATTAAAGAGACTGCTTAATACGAAAAAACAGGTACCCTCTCTTTTGAGAATACCTGTTTATAGCTAGGATTTCAGATTCAGTCTATGAGAAACTATTACTCTGAAAATTCTTAATATCGAACTTATGCTAGAGTTTCTAAATCTCTGATAAGGATACTTTTTCTCTTGAAATATATTTGATTTGAACTTCTCAAGTCATTCAATACAGACGTTACCGTTTGTCTTGATGTCCCTGTAAAATTTGCAATGTCTTGTTGTGTAAGGCTATGCTTTAGAAGCATCTCGTAACCTACTTTTCTGCCAAATTTGTTGGCATTATCTCTAATAAAGTCTACGATTCTAGTTCTTGCATCGTTAAATACTAAAGACTCTAATCTACTTTCTATTTTCACTATTTTATTGCCTAAATTCTCTACCACTTTTAAGTTGAAAGCAAAATTTGACCTCATTAATTCTCTGAAACCGTCTACATCTATTTGAAGTAGTCTTACGTCAGAATCAATAGCTTTTGAAAATGAATTTCTAACAACTCTAGAACCTAAACCTGATTCACCGAATAATGCAGTTGGGTGCAAGATTGTTTTGATTACTTCTCTTCCATCTGTAGAAGTATTTCCCACTTTGATCGTACCATTGATCAGTACATAAAGAAAATTACTTTCTTCACCACATTTGAAAATATATTTATGCTTAGCGATTGCTTTTATCTCAGTTGCTCTTGCAAGATCTTGAAGCTCTTCTTCATTAAGATCTGAAAATAGTTGGAATTGTCTTAACATTGATACTTTATCGATAATTTCAAAAAATGCATTCGGAGTAGTTGTCATTGTTGCTATGTTTTAATTTGTGATACATAAACAAGACACACAGATAGGCGACATACCCCTACTCCAACTATCAAATATTTTACATTTTTTCATTCTTAAATGTCGGGCACTAGCAAATAATTATCAAAAGTAAGTGACAATGTGCATTTAATACATTTAAATTTTTCTCTTTGAAATAATCGAAACGGATAAATAAATAAAATAACAAATAGCAGAATTCGGAAATTGAAGTTACACTAGTAAACAATTGCTAGATAAATATGGAAAAGAGTTGCTAACAGAAATGGATTACTTAGGCATTTAGATCTGGGCTAAACACTTGACGACAAGCATCACTGCATTGTTCAATCGATCATAAAGATAATAGGACTGCTCCACTAGATGATAAAAGGCGTGCAATAAACGATTTTGTGATATTTTTTGGTCAAAACACAGCCAAAACTAGAATCCAGTAAATTTCTAGCCCTAAGTTGTACATAGAAACACCTATAATGAAGCCATACCGTTTAGCTTTACAAAACTGCAGCTATCCATAATAGCAGTTACAGTCTTCCCGAAATCAACAAGACGCAATTGGAGTTATATTGACAAAGGGCGCAAATTAACAGTTATCGCAATAGTACTTCCTTTACCCAAGCCTTGACTATTCTGTCCAAGGTTGCCATAGGGATACTTCCATTTTCTAGAACTTTGTCATGGAATGCTCGTATATCAAACTTGTCCCCAAGCTTTTCTTCAGCAAACTTTCTAAGCTTTCTAATTTTTAACTCACCTAACTTATAAGATACAGCTTGACCAGGCCAACCAATATATCTATTGATCTCTGTTCCCACCTCATGAATGGACAAAGCAGTATTATCTTTCATAAAATTAAATGCTTTCTCTCTAGACCATCCCAAGTAATGCATACCTGGATCAACTACTAGTCTACATGCCCGCCACATTTCATATACCAGTGCTCCGAACTCCTCATATTCAGTATGATACATTCCTGCCTCTTTCCCAAGGAATTCGCAGTATAATGCCCAACCTTCTCCGAAAGCGGATAAGTACTGACTTTTTCTAAACTTTGGTAGGTCTAGCTCAGCTGCCAACATAATCTGTGTATGATGCCCTGGTACTCCTTCATGAAGAGACAACGAAGGCAATACATATAATGGTCTACTCTCAAGGCTTGTGGTATTTACCCAATATTGCCCTGCCTTTTTGTTTTTATATGATCCACCAGAGTATCTCCCCGTAGTATAGTTAGCTGCTAAGGCTGCTGGCACAGGCTTTACCGTTAGTGGCATCCTAGGTAATTTATTAAAGTAGTCTGGCAGTTTTCCTTCCATTTCCTTTGTTATCCATGCTGCATAATGAAGTAATTCCCTACCAGTCTTTGGGTAGAATTGAGGATCAGTTCTCAAAAATTCACAAAAATCCGCAAAACTACCTTCAAACTCTAATCCAGAAATAATGCCTTCCATTTCCTCCTTTATCCGATTCACTTCATTCATCCCGATGTCAAAGACTTCTTGTGGAGAAATATCTTCGGTAGCATAATACCGCACACGCTGTTTATAATACTCTTTACCTCCGTTGATGGCGCTTACTCCAATCGCGTCAGGTGCATTAGGGATATAGTCTGTTTCGAGATAGTTAACTAATTTTTTGTATGATGGAATTACTTGTGTTAAAATACCCGCAATTGCTTTTTTTTCAATGCTACTGCCTTCTACCGCTTTTGAGAAAAAATTATCATCAGCTTCAGATTCTGATATTTCTTTTGCCATACCTAAACAAATGTTTGCAATCAACTTGGGAGAACTCACGCCCCTAATCTGTCCTGCTTTTAGGTTTTCTATCCGCTCATCAAAATAAGCTGGTAATGCCTTTAGCTTATTCAAATATTTCAATCCATCTTCTTCTGAGTTGATCCTTGTTCCACTTATGTTATATATAATACCTGTCAAAAATCCGCCTTCTGCTGAGAGCGGCATCTCATGTTTCTTGAATTCAAGGTTAAATATTCGATCTTCAATAATTAACTCTAATAGATCAAGATTGATCAAATCATCTTCATCATTCGATAATTGTCTCGTGGATTTTACATCTATAAGGATCTTACTGAGTTTATCACTTTCAACCTTTAACTTAGATTCATCAAAAGTTGGCCAAGGAGATTTGTTTTCCTTATTTTCTACGTCCCCATCACCTTTTTCATTGGAATTTATGTTTTCATATGAATCGATAATATCCGCTACAGATTGACCATGTAGCATAATCCCACAAAGTAAAAAACATGCACTGCATAATAACTTAAGCATTTTCCTGATCATCATAAGCTCCTCTTTTATTGTTCTTCCATACATTAAATCCACCAACAGCTGCTGCGATAAGCATAGATTGCCACCAGATCCACTTGTCTAGTGAACCATCCATAACATAACGAAAGATTGCTATCAGTCCCATAAAAATAGCTACGTATGCAACAAAGTTGGTGATCATTTTCATATTAATATTCATGATAATTCAGTTTGTACAATGATACAGAAATATATTTAAGATACGAAGTTCAAAGGTGCGTTGGGTGTTAGATATTGGGTATTTGGAATTTGGGGTTTAGTATTGGGTTTCAGGAATGATAAGGACTTGCCAAACACATAAGACATTATTTCAGTTGATCAGTCGTTCCCTTGCTTCTGTTCTCTCTTTTGATTTACATCTTTCTTGTAGGCATACAGCCCTAGCACTGTACCAAGAACAATTTCTACGTATGGATTAAAGCCTTCAAAAGATCGATGTCTTATATAAACCAAAACTAAAGAAAGCACTATTAATATAGCGATAGTACCTAATACAAATTGCGCTGCTCTCATTTATTTTTATTTTGTGTCAATAAATATTTACCAAGTGCATAGGCAATACCACCTACCAAACCTAATATCAAATATTCGATATAATCAAAACTTACGAAATCTCTGAATCTAAAAAAGTGGACTGCCATAGCGATGAGGATCACGGGCAGAATAATGGAGAATATTTGGTTGATGTATTTCAATTTGTTTCTGGTTCTTCGTTGTCATTGATGTATACATCACGACAATACTGCCCAAACTCTAACACCACAGCCATTGCTATGGCTTTTACTACATTGCTTGTACTAATTATTCCATAATAAAAATATTCAAAAATTAACCATGAAGCCGCAATTGCTATTATCCAAATAAAGTGATTCCTTCCTTTCTTTTTCATATGCTAAATATAGGGCAATTAAAAAGTATGTTTGCAAACAATCATGTATAAATTATTGAAACTACAATCACCACTACAAGCAGAAGATTTATAGTCCCACCAGTATATCTCAAAAATCTTGGCTTCTCTTTTCGGACAAAACTAAAAATGCTTGAACATACGCCAATTATAAAAAAAGACACGATTAGAATATATATGAAATTTTCATTTAATGCTAACTCATCTTGCATGACATGAGTACCTACATAGTAAGTCATACCCAAGTATATCACAGGCATTAATATCGCAATGCAAGAAAAAATGGGTTTATTACTTATTTCAATCTTAATATCATCGAGCAGCTCCATATTATTCTATTTAATGTGATATAATCCTCTAAAATAACACAACATTTCCTTCACATCAGGATTATCAATTTTACTATAAGTCCACTCAATCTCAGTCACATCGATATCCTCATACCAACCATCCCTCGCGAAATGCAGATACTTCATTAACTGAAAGGCATCAAACCAATTCCAAAATCGCTTTTGGAAAGACGCATAATCAGTAGTATTGTCTATTATCATTTTCAGATTCTTACTTCCATCAATCGTTTTCAAGTATTCAGAGACCGGTGCAGGTAGATTTTCAGAAAATGCTTGCCGTTCAAAAGTAGCGGCTAAATCCTTGGCCAACTTTTCAAGCGCTAAAAAAGATCTAGGATTATATGTCTTGTACATTCCCGAATCACTCGCTTGCAAATCCCCGACTGCCTTTCCCGTACCAAATGGCACTCGATCTGAAACTCTAGGACTAGGAATTACTTTAGTGGAATTCAATTCTTCATGACCTCCATATTTAATCAATTTATGAAGAAAATAGAAATCTTCTCCTGCTTTTCGTTGATTCATGCCTCCCACTGCACAGTATGCATCAACTTTACATGCCATACTACTCCCCACAGTATGGTATGCATATGGCAGGTCTATCATTCTCTGCATATGGATAAAATACCTCAAATGCAATTCGTACTGTGCTATATAATTATAAATCTCTTTTGGGTGTTCGTCTCCTTCGATCGGGTGCTCATAATTGATTCCAACAGATGAAACATTTGGCTTTTTAAAGACCTTTTCAATCTCAATAAGATAATTATCATCACACTTACTATCCGCATCATAACAGACAACGACTCCATCAGACCTCTCCATGTGGACAAACCGACGAACAGCATCGTCCATTCCTATCTTTCGAGCTAGTCCTACCCCAGCCTTCTTTTCGGAAAAGTTATTATTCATAATCACATAAAGAGAAAACCAATTTGGTAAGTCGTCCAAAGCATGTAATTCTTGATAGCTCTTTTGATTTTGCATCTCAACTGACTTTGGATCTTCGTCACTGCCATTGATCACTACTATGATTTCCACACTGCAAGCAGGACGATCACTGTGATAAATAGACTTCACAGCAGAAACAACATCTGGTTCATTGTGACAAGGAATCACGATGATTATCCCCAAATCAGGAGCTGGAACGTCTTCTATAAGAATAGGGTACTTAATATTCTGTCTTATATACCTTGATATTGTCTTATTCATTTTGCGCCTTGGTTACATATATATAACTTGCGGAAAAATACAGATTTTCCTAACCAAACATAAAATAAACAAGTAAAATGGATACAATGACTAAACTTACGTCAGAACAACTGATGGCGATGGAAGATAAACATGGTGCACACAATTACCACCCACTTCCTGTTGTATTAGAACGTGGCGAGCGCGTATACGTTTGGGACGTTGAAGGCAGAAGATATTTTGATTTCTTGTCAGCCTATAGTGCAGTAAACCAAGGCCACTGTCACCCAAGAATCGTCGGTGCACTAAAAGAACAAGCGGACATTCTTACTCTTACATCTAGAGCATTCTATAATAATGTGCTTGGACCATACGAAAAGTACATTTCTGAATATTTCGGATACGATAAGGTGCTACCCATCAATTCAGGTGTAGAGGCTGTAGAAACAGCACTAAAACTTTGTCGAAAATGGGCGTACATGAAAAAAGGTGTAGCTACTGATCAAGCAAAAATCATATTTGCTTCTGGAAATTTCCACGGTCGTACGATAGCTGTAGTATCCGCTTCTCAAGATGTAGATGCGAAAAAAGACTTTGGCCCTTACCTTCCTGGTATTGAAGTAGTTCCATATAATGATTTAGATGCGCTTGCAGAAGCACTTAAAGATCCTAATGTAGCTGGATTTATAGTTGAACCAATTCAAGGAGAAGCAGGCGTATTTGTACCAGATGAAGGATACCTTGCTGGGGTTAGAAAATTATGTACTGATAACAATGTGCTCTTCATTGCAGATGAAGTACAGACAGGTATTGCTCGAACGGGTAGATTATTAGCTACATGTGGTAATTGTGGATGTGCGGGAAATTGTGAGAATAATTATGAAACAAGAGCTGACATTTTAGTTTTAGGAAAGGCTATCTCAGGTGGCGTATTCCCTGTATCCGCTGTATTGGCAGATGATGACATCATGTTATGTATCAAACCAGGTGAGCACGGAAGTACATTCGGTGGAAATCCTCTTGGTGGTAAAGTTGCTATCGCAGCACTTGAAGTAATCAAGGATGAAGAACTGGCTCAGAATGCTATGAAGTTGGGTATCGTTTTCAGAGAAAGAATGCAAGCCGTTGTAGATAAGTCAGATCTTCTTTTATTAGTGCGAGGTAAGGGACTACTCAATGCAGTAGTGATAAACGATAGTGCGGACAGTAAGACCGCCTGGAACATTTGTATGGCTCTCAGGGATAATGGATTACTTGCAAAACCAACCCATGGTAATATCATCAGATTCGCTCCGCCGTTAGTTATAAGTGAGGAAGAATTACATCAGTGTTGTGATATTATTGAAAAGACGATCATGGAGTTTAAAAAATAAGATTAATTATTGGACGATTGGAAATCGAATTATTGAAAAGCATCCAATTAATTTAGAATATTAAGAACGACCACTTATTGCAATTGCAGTAGGTGGTTTTTTATTTCTATGAAGTTAATTAGGTCAATAGTGCTGATATTACTAACCAAACGCCAAGTAGATCCGTAATAGGGTTAAATACATTATTTTTATTATTCAATAGCCAATCAACTAATTATGAAATCACTCTACACTTTTCTTTTCACTTTTGCATTTATCTTTTCAATATCATCCCAGTCAGAATGGCAAGAATTTCTTTCACATGAAAGATCTATTATTTCAATAAATGGTCATTTACTGATAGATAACACACTTCATATTGCATATAATGATGGTTTGAAAAAAATAATTGGAAATCGAAAACCAGAAGCACTGCTAACTCACTATCCATATATGTATCAGCGGATAAAAGCAACTCGGACTGGTATCAATTCTAAAGAGTTACTCCTTCTAGAAGCATTTGACTATGACATTTCTGGCTTCGGACTTGTTTCATTGCGAAACGATAATGGTAGCTTTTGGGGCAAAGAACAATTTGGATATGACGATTTTGGTACAGATTTTCAAATGGTTCCTGATGGTATAATATCTCCAATACCTCAAATTTTAGATCAAGTAATAGATCATCATGGTGACCTTATGAAACTAGAAAATGGAATATTAGAGACTACATCCCCTTCTCCCATGGATGGGTTTCATGAAGGGCTAGCTAATAATTTCTTTGCTATTAAAGAAGATTCACTTTTTAGTTATACTGACACGGAAATGATTCCTGTATTTTTTTTAGGAAATTATAAAAACCTCTTAAATGATCCTTATAATAATAGTCTTGTAATCGAAACAGATGATCAGCTCACATGGTATAGTTATGATGATTTCGCCTTGACAAACACATTATCCATTGAACCCAATACGATAGGAATTCAATTTATTGAAGATGGGTTCTTTCAACTAGTATCTACAGAACTGAGTTATGTAATTTATAAATATACATCACCGGACATTCCTGCATTTGAAACGATATATGAATTGCCTTTCAACGAAATCCCCAACTTTGGGGTCCGTTCATTTGAGGTTAAAGACAGTGACATTTATTTTGTTGGTGTAAATAACAAGTACGGTTTTGGCTTTCACTACGTCCAAAGAGAACAATTGGACAATCTTTCGAGCAAGTTAGAGCTGATTTATCTATAGATACATTTACAGTGATCAAAATTATAGATCCCAGTCAACTTAAGATAAAAGTAACAGGAGTAAATTATGCTTTTGATGGTAACAATGCTAATGATAGTTACACTGCAGATGTCATTTCATTATCTAACACAAATACTTCACTTTTCGACTTCGAAATCTACCCTAACCCATCATCTGAAATTCTAATATTAAAGGAGATATTGATAATAAATCAACAATATATATTTATGATTTTAATGGCCAAATCGTCAATTTCGATCGATTAACCTTAAATACGATTGACATATCACAATTACCAAGAGGTAACTACAATTTAGTTATCTCCTCCAAAGCTAACACACAATCAACTTCATTTACAAAAATCTAAACATGAAATCAATTATACTTTCTAATAATCTACGGCAACTATTAGTTGTTGCACTAATCCTGTTTACTTGTAATATTATAAGTGCCCAACTTGATTGGACAGAACACTTGTCTCACGATAGATTATCTAGAAATAATCTAGGCTTCTTATTTGAAGAAAACAATCTACTTCTGGTTATGGATAATCATTCAGGTCCACCCTCGTCAGTAGAAAGAATTACAGGAAATGAACCAAAAGAAATAATCTCAGAATTTGATTTTAACTATGAAGCAAGATCAACTTCCACCGGAATGGAATCTAAAGAGATTATGCTCATTAAGCCAGAAAGTTTAGATTTTTATGGATTTGGAGCTACCTCAATTCGTATGCATGACCAAGGGATTTCTATCAGGTCAATGGAATTGTTGATTGATTTACCGTGCGCACATGCAATACTTCCTATGGATATTGATAAACCATTAGAATGCCTAACAAATTATTCGTTTCAGCATCTGATCCTAAACAGTGAGGGTGAGATTCAAGCTTCGTATGACTCCTCTCCAATGACTTTCCATGAAGGTTTAGAGGAGAACTACAGAGTTCAGAATGGTAAGCTTTATATCCATGATGGAAATACTACTTCGCTATTATTTGAAGTTCCAAGCTTTAAAAAACTCTATAATAATCCTTACATCCAAAAATTATTAGTTGCATCAGATTCATCCTTGATCTATTACGACCCCATAACGTTTGAAATAGAAGAAACTATTCTAGAAACAGAACCTATCGCAATAGACTTTACAGACGATGCGATGTATTATCTATCAAAAGTTGGTAACGGATATAAGATCTTTAAGAACTATTACGCTGGAGGATCAAATTTATGGATGGATATCAATCCTGCCCCAAATGGTCAAGAAATGGAGATTCATGAAATCTCAATCAGAGGTTTGGATGCATATTTGTTTGGTATTCATTACAATGAATTTACTCAAACAAGACATCACATTGTGCAGAAACAAAACCTTTTAGCTCCCATTGGTCCTCCAAGAAAAGATATAGCTATAGTTTCCTTTTCAGCCACCTACGAGAATTTAGGTTTTGAACAATATGAATATTCGTATGAAATTGTTGTTGTTAATAATGGCACTTCCGTTGTAAATACATTTAATGTCTATTCCAATATTCAAGAATACAATGAACTTTACTATACTAATATTGATCACAATTACAATGGTGTCTTACAACCTAATGAAGAGGTAATATTGCAAGGTACTTTTGTAGCAAAATCAATAAATATGATCAATGTAAATATACCAGGAGCAGACTTCATGTTAGATTCTTATCCAAGCGATAATAGCGGGACATTTGATTTAATAAGTGCAACTGAAGAGAGTAGGTTTTCAAAAATTACAATTTCACCTAACCCTACTTCTGGCATGATAGAATTAGATCTTGATGATTTTTCAAATCCTACGCTGAATGTATTAGATGTATATGGGAGGATAATACTGTCTCCAACAATAACTAATAAGAGAATTGATATCTCTTCACTAAATACTGGACAATATTATATTCGAATTATGGATAAGGAGAAAACAGCTATACAAGCTGTCATCAAATACTAAACTCTGTTGATTACCACAAATTAATTACAACAAAGCATGCAAATAGGTTTGGATTCTTAACTTTGAATCCAAACCTACTTTTGTTATGATCCGAAATATTGCAGCCATTACTATTTTTAGTCTCCTTGTTTTTCTAGCATTTAATTTAGAATCCTCTACCAAGGTAAAGTCATCTGATTCTGTAGGGTTTTCTGCAGAAAATGCTTTCGAATATTTAGAAGATATCGCAAAAGAGCCTCACCCAATAGGTAGTTTAGAAAATAAAAAAGTAAAAGACTATCTAGTTAAAACACTTCGCTCAGAAGGACTAGAAGTTGAAGTTCAAACTGGATATGTCAAATCTTCATGGAAGCCATCGTATCTTAAAATGGCATATGTAGAAAATGTAGTTGCTGTTCTAAAAGGAACTGATCCAAATGCAAAAAAAGTAGTCATCTCTTGTCATTACGATAGTGTAATGGAAGGTCCTGGCGCCGCAGATGATGGGTATGCTGTAGCATGTGCGATCGAAACAGCTATACTATTAAAGAGAGAAAATAGAAAAAGTGATCTGATCCTATTAATAACCGATGGAGAAGAATACGGGCTTTTAGGGGCAAAACTGTACGCCTCTAAAACTGACTTGTCAGAAATAGGCATAATGCTAAACTATGAAGCTAGAGGAAATGAAGGGCCTGGTATAGCTTTCGAATGGTCAGATAACAATGCTTGGTTGGTAGATGAAATGAATAAAGCGTACAAAAGGCCAATTGCTAATTCTCTCTCTTATGAAGTATACAAAAGAATGGGAAATGGCTCTGACTTTACAATATTCAAAAGAAAAGATGTCCCCGGAATCAATCATGCTTTTATAGATGGTTTCTCGTATTACCATCATCCAGAAGATAACTTAGAAAAAATTAGCAAAGAAAGCATCCAACATACAGGCGAGAACATGTATCTCGCAGCCAAACACTTTACGAATTATGAATTTAAAGAAGAAAAAAAGAAGAATGCTACCTTCTTTAACTTCTTTGGACTATTCATTAATTACGGTGCAGATTTAGATTTGATTATCTTTTCATTGGCTATGCTGATTGCGGTATTGCTCATGACCCTGTATAAACGACAAAAGCTAACTACTACAAAAGGCTCATTGATAAGTATCTTAGGAATTTTTGGCACATTACTTTTATCTAGTGGATTATGTTTTGGATTGACTCAAATACTCAAACACGTCTATCCGCAATACTCCACATTCTACGCCCATCACTATTATAATCATGAATGGTATTTAATAGCAGGTGTGGGACTAACCCTAATTATTTGCTGGATGATTGGAAGGTTATTATTGAAAAAATATGGTTCAGAGAACCTAGGCGTGGCTGTCATTCTTCTACTCAATCTACTTGCATTGGCTTTATATTTAGAAGCTCAATCCGCCACATATTTGATGATGTATCCATTGGCTACCATTTCGATAGGACTACTCATTCAGAGTAAATTCCAATCTGAAGAAAAGCCTTGGATTAGCTTTGCGATAGGTATTTTTTCCTTATCCATATTGATAGGTTTTTGGGCCGTTTTCTCTCATTCAATATACTTAGCCTTCAGTCTAAATATATTGGCCGCAGCTATCATTCCTACGGCATTATTTTGCTTTGCAAGCTATGCTCTATTACCCGCTTTATGGAAAGAATCTAAAGTTGTAGCTGTTTGTGGTGCAGGCTTATTTCTATTTTCTATTGGAGCAGCGCACTATCGATCAAAACCTGTTAAGGCAAGACCATTAAAATCTAATCTATATTACACATACAACAGTGAAAACGAGCAAACATCTGTTGCCTCATTTGATGATTATATAAATGAAGGTCACCTAGGATTAATTGATGAGAATGGAAACGTAAATCTAGCAAAGCAGATGCCATATTACAATTTTGCAAGTGCTTCAGATGTTGAACTGAGGGCTTACAAATCAGAAATGTCTGATTCTATAACTATTGGTAATAGTTTATCTAAAGAGATAACACTGATTCATCCAAAGTATGCTTCTATGACACATATTTATATCCCAGAAATAACAAACGTAGACAGTCTTTTTGTCAACGATCAACTAAACAAAGCATTCAAAGATGGAGCAACTGGAAGTTTTTATTCTCCTATGTATGGATTTGGATTAGACAGAATGGAAGTACGACTGGTTAAAAGGGATTCTTCAGTGGTGTCTAAAGTGTATGTGAATGTGCAGTATCGAGGAATGCCCAGCAAAGAAAATTTGCCTGAAAATGTGGTAAGAAATGATGGAAAGATTGTGATGAGTGAGGTCTTGGAATTTTGAGAATAACATTCTGGATACCCTTACCGTAGATGAAAAGATGATGGAATTAATGAAGAAGCTTCCTGATGGCTGGAATGTTGCTACGAATGGCAATGGTGAAAAAGCAAATCAGAACTTAGTCTTCTCTTACGGACAGAAAGGCTGCTAGACACAACCCCAATATGAACAGATGATTGATTGAGATATGCACTAGCAGGCAACTTACAATTGGAGAAACTGAAAATGACATTATCAATAATTTTAATTAGGCTCTTAGGTTCTTGCTGTGGCCAAGCACAAAAAGATTATATACTTGGGCAAATGATTAAAACTTAAAGTGTACTAAATTATACAGCGGAATCTCATGCAGATTTTTATTGGTAAGATGGTTTCGCAATATTCTCAGTAAACCAATCCAAGTCAACAGAGATAATTATATACATAAGTAATCAAAGACTTCATCAGACAGATATGCCATTTCAAGATGAATGTAAGCGGCTCTCAACATTGCATGACATTCGTTGCGATGAGTGATACGTGTGGGATTAATTCTTCACAATTTTATAGTTACACCCCTTTGGGGCTTATCCAAATATTACATCAGTTCAATGGGTTGAAACCCATTGCTATAGAAGTAGCACCCCTTTGGGGCTATTTTGTGATTTCCAAACAATATTTAACTCTCATTTTCATTCTATTTCATTTTTGTATTTTTTACATTTCTATTATCTTATTTTAATGGGTTGAAACCCTTTGCTATTAAGTTGCCCCCTCTAGGGCTATTTTGTGATTTATGAATAATATTCAACGGATATATACTGATATACTTTATTGTAATAACCCAATACGTCTCTTGTGGAAAACTTACCAATTGAAGACATTCCTAAAGTAGCCCCAAAGGGGTTAAATTCTTACGGCGATGGGTTTTAACCCATCGATTTCGTAGTTGATTATCGATGATAGCCCTGAAGGGGTGCAATTATATTCGTGGTCAAATGATTAAAATTAATAGTCTTTATTTTCATTCAATGAAATACAGATAACCGTGCTAGGGCTTTCAGATATGAGACGGGATCCTAAATATTTGAAATCACTTTAGAAGTAGTCAATGACGATGCCATAACGAGACTTATGTAGTAAGCGCACAGTGTCTAATCTAATCTAATCATGTCATGGATTGTAAGCTCCTTTGAATAACTTCCAAAATCCTTACTGTCTAAAACACGCCTTTGCTTCCTTGCAAGCATCACAAACTTAACTCCCAAATGACATTTTGTTATCTTTGATGCCTTATGAATGAAAATTTTAGATCCATCATACTGCAGGCAACAGGAGCTTCCTCTTTATTTGAAAAAGAGCTAATCCAAGAATTGTGGAGTGGGTACGGGAAAATCATGCGAGTCGGGTTAAAGGGTGCTTCTGTAGAAAGTGTAGTCGTAAAAAATGTGCAGCTGCCCAAGCATGAAAAGCACCCGCGCGGATGGAATACTGATATCGGTCATCAACGAAAAATTAAGTCTTACGAAGTAGAAGCTACATGGTACAACACATACAGTAAAAATAGTGCTGCGCGACTACCAATATGCCTAGCCACTGAGACGCAAGGTGCTGAAGTAATGATGGTGCTAGAGGACTTAGATCTAGCTGGCTATCCCTTACGCAAAAACACTGTCACATGGGAAGAAGTGACTTCCTGCTTGCAGTGGTTGGCACAATTTCACGCAAGTTACGTAGGAAAAACTCCAGATGGTATTTGGGAAGTGGGCACCTATTGGCATTTGGAGACCAGACCGCAGGAATTGGCAGTGTTGGATGATCAAAAATTAAGAGCCGCTGCTCCTGTTATTGATGAAAAACTAAATACATGTGAGTACAAAACGTTTGTTCATGGGGATGCCAAACTGGCAAATTTCTGCTTTGCTAATGATGGACAGGTTGCGGGCGTAGATTTTCAATATGTAGGTGGCGGATGTGGAATGAAAGATGTGGCATATTTTATAGGAAGTTGTCTGAACGAAAGTGAGTGTGAACGTTTGGAAGCACAAATCTTAGATACCTATTTTGAGTATTTACAAAATGAAATGGAGGAAAGAAATGAAGCACTAGAAAGGGAATGGCGATCTTTATATAGAGTAGCTTGGGCGGATTTCCATCGCTTTTTGAAAGGATGGAGCCCCGGTCACTGGAAGATTAATAGTTATAGTGAACGTGTCACAGAAAAAGTCATCAATTGTTTATAGGAATGGATCTTTTACAACTTAATAATATAGCGATCAAGGCAGCCCTTTCCGCAGGAAAAGTCATTCAGAGGTATATGAATGAGACCGTTTTGGTGGAAAAGAAAAAGGGAGGAGCAAGCTATGCCTCACAAGTTGTAACCGCAGTAGACTTATCATGTGAAACAGCAATTCTTTCTCATCTACTTCCTACATGTGACGTGTTTGATATAGCAATTTTATCGGAAGAGACCGAAGATGATGGTAGTCGATTTGATAAAGATTTTTTTTGGTGCATTGACCCTATGGATGGAACACTTGCTTTTATCAATAAGCAACCAGGCTTTTCTGTATCGATCGCTTTAGTCGCAAAAGATGGCACACCTTACATAGGAGTAGTGTTTGATCCCAGCACAGAGACATTGTACCATGCAATAAAAGAAAAAGGGGCCTATAAAAATGGTATTCCTTGGGAATTAAAACGTAAAAGTGACTATTTAACCTATGTGACAGATCGAAAGTTAAAAGATACACCTGGTGCTGTCAAAATAGAAAAGTTGTTACAAGAAAAAGTAGATGAGCTGAATTTGAGTGGAGTAAAAGAAATGGATGGAGCAGGTGCAGTATTGAATGCCATATTTGTACTTGAAAATGGCCCAGCATGTATGCTGAAAGTTCCAAAAAAAGAAGTCGGAGGAGGGAGCATATGGGATTTTGCTGCAACTGCGTGTATTTACCAAGAATTGAGATTGCCCGCCACGAATTTTGCGGGAGGAAGATTGGACTTGAACAAAAAGGATGGGACATACATGAATCAAGAAGGTGTCTTTTATTCTAATTTACCATAGATAAAAGGATACTGACAATTATTCTTATCTCTTACGATTACAGTGAATAACATGATAAGGTATTGTATTGACATAAATATGCTCGTCCTAAAATAAAGAATCCCCTTGTTAATGAGTTTCCAAAATGATCATATCCGAATAGAAAACATTTCTAGCAATTTAGATCACTTGACTGTCTAATATTACTAGTGTTATAATTATATGTGTAAATTCGGCTTACTAATTATTTATAGCCTATGCGTACTATTTTAACGACAATTTTATTCTTGTGCAGTTATATTCTAATGTCTCAGAGTGTTTTTCCTTTCAACTCTGTTCATGGTTCCACCAGGGAAGCTTTGAAAATCCATGTAAAAAATGAAGCAGGCGAGAAGTCTTTCTTAGAAGCTCATATGCCACAGGGTAAAATATATTTAGTCAGCGTCTGGGCTACCTGGTGTGGACGTTGCCGTACCGAACTCAAAGCCCTACAGAAGGTCCATTGCGATTGGTCAGATGAATACAATTTCGAATTACTCGCGATCTCAATTGATACGCCCACAGATCATTCTAAAGTATTTGGCATGGCAAATAAAATGGATTGGAATTTTAAAATAATGCATGATGAGTATGGATATCTAGTACGTGAATTAGATATATCTGCACTCCCTAGAATGTTTCTTGTTGATCAAAAAGGAAACATTGTTTATGAGCCTAAAGGTTATAGTATAGGTGCATTAAAGAAAATAGAAGAAAAAATCAAGGCTTTGTAATTTATCTTATAGGTTTATAATATTGCTGCCCTGTTTCTATTCTAATTACTATATTATAAACTATCAAAACCACTAATCTTCAACATTTAAAGACATAAATGACCTTTCTACATTCCTACCTAGAGATTGAAGTCTTTCAATCTACTTCAAGATATAAACCAAAATTGAGCTATCACTGTTTACAACGGCTCTATAGATTATTGTTTTCTTTTCATAAATGGAATTATCATAGGCACCTTTTTTTGGTACATTTCGTAATCATTTCCTATTAACTTGCGAAGGTCTTTTTCTTCTAGATATTTAACGGCAATAAAAATGTAAAGTGTCGTAATTATTGTAAATAGTAAGTGTCCAATGGTCATTCTTGGTGTTGCCCAAAACGCAATTAAAAATCCCAGCATTATCGGATGTCTCACAATAGTATATAAATAGTTAGTTTGAAATTTCGGATTCGGTGTCACCCGATCTTTCAAGTTATCATAAATTTGAGCTAATCCGAAAAGCTCAAAATGATTAATCATAAACGTAGACAGTAAGACAATAATCCAACCTAGAAAAAATACTCCTACTAAAATCATGGAGATAATCTCATTCTCCACATTCCATACTATTGAGGATATGGGCTTCCATTGCCAGAAAACTAATAAGAGTGCCAAGCTTGATAAGAGAACATAAGTACTACGCTCACTTGCGGGACTAATGATAGTCGTAAACCATTTTTTAAATCTTGGTCTTGCCATTATACTATGTTGTAAGGCAAATACGCTTAATAGCAGCAAATTTATAAATATTGATGTTGATATTCCTATTTCTGAACTCGAATCTATTGATTTGGGAACAAAGAAGTTACCTACAAATCCGATGGAGTATAGAAAAGCAAAAAGAAAAATAACATAAGCTAATCCTCCGTAAATTAAGATGATACTTTTTTTCATTTTATTTAGTTTTTTGATAAAGACAAAATTCAATTAAAAAAAATGATATACGTTTACTTAAAAGGTCAAAAAACATTCTAATTCGTCCAAGTAGTAATAACTATACATTATTAGTTCTATACCTAAGAGGAGGTAGATTATATTTTCTTTTAAAGGATTTAATAAAGTGCGATGAATTCATAAAACCGCTCTCATAACAGATTTGATTGATATTCAGGTCACTTTCGTCAAGAAGTGCCTTTGCATGTTCTAGACGTTTTGACATGACCCACTTGGATGGTGTTGTATTGTATGTGTTATTAAAATCTCTTTTAAATGCTGACAGACTTTGCCCGCATAGTTTGGCGAATTCTTCTACTTTCAAATTAAATAAGAAATTTTCAGCCATTACTTTTTCGATGTCTATTCCATTTCTGATTCTACGATATTTAGAACTTTTAAATTCGGATATGTTTGGACGAATACCAGTAACAAACTCTTCTATTTCAGCTAAAATTAAATAAGTTTCACCCGTCCAGAAAAGATGATCTTTGCCCCGGAATTCAACAAGTTTAGAATTAAGAATGCGTTCAGCCAAATATCTACCTTCTTGGACCAGAATCTCTATATCGTCTTTTCTAAACAGAAGAAGAGTTGGAATTTTAATAGAATCCAATACCCCAGTCACATCAATTTGTGTACACTGTTTATGCAATATTAATGCAGCTTTGGGACTTGCCCCAGAACGCAAATAACTTGCAAACCAATCCATAAATGCATTATCATGGGCTAGAGATGGAACTAATGATCTAAGTTCATCTAAATCTCCATGAGCCCAATTGTCCTCAATTAATTTATTGGAGATTTCACGCTCTTCATCTGAAGGCGCCCACGGATAATCTTTTGCAAATCTCCTTTTTGCAAATATTCCAAAACCAATCACTCCTTGTGTTCTTTGAGGATACTTTAAAGAAAATAAAAGACAAACCGATCCTCCTTCTGAATGACTAAATAAAAATGCTTTTTTTGAACCTGTAGCATCCAATACGGCATTAATATCGTCCATTCGCTCCTCCATAGATGAGTGATTATCAGAACGGTCAGAAAGTCCTGTTCCTCTTTTATCAAAAATAATTAATCTAGAAAATAGAGAAAGTCTACTAAGAAAAGCAGCAAGCCTTGGTTCTGTCCACATCATATCGATATTTGAAACCCATCCAGGTATATATATAATATCGACTGCTCCTTCACCGATCACTTGATATGCAATATTAAAAGCACCACTTTTAGTATAGATAGTTTTGGGTTTCATATAAATATAATAATACAAATTATAAATCTTAAAAGGCTGTTAAAATACGATAAACTCAAATATTTGCGTCTGATCTTTCTAAATATAGCTGTATTATATTGAGTGATAAAGAAGTCAAAGCAATAAAAAACAATCATATGTCCAATTAGTTACATATGTTTCACTAAATTTACACCCCGACGACCATCGTAAACAATAAAAATAGACAAATTGACACTAATAAAATCTATCTCTGGGATCAGAGGGACCATAGGAGGAAAACCAGGAACAAATCTTACACCCGTTGACATCGTGGAGTGCACAGCAGGGTTTGGAACATGGATCAAAAAGAGACATACAAACCCAAAAGTAATCGTTGGAAGAGATGGTCGTATCACTGGAAAGCTTGTGAGTGATCTAGCTGTCAATACATTGATTTCCATGGGTATCAATGTGGTAGATCTTGGTTTGAGTACGACTCCTACCGTAGAAATCGCTGTAACAGAAGAAAAAGCTTCGGCAGGCATCATATTCACTGCAAGCCATAACCCTAAGCAATGGAATGCGCTGAAATTTCTAAATAGTAAAGGAGAATTCATTTCTGCCGCGGATGGGCAAGAAATAATTGACTACATTTCTAGTGGCGATCTTGAATTTGTTGGAGTGGATGAACTCGGCATGATTTCGCAAGATGATAGCTACATTGGAAAACACATCGATATGATCCTTGATCTTGACTATGTGGACGTTGACAGTATCCGAGCTAAGGAATTCACTGTTGTTGTAGATTGTATAAATAGTACTGGAGCGATAAGTGTCCCTCCGCTTTTAGAAAAACTAGGATGTCATATCCATCTGATCAATGAAGAAATAACTGGTGAATTTGCGCACAATCCAGAGCCAAGACCAGAACATCTTATCGATCTATCCAATAAGGTGAAAGAACTGAATGCAGATTTGGGAATTTCGGTAGATCCAGATGTAGACCGATTAGCTTTCGTTTGTGATGATGGGTCTATGTTCGGAGAAGAATATACGCTTGTCGCAGTTGCGGATAGTATATTGACTAAAAAGTCTGGAAATACTGTTTCAAATCTTTCGTCTACTAGAGCATTAGCAGATATCACTCACAAACATGGCATGAAATATACGGCGTCTGCTGTTGGAGAAGTCAACGTAGTGAATGCAATGAAAGAAACAAATGCCGTGATCGGTGGAGAAGGAAATGGAGGTGTTATTCTTCCAGATTTACATTATGGAAGAGATGCTTTGGCTGGTATTGCATTGATGTTGGATCTACTAGCTGGGAAAGGAATATCTATCTCAGAACTTAAAAAGTCTTACCCTGACTACTCAATCGTAAAAGATAAAATTCAATTGACGCCTGAGATTGATGTAGCTCACCTCCTTGCAGAAACAGCAAAAGTATATGCATCAGAAAAACTGAATACGGTTGATGGATTGAAGATAGATTTTGCTCATGGGTGGATTCATATGCGTAAGAGTAATACAGAGCCTATCATCAGAGTGTATAGTGAGGCAGCTAATGCTGTTGACGCACAGGCTCTAGCTGATGGGATTAAAAAAGAAATAGATAGGATTTTAAGTTAAAGGGCTGTATTCATTAGGATTAAGGGTGTTTTTAAGTTTAAGAGTAAGTTGCATGATGGTATCTAAAAGGAAGTAATGATTGAAGTGAATATGAACGATTTATCCGTCATGGTAAAATGAAGCCCGTTGAAGTTACACAGCAATAGAATGTAGAAAATTTCCGCTAGCAACTTTCTATCCGTCAAGAAGTGCGTCTACATAATAAAGTGATTCTGCGATTTGAGAGATTTTGCAATGAATTGTACTATAGGAAATTGAAAATAGAAAAGACTCAATGAAATGACTTCACATACCTTACTGTCTTCTCCATTACAAGGCTTCACAGACTACAGATTTCGCAATGCCTTCAACAAATATTTTGGAGGAATTGATACTTATTATGCCCCGTATATTCGACTAAACGGTAAAATGGTCATCAAACCAGTGTATGAACGAGATCTTCAATTAAAGCATAATAAAACAATAGAAGTTATTCCGCAAGTGATGACTTGTAATGCGGATGAGTTTCTCTTCGTAATTAAATATGTACAGAGCCTTGGATACAAAGAACTCAACTGGAATCTTGGCTGCCCCTACCCTATGGTCACCAATCGAGGAATGGGATCTGGATTGATCGCTGATCCAAAAAAGATAGATCATATTCTAAAGAAAGCGCACGAAGAGACAGATATTACGATTTCCATGAAGATGAGAATGGGCTATTCCGATGCTACCGAAATATTAGACACGTTTCCTATATTAGAAAAATATCCTATTAGAAACATAGCCATCCATGCGCGCATTGGCGCTCAGTTATATGAAGGGGGAGTTGATCTTGACAGTTTCCAGAGATGCTTAGAGCACAGTAAACAAAAATTGTATTACAACGGAGATATTACATCTGTTGCTAAGTTTAGAGAGATGACAAATCGATTTCCAACCATTGATCATTGGCTTCTTGGTAGGGGACTTATCGCCGACCCCTTCCTACCACAAATGATAAAAGATAATACGACTGAATATCCTGAAGATCGGTGGGAGATATTCAGTAAATTTCACGATACCCTTTTTTCAGAATATGAACAAAAACTGAGTGGCGCAAAACACGTAATCATGAAGATGGCAAGCTATTGGGAGTACTTTGCTCAACCCTTGCCCAATCCAACAAAAATTGTCAAATTGGTAAAAAAGACAAAGACTATAGAAGACTATGATTATGCAGTTTCACAGATTTTCAATATGGTCAGAGACGACTGATTTCCCTATGTCTGCGGTATTCATCCAACATTTAACAGATATCTATGTATTCATTTTCATATTCCCTTATTTACTAATATATCTTTACTATTTTTGCCCTAAATAATTTCAATTCAAACATTTATAGGATTGAATGAGTTACGTTCTTGAAAAAATAGCGTTTTAGATGCTAATTCAATAAAACTGAACATATATAATGTCAAGAGAAATAAAATTAGGAGCATTTGCATTTATAGTATTGATTGTTAGCATCTGGGGATATACATTCCTTAAAGGAAAAAATCCGTTAAAGAAGTCTTTCACTTTTGAGACTGTGTATGAGAATGTGATGTCATTATCAAAATCATCAAAGGTATTTATCAATGGATATGCTGTGGGTTCTGTATTAGATGTAGAATTAAATGAAGATAACTTGAAAGAAATGGTCGTCTCTTTCAATATAGAGGGTGACTATAAAATACCTAAAAATGCCATCGTAGAGCAAGTCAATGATGGTGTGATGGGTGGAAAAGTATTGAGCATATCGTTCAATAGACAATGTACAGGAGCTGATTGTGCTCAAAAAGGAGATCGTCTGAAAGGTAGAACCGTAGGGCTTCTTGGATCTATGCTCAGTGCAGGAGAAGTAAAAGAATATGCCTCAGCAATAGGCTCTGAATTGAGTACCGTAATGTCGAGTATAGGTACCGAAAATGGAGAAGGTGCCATTAATCAGACGGTATTGGAACTTCAACAAACGATGGAAAACCTCACCAAACTGACTGAAACTACAAATCGAATTATGGATCAGTCGGCCAAAAATCTTACAATAACCATGAAAAACATGGCTTCCATCACTGGAAACCTAGCTGAGAGCAATGCCCAAATAACAGCTATGCTCCAAAACTTTAATCAAGTAAGTTCCCAGCTTAAAGATGCTAACATAGGCAATACAATAAATGCTACTGCAAACACACTAGATGAAGCCAAGGTAGCAATAAAGCAGTTGCAAGGTACTATAACGAATGCTGATGCTGCAATGAAAAACTTAAATGCACTAATGTCTAAGGCTAGTAATGGAGATGGCACTTTAGCTATGTTATTAAATGATAAGGACCTTTATAACAACCTAGAATCAACCTCTCAGAACTTATCTTTTCTTTTACAAGACTTTAGACTTAATCCAGGAAGATATGTGAAAGTATCTGTCTTTGGCGGCAAAAATAAAGACCCTTATGTAAAGCCCGAAAACGATCCAGCATACGAGAAGAAATAGTCAGTTTCATAAAAAAATACCTACAATAAACACTACAGTATGAACCTAAAACAGCCTCTAGCTCTCAGCGAAGAATTTAAGGCTGTTATTGATCAAATAGAACATACTAAAGACAATTTGTTTATCACGGGACGGGCTGGAACGGGTAAGTCTACCCTCCTCCAATTATTTCGAAATACTACTAGAAAAACAACCGCTGTACTAGCTCCCACTGGCATAGCTGCACTTAATGTAAAAGGTCAAACCCTACATTCATTTTTCGGTTTTCCGCCTAAAATGATCAATAGATATGACATCCAGCGAAGGAAGAACTGGAAAATGTATACCAAAATAGATATAATTATAATCGATGAAATATCTATGGTCCGAGCTGACATGCTAGATAACATCGATATTTTCCTGAGAGTGAATAGAAATGTAGATGCTCCTTTCGGTGGTGTACAGATGGTGTTTTTTGGTGATTTATTCCAACTCCCTCCTGTTATCGCTAGTGATTTTGAGAAGAGACATTTTGTGACCCATTATGAAAGCCCTTACTTCTTCTCAGCCGATATTATAACTAAAACAGACTTTGAATTTACAATGATTGAATTGCATGAAGTTTTCAGGCAAGATGAGAGAAAATTCATAAATCTGTTAGATAGCATTCGACTCAATCATTTTGATTATGATGACATGGAAGAGCTTAACGAACGTGTCGTAGATCTACCCGAAGATGCAGAGTACTTTATCACGCTAACCAGTAGAAATAAGACAGCAGACGAAATAAATACAGAGCAAATAAATAAACTAACAAGCGAACCGTTTACATATACCGCAAATCTTACTGGCAATTTTAATCCACGTTTATTCCCTACTGACCCCGTACTTATGCTCAAAGAAGGATCACAGGTAATGTTTTTGAAAAACGATCTTCAAAAGAGATTTGTCAATGGCACCATTGGAATTATCAGAGAATTAGCTCCGAACAAGATTGTAGTTTCTGTACTAGATGGATATGAGGATACCAAGACTTTCGAATTAGAAAAATGGGAATGGGAAATAATCAAATATAGTAACGATCCAGCCAACCCACGTGCAATATCCACTGATACCGTTGGAACTTTTAAGCAGTATCCTGTAAAGTTAGCTTGGGCCATTACGATCCATAAAAGTCAAGGAAAAACATTTGACCAAGTAATCATAGATCTAGGTGGAGGTGCATTCGAATATGGGCAGACTTATGTGGCACTAAGTAGATGTCGTACTTTTAATGGTATCATACTAAAACGACCGATCAATCCCCGTGATATCAAGGTCGATGAAAGAGTCAGAGACTTCTATGAGATGAAAAAGTATTATTCTTGATTAGGTAATGTTTCAAATAAAAGTACAGCTCGCCAGTAATTTAGAAGACCAAGACAACTGCACCAACAGTCATATTTAGGTGTATACCACTTCAACTATCCAAACTTATCTAATTATTTAGAATTCTTTGACGCAAATCATTTTGATTACTTGCATCAAATTGCGAGTAGCTTTAAAACTTGCGTACTCATTTCACTCAGGACTTTAGTCTGAATAAGATACTCTCTTCTAAGATGGCTTAATCTCTCCTATTTCAAATAATTAACAGCTATTACATCTGTCAATCCACTACTTTTTTGAGTATCCGTTTTAATTCGATCAAGGCTTATACCTTTAATTTTGAGATAAGCTACGGCGGCACCGAGTCTATTCTCAGCTAATTTACTACTAGTTGCATTATCACTAACATGGTGGGAGGTAAATAACACATTAATACCAGTATCAGACTTCAAGTATATTGCGATTTCATTTAATTTATTGATCATTGCTCTATCTAACGTAGCAAATCCCGATTTATAATTTAGCAAAACCTTTTCATTAGAAACAATGGCATAACTTCCATTTACCACTTCATCAGTCTGCACCACTTCATTTTGAACTGCTGCATTTTGAATTACTGCATTTTGAGTAGGAGCGATTATCACAGGCTTAATTTTATGAGTTGGCTCAAGATTATAACCTTTCATGTAATCTACAGGAGCCTCTCCAACAAAGGATAAGATCCTATCGCCGACTAATTCGACCTTGATCGGTTGACTATTATATAAAATGATTTTTTCCTTTTCTAAAGTAGGAGGTGGAGCATCTTGAGATGTCACATATAAAGACACGAATAATAGTCCTAATGTGAAAGCACATTGAAATTTTAAGTTGTTCATGATTATTAGTTTGATAAATGAACTAATATTGGGTATTAACTATTTGCTTTGCTATTATACAACGACAGTAAAGTGAGATTATTATTCTACCAGTCCTCTGCCTTCCTTATTCAATTCCCCAGAGTCAATTAACTCCTTCATCAACTTATCGAGAACACCATTAACAAACTCTTTACTCTTGTCAGTACTATAAGATTTCGCAACCTCAACATACTCATTAAGAGTTACTTTAGCAGGAATTGTGGGAAATTCCAACATTTCGCAAGTTGCCATTTTCAATAATATCATATCAATTATAGCGAGTCTTTCATGATCCCAATTCGTTAGAATAGGTTGTATTTTCTCTAATAACGCTTGATCTCCCATTAAAGTTCGCTTTAAGAGAAATTCTCCATACTCTTTAACTGTTTCATCATCAGGTACGTACTCTTCCAGAAATGTTACACCATCAACAGGAAGCGCTTTAAAAACCTTTTTAATAGAACCAATAACCAATGATTTATCATCGATCCAATTCAAATATTGATCACCAATAACATCATTAAACAACTCACTTTTACGGCAAAATCTGAATAATTCCAGTAAAATTTCTAAATGATCTTCCTTACTAGCCTCTTTACCAAGATATACAGTGTAAGCTTCCTCTTTAGCGAATTCATAGTACATCTTCTTTACGAGATCTCTATCTGTAATCGCATTAAATGATTTCTTCTCGAACGTCTTATTTAACTCAGGGTTGTCTCTGAGACTACGAACAAGATCATTTTCACATAATTTAGCAGAAAATACTTTGTCAGCTTCTGTAGGTAAGTGCTTAGCTTTCTTTTTTGATTCATCCTCGGCAGCCATTTTTGCAATCTGCACAAGAATGAAAAGGGTAAACAAGAACACATCGTAACTCTCATTTATCATGCGCGAGTAACGCTGTTCACATCCTTTTTGAGTCAGTGCCTCATCGGTACTATTCGCATATAGCAATTGCATTACTTTTATTCTTACACTCCGTCTGCTAAGCATTATTTCAAATTAACTTTTATATGATGCCTGCACCATTTTAAGATTAGGCTACAAAATATCATTGTACAATTATCATTAAATGTAAATATAATGTACAATTTTATATATTAATATTATTTATAATACAAAGAAAACCATTTTTTCGGGAATGAAGTGCAATTACCTCAGGGAAAATTAAGAATATATTTCTAAAGCTTTTTTAAGACTCAAAACAAACAGAAAATACTTTCTCTTGCCTTTTATATGCAGTAATCACTAAGCTAGCCTATGGTTTTGATATTAAAAAGCTAATGGGGCTTTCGTACAGGTAACCTTAAGTGCAAACTCTAGGCAATGAATTAACCAAGAATCTAAATTAAGTGGCATTCTTGATCAAAAGATGATGACAAGTTATTCAATGCACTTACAATTAAACACGTCAATTCCCAATTGTTAAATTATCACTTTAAATAAGCCTTCTTAATTTCTTCATAGCTAGGCAATTTTTTCTTATGCCATTTATATTCAATCTTACCATTGTCCCATAGAACTATCCCTGGATTAGATCTTATGATAGTCTTCAATAAGATATCATCAGCATTGTAATAATCCGCTTCTATTCCTGTTTCTCCTGCAAAATCATCAACCATCGCTTTATCAGCTCCCCCAAATACAATGCTTACAGCATGACCATCCTTTTTAGCTTTCTCTAATAGAGGCTTAATTAAGTTCACATAATCCGCCTTCCATTCTTCATCCCAGATGTAATCTACAGTTTCCTTTTCCACAGATTTTATCTCGCCCACACTTCTTACTATTTGTGGTAATTCCACTCCAGCGACCAGCACAGTATCGGTCACAAAGGTAGTATCTTGAACTGTAATCTTTGTCACTTTAGGCTTACCATAAGTTTTATGCGATACAATCATAAAGTTCTGACCAGCTTCAGGATCCAAATAATTGTAGGTCACTTCATGGCCTTCATAATCCTTGATATCAAAATCACTAATTTTAGAAGCTTTTAGTGCAGGCTCAGTCTTAATCTGTTCTAATACTTTCCATCCTTTATCTTTTGCATAATTAGTACTTAATCCTGCATAATATTCTGCAGTTGTAATCTTAACAACTTCCTTTGTGTTCGTATTTTCTAGCTTCCAATCAGTAATCTGGACACTTGCAGCAGCGTCTTCTTCAGCTTCCCTGATAGATGCTACATCTGCATCAATTCTGAATGGTCTGAAATCTTCATGTGGTAAATCCCAAACATAATTACTGAAACAGTAGAACAATAGGCCGATAGAGGATAATCCCAGCATAGCCCATCTAACTTTCGCAGAAAACCACTGATGCATATCTTTATGCTTAAACACAAAGAAAAATGCGGGGAACAATAAGAAGACATCTTTAAAGAAACTCACCTTTGGCTCTAACTTCAAGAAATCTCCGAAACATCCACAATCAGTAACTTTCATGTTATTGGCATCATATTCTGCCCATGACCCGAAGCTAAAGAAATTTCCACCATCTGGAACATATCCTGTCAAATAGGTAAATCCTGTCAAAAAGGTGAAAAATCCTACTAAACCAAGGAACAACCAACTAGTCAATTTACCCTTTACACCCATGATTAACATAAGTCCAAGAATGATCTCAAACACAATCATCACAACTGAAAAAACAACAGAATAATTATTAAACCATGGAAATATAGGTGCAATAAATCCAAACCAAGTCGGTTCAAATGTATAGGCAAATTCATTAAAGTACTGCTCCATCTTGTACGCTGTACCAAGTGGATCAACCGCTTTTACAAGTCCAGAAAACACAAATAGTGCACCTGTATAATTTTGTAAAAAGGTCATCAACCAAGACTTGTGTCCATCCTTAAAAAAGAATGCTGTAATGGCTGTTAATATTATTGCTGCGACGCCTACTCCGATGAGTAAACCTGATAATGTTATTGACATCTTTATGATTGTTTTTCTTCGTCTATTAATATCATTGCAAAAACTGCATAATTGATCATATCTAGATAATTTGCATCTAGACCTTCAGAGATGATTGTTTTTCCATCATTCCCTTCTATTTTCTTTACTCTCAATAATTTCATAAGTATAAGATCTGTAATACTACTCACCCTCATATCTCTCCAAGCTTCACCGTAATCATGATTTTTACTCGTCATTAAGTCTTTAGCGACCTTGATATAATGTGCGTATAACGCATCAACTTGGTCTATCGGCATTTCTAATTCCGAAAGATCAGTATACTCCAATTGTATGAGTGCCATCACACTGTAGTTGATAATCCCTACAAATTCTAAATCTATGGGGTCATCTACCTTTGCATGCCCTTTTTCTTGTATACTGCGGATTCTTGAAGCTTTTATGTAGAGCTGATCTGTCAAGCTAGAGGGGCGAAGGATTCTCCAGGCTGTTCCGTAATCCTTTGTCTTTTTAATAAAGATATCTTTAGCTATATCAGTCGCCTTTTGATATTGATTCAGTGTTTTTTCCACTTAGTTATTTTTCCGATGTTTCTAATACAAATCTATGAAACTAATCATCTGCTTTTGGCCAATGAGATGTTAAACTAATTGAACTGCTGTTAAAAGATATGTTAACCTATTTTTACAGGCTTGGCATCTATCCTTCTCAACTTAGCATTATAGTTATTATCTCTATAAATTTCGTTGCCATCCATAATGAGAGATCTATCAAATAATTTAGCTTCAAATTCTTGTGGTTTAATCTCATCACCATTATCGATCAACAATAATAATCCACTATCAAGATCGAAAGTATAGATTCCTTCACCATAGTTTTGGTCGTAATATCCATAAGAATAAGTCTGGTCTTCATTAAAATCTATCCACATACCAGCTAGTTGCCCAGGCTTGGTCATAGTCTTCCCTGTGAACACGAATTCATATTCCCACAGATCTTTATCTAGAATAATATATGCTTTCTTGTCTGTCTGCTTGTATCTATGGTCAATGATTACTTTTGCTTCCCGTTTCATATCAGGAACTTGAGCTGCCTTTACTTTAGCCATGTTTTTCACTATATTTAAAAGTGAATTATCTGTTGTAATTTTTGTAGTCTCTGGCTTCTTTGCTTCTACAGAAACACTCTCATTTGCTTCCTTCTTGTCTTGTTTGCAGCTTGACGCAAATGCAGTAATTGTAATCAATAATATAAGAGAAAGAATATTTTTCATTTGTTTAAAATTTTATTTTTTTGTAAACACAGCTACTAATGCCTAATCATTGCCTTGGATATCTTCGCTGATTCTAGCAACCCACTAAATAAAAATTTAGGGCAGTAGCAATTTACCAACTACTTGAACTATTTTCTCTGGTTTCTATAGTCCAATCATACCCGTTTCGTAAATAGATATTATGTTTGTGGAATACTATAAAGGTGCAAATATAATGCTTGAAGACTTTTTATCATATATAGTTGAAGAATTATCAGTAAACAATGCAGATAAATTGCTTTTAGCGGTAAGTGGAGGAGTAGATTCTATGGTAATGCTTGATTTATTTCACAAATCAGAGTTTACATTTGAAGTGGCACATGTCAATCATTCTTCTAGGAATGGTCAATCAGATAAAGATGCTGAATTTGTAAAAAAAGAATGCCTAAGGCTCGATATACCTTGTCATATTAAGGTTTTAGACTACACTTCACTATCGAAAGGTAATTTCCAATCTAACGCAAGGGATGCACGATATTTATTTTTCGAATCTATTATCCTAGAAAAACAGATAGACTTACTTGCTACCGCTCACCATATGGATGATCGTTGGGAAACTTTCTTTATGAATCTCAATCGCAAATCTGGAATTGCAGGACTAACAAGCCTAAAACCTAGAGTCCAGAATATCATAAGGCCTCTTATGTCGTTCGAAAAAACGGAGATCTTATGTTATGCTCATGAACATAATATAGCTTTTGTTGAAGATGCATCTAATGACACTGATTATTACACAAGAAATAAGGTGCGTCATCATTTGACCAAAGCAGCCAATGATATATTTCCAGACTTTGTGAAAAATGTCAATCAGTCTATCAATAATCTCGAGAAGTCCAATAATCTCATTGACAGTCTCATCCTTGCAGGCAGTTTTATGGATCAATCCAATGATAGGCAGGTTGTCGATATAGAAAAAGTGAAAAGTGTTGGATCAACCACAGAACTTCTCTATCATATCCTCTCATCTAAAGGATTCACTTACTCTGACACGATGGACATTCTATCTACAGAATCAACAGGTGCTATGTTCTATTCCACTACACACGAAGCTTTGTATGATCGAGGCAGATTGATTATCCGAACAAAAAGAGAGCAAACTGACAACTTAATAAAGCTTCACAAAGATGGTGAATATGAACTTCAGGATGGAAGATTGGTTCTATTCAAAAACGCTAACGAAACAAACACAGGAGAAATTTTAGAATTCTCATATCCAATTCAGGAAACTGACTTAGTGATACTCAGGTCCCTAAAACCAGGAGACAAATACAAGCCTTCTCATATGAATGGTAAAACAAAAACGTTCAAAAAGTTATTAAGTGACCTTAAAGTAGATAGATTCACCAAAGAAGAAATATTGGTTCTTGAAATCAATGGCGAAATCAAAAAAATTATCGGTTTAAACAAATAGTATGGCATCAATATCAAAAGAGACATTCAAATTCCTACAAGAGTTAAGGAAAAATAATAACCGAGATTGGTTTACCGAAAACAAGACAAAATACGTGTTGGCACAGGATAATACCAAAGCATTTGCGGCTCAACTAGCTGAGCTGATGGCTGGACACGACAATATTGAAGGACCAAAAGTATTTCGGATTTATAGAGACGTAAGATTCTCAAAGGATAAAACTCCGTATAAGACAAATATGGGAGTAGGGTTCGCGCGTGCTACAGATGCTCTTCGTGGAGGTATGTATCTCAACATCGAACCAGGTAATACATTCGCTGGTGGTGGATTTTGGAATCCAAACGGACCAGACTTAAAGAGAATGAGAAACGAATTCAATGTAAATGCTGAAGAATTCAGAGATATACTTGCATCAGATGAGTTCATTAAGTATTTCGGTGTTCTAAAAGGAGAATCCCTAAAAACTGCACCAAGGGGCTTTGCAAAAGATCATCCTGATGTTGATCTTCTAAGAATGAAACAATTTTTGATTGGGAGAGATTTTACAGACAAAGAAGCTATGTCTGAAGACTTTGCAGCTCAAGTTAATGATACATTCAGAGCGATGAGGCCATTTTTCAATTATATGAGTGATGTATTGACTACTAATGAGAATGGGGAGAGTTTGTTGTAGTTTGAACAATCAAGGTTTAAATCAGTATTCTAGATATGCAAAAAAGTCAGCAATTAATGGTGCTTGCAATTCATTGCGAGCTGCAAAAATAGTTTGCGCAAGCAAAATCAAATTAGAAAGTAACATACCTAAAATGACATGGTAAAGTCATGTTAAGTTATTTTCTGAGTCCCTACGCCAAGAATCCAACATATTACCTAATTAAACAAGCTATTCCTTAACCTCACTATTCGACTTTATTTCAATCGTTGCACCATTCTCATTTTGCACGTCAGAACTACTGCCAGTATTGTTCAATAACTTCACGTTGTCAAATATGATCTTACCGCTGCTGGATTCATTAAAAATTCCATTTCCACTTGTAAGAGAGATACAATTCCTTATAGTTACATCTTTCAGTATCAGGAATTCTGAATTATATAGGCCTCCACCATTCTTTAGATCGATTGTTGCTCCATCAGAATTCCCATTTTCTATTATTAGGGCTTCCAAACTTGCAGAATCTATACTTGATGTCGCGCTAATCACATGGTATATATTATCACTACTGATATCAGTCATTCCTATATCTCCTGATAGTATGGTTGGGTACAAATCTATATCTTGATCTCCAAGTACTGGACTTCCACTACTCTGGAATCCACCAATTATGGTAACATTCGATCCTAATTCAAACCCCTGTGCTCTATCACCAATGACATTTGGTAGATAGGTCCCTTCTTTAATTCTGATTTCATCCACATTATCACATGCTTCCTGAATACTAAGTGCAGCTCCCAGATTAGAAAATGCATTTGTCCAATCACTTCCATTTTTCAAACCACTCGCATTCAGATCCACATAAATGATAGAATCCATACTACAATCTCCGATTACATCACCCGAAACATATATTGCGTAAGATCTAGGGGGCACTTGAATATTCATCTTGCCGCTAGAAATTACAGATTTATGAATGGCACTCTTCCCTGTTTTTTCTAGCATCTGCAATCCATCAGAGATCGCTCCAGATAAATTCAACGAAACTTCAGCGACCAATGGTTCTCCTGCAAAATTAATAGCCACGATTGCACCTTTATCTAATGCTGTGCCTCCCATATTCGTTTGATAGATCAGACTCGTATTATCAAAACCCGAAGTATAGGTAATAGGAAACGATGACCCAAAAGCACTTAAATAATCTACTGAAGATGCACCTGAGATAAACTTTTCATTCAATTCAATTAGTCTTTTTATATCATTTCCTAAAGGTAATATTGGTGCATTCGCATTTGCAACTCCAAAATAATCTGAATAAAAGACAGTGGGTGTTCCCACATCTGGATTTGTGAGAGTATATGCATAGGGAAGCAAAGGATCATTGATAACTGGCTCGTCATCCCCTCTAAAATCATGATTATTCACAAAAGTGACTGTATGGTTTTTATTACCTCCTGCACCTTTTACTATCCCAGAATTGAAGATATTTCTCACATCATAACCAAATTGATCACAACCAGATTTTAATGCACTTCTTAAGGCAAAGTCGAATACCTTCACAGAAATTTCTGCCTGAGCGGCGGCGCTCATTCCACTATTTACCGCATCAGTCCATCCCTTCAGCACTCCAGCATCAAAATCAAATGATTCTCCCACTACAAAATCTGGAGATTGACCACTAGCCTGAAGCTCATCCATCAGATAACTTACAAAAGACGCAGGAAAATGCTTCACCGCATCCATTCTCAAACCCTCAATTCCAACATTACTATCTAGCCACTTTGTCCAATCTCTCAGTCCTTCTTTTGTGCTCAATACACCTTGATCATAATCATAGAAAAACAACATCCCATCCAGATCACCTGCTAGCTGCGTTGGATTTCCATTAGGTTTAAAATACGTATAATTCATACTTCCCTGCCCGCTTGGCAAATTGGTAAAGTCGGTGTATGTTTGATAGATAACCTGCGATTGTATATCCATGCTACCATTCCATATTCCAAAGATATTATGGTCGCTATATCCTCCATTGTTATTTAGGTAAATGTAAATCGAATCTCCAGATGCATTGAAATCAGAACTAGATATATTTAAAGCAAACTCATCAATTCCGCATCCGCTTCCGCAGTTATAGTCGCTATCTACATTTGATATATAATCTATTCCTAAAGAAACCGTTGTATTTTCTTGTTCGCAATCTCCACCACCGTTAGGCTCAGTTTCAGCTTGAGCGGACATATTTTGGTAACCTACTACATTCGTCTCTGCATAGAACTTGTATTCATAATTATGAAAATCAAGATGCCCCGATGCAGATCTAACTTTTATATAATAAGTAGTCGCGCCATTTCCTGTAGCTCCACCAATCGGAATAACTAGTCTTACCCGATCAGAAGGGAAAGGATTATCACCACTATTTCGCTTTGTACAATCAAAATTCTCTATCCAGCCTTCAACAGAGACATTTTGTTCTGGTGCACCGCCATCTCGATGATTATACACTACATCAGCGACTGCTTTTATCCCAACAGCATTCAGGGCAGCTATGGATGCATCTACTTGTGCTCTTGTACCGTAACCTGTTGCACCACCACCATATTCTCCTAGATCATATAAATCTTGTGGGTCATATCCATTACTTCCACTTCCAAAACTAGCTCTGCTCAACGGTGGCAACCATAAGTGGGTAATACCTGCTTCTCCCAATTCTACAGCTTTGGCAGACATTGTATCAGCCCAAGTATTTCCGTCTGACGTTTTTGGGTAATCCCAGTACCAGCCTTGCATCAGTATATCTTGGCCAAATGACTGAAACGATAGAAAAAGAAAGATGATAGATATGGAGAATTTCATACTGGTTGGTTTTAATCTAATAGAAATAAGCGGTGTTAAATTTGTTTCTAAATAGAGATCTTAAGAATACCTTTGTGTTAATATGACACAATGTAATGAATATGGAAGATACCCAGAAGGTTCTTATCACTTAAAATAGATATTTTTCTATGTATTAGTTATGGTGGTTATTAATGGGATGTCAAATTGGCACGCCATAGGTGTCTGTTTCTAGAGTAAACAATTTCATGTAATAAGTGCTACCTATTTGAAATTCTTGACTACTAATTAATAAGAAGTTTCCGCTAACTTTCTGAATTAGTCCTCTTCCTCTCTTCAAAGATTTCGTTCCGTAAATCCTTCTCCATAAAATGTCACCATCTTCATTAAGTTTTATTAGAGTGATATCTTCTTTATTAGTTAGACGCTGCCTACCCCCAGAAAGCACAACTAATTCATTATCATCTATTTCTATTAAATCAGAAATAAATTCAGGATTAGCACTACTATAAACTTTTTCCCACTCTACTTTAAAGTCAATATTAATCTTGGCAATTCCCATGGAGTTAGTAGAAGATGGAGAATCATTCTTGATTGAATACAATATTAACAAACTCCCATCTTTAAGAACTTTTACTCCATCAGGAGAAAGCTCAAATTCAATATTCTCAAAAATTGAAGAACTTGCTATTTCGTTTCCCTCTAGATCAAATTTCGTGATTTGTAGCTTTCTTTTTGTTAAAGACTCCATCTTATCAGTAGAAAGTATAAGAATTGAATTGTCATTAGGCAAATATTTAAGATTATTGGCACTAGTTAATTTCAGATTCTGAAAAATTGGCTTGGAGAATATTAGCTCTCCATCATTTGAAATTCTATAGATTTTAAAATCTTTGTATTCAGAATCTAGAAAGCTATTGCTTCCTAAAATAAAAAAATCTCCATTTGGTATTTGTGTAATAGAATTCGAAATTTCATTTTCATTACTTTCAGCAATTTTACTTCTCCAAATCACACTGCCGTTTGAATTCAATTTCACAATATTAATATCCATATCAAACGCACCCGCTTCTTTTGGTGTATGACTTAAATAAATAAGATTTCCATTTTGGGTCGGCAATAAATGAATAGGTCTAAAAATAGTTACTGGATCTTCATTAATAACGCTAAATAAAGTATCTTTTTTGTTCGGATCGACAATTATAAGGATCTGTTTAGAAGATGTATTTTTATATCCCGCAATCGCAATCATCCCGTTTTCTAAAACATCTAAATTATCATAATCAATATTGAAATCAGGATACATTTCAAACGATGTGTCAGTAAAATTTTGAACATCAAGACTAGTGACTGCTTCGGATTCAGAACATCTAAACAGCACCATAAAAGTGCAAAGTAGTATTAACATTCGAATCATAATACTTTTTATTTTTCTCACCATTATTACTATTAATCAAATTGAACACAAATAATCAAACACCAACTCCCAAAACCCGCTCATACAAACTCAAATCCAATCCATCAACACAAGTTGCCTGAGATACAACCAACTCCTTCGTCTCCCTAATCTGTGTATCCGTCCAATCCAAAAATTCCACTCCTTCAATAGATTTCACATCCAACTGTCGATTCCTCACATCCATCTCATCTAAAAAGTCATTAAATATCTGAACAGTCCTTTCTTTTCCAAATTGAATAAGACTTATCAAAAATCGATTTCCGTTTATCGTTGTCAGATCTTCTTGGAGATCTACGACATCATCGTTTATCTCTGTTACGAGATCGAATGTTCTCCACTCTGATGTTTTTATTACTTTAGCTAGTTCAGGATTCTTATCGTAGATTAATTTCCGAAGCAACTTCACATCACAAGATTTATAAAAATAGAAATATTCCATAGACAGTCGAGTAGGAAATTTCCCATCTCTGATCCTTAGCTCATGCTTTTGATACTTATATATGTGACCGCTATATCTATCATAATCCGAAGTCGACACACCTAAAACACCTAAATCTTTATGAATGGCCTTCCATCGCGTATCAATGATCGACATATCCACCTCCCAATTAGTCTCTAATTCGAAATCCAACATGTAAATATCATACTGCAATTGGATCAGGTTCTCATAAAATTGAATATCCCAAGTTCCCCCTCCATAAGCGATCAACTTAGGCAATTCTCTATACTCAAATAGTGCTATGATCTTGTTTCGTAATTCTCTATCCATTTATAAACCTTGGGATTCTTCTATCTAAAAATAACTTCTTTGATCAATCGTTCTTGGCAAGCGGCATTGAGGATTTCAATCACTTTAGGTTTTGACATACTCAGTTCGCTTCTCAATGGTGCAGATGTGAGATAAACAGTCAAGATCCCCCCACTAAAATACATCTTATTGGTGTAAGAATTGATCATATCACCCATCTCGATCTTCCATGCATTCTGAATACGGATATACGCATAGCCACGATTGAGCCTTTTATTTTTGCCCATCATATCTCCCAATACATCCTTGATGTTTTTGTCGTTATGTTTTACTATGTATTTCTTCCAATTGTCCTCCATCTACTCTGAATGCTTTATGCGCTACATTGATTTTATTTAATAATTCTGGTACCCTATCCTCGTTAGTATCACTTATGAATACCTGGCCAATCTTATCCGATGCTACGATAGCAAGTAAATGCTCTACCCTACTTCTATCTAATTTATCAAAGATATCATCCAAGATCAAGATAGGTAGATTTTCATTCTTTTGGCTTAAAATTTCGTACTGAGCCAATTTTAAAGCCAATATCACTGATTTCAATTGCCCCTGAGAAGCAAAATTCTTCAAAGGCTCTCCATTCATCTTCAACGTAATATCATCCTTATGAATTCCCGAACTTGTTCTTGATAATATTTTATCTTTTTCTATATTCTTAGCAAATAACTCTTGTAGGGTTTCTCCATCCAGCTGAGATTTGTAACTGATGCTACACTCCTCACTTTCTCCAGATATCAATGCGTAATAATGATCAAACAATGGGGACAATTCTTGAACCAATGCCTTACGCATCTCATGAACTTTCTGAGCTGACTTGTACATCCCATGAGAAATAGAATCTATCATTCTTTGATCATAATAATGCTTTTCTGCGAATCCTTTTAATGTCGCATTTCTATGTTTTAATAGCTTGTTATACACCAAAATTGCATCTACATAAGCCCTATCGAATTGCATCACCGTATTATCCAAAAACTTCCGTCTTTCCTCGCTTCCTTCTAGCATAAGCTGTATATCCACAGGAGCTATAATGACACATGGAAAGCGACCAATATGATCAGACAATCGATCCAGCTTCTTGCCAGAAAGCAAAATTTCCTTCTTCTTGCCTGGCGTTACCTTAACTTCAACCAAATCTTTCCCTCTGCCGCCATCAAATTCACCCTGTAATCTAAAAAAGGTCTCTCCTTTTCTCACTACATATTTATCACCAGAAGAAAAATAACTTTTACCAATACACACATAATATACCGCATCTAGCAAATTGGTCTTACCCATACCGTTTTTACCAGTAAGTGCATTTACTTGTGCATGAAAACCCACTTTCGTAGTATCATAGTTATTAAAATTGGTGAGTTGTATTTCTTTGATTTGCATATAAAATGTTCAATGTCCTTTCGCATCAATAATCAAGAATAATGAAATTACTGAATATTAGTTTCTCAGATTTCAATTCTTATATCATTTTGCAGAATATATGAGGCAGCAAAGAAAACAAGAAATGATCAAAATCGTATCTCAAACGTTAATAATGTTGGATCAAATTGAAATCGAAGTCAATACGTCATCGATTAATCAGAAATAAATCCTCTAACAATCTAAGAAATACCAATAGGATTTTATCTTAGCGGTCTGAAAGAATAAAAAAACTAAAGAAAGTACAATGGCTGAAGTATTAGAAAAGAAAAAAAGAGCTGCTAAAAAGGCTCCTGCAAAATCAAAAGCAAAATATAGTAAGAAACAATATCTGGACTGGTTCACTATAATGTATAGGATAAGAACATTCGAAGAGAAAACACTCTACGCTTACTCTAAACAAAAAATTAGAGGATTCTGTCACGTATATATTGGTCAAGAAGCGATCGCCGCTGGATTGACTTCTGGAATCACAAAAGATGATAAAATAGTAACTGCATATAGACAGCATGGTATTGCTTTATCACGAGGATTAAGTTCTAATTCTTGTATGGCAGAGTTGTACGGTAAGTCTACTGGTTGTGTAAAAGGAAAAGGTGGTTCAATGCACTTCTTCTCAAAAGAGCACAACTACTTCGGTGGCAATGGGATCGTAGGGGCTCAAATTCCAATCGGTACTGGTATTGCATTCGCTGAGCAATATAGAGGCACTAAAAACCTTTGTGTGACTATGTTCGGTGACGGTGCTGCCAGACAAGGTGCTCTATATGAATCGTTCAATATGGCTATGACTTGGAAGATTCCAGTTCTTTATATAGTAGAGAATAACAAGTATGCGATGGGAACATCTGTTGAGCGTACCAGTAATGTACACGAGCTTTATAAGATCGGATCAGCATTTGATATGCCGAGCGAACCAGTAAATGGTATGGATCCTGAAGCGGTACATGAAGCACTTGAAAAAGCTGCCAAGCACATCAGATCTGGCAAAGGACCTTATTTTTTAGAGATCAATACTTACAGGTATAGAGGTCACTCCGTTTCTGATCCATCGAAATATAGAACAAAGGATGAGTTAAACGAGTACAAAGAAAAAGATCCTATTATCTTGATCGTAAATAAGATGATCGATAGCAAATTGGCGACACAGAAAGAGATCGATAAGATCAAAACTGAGATTGATGCGGAGATCGAAGCAGCAATGAAATTTGCAGATGAATCTGATTATCCTTTAGGTTCTGAGTTATATGATGATAACTATACGCAGAAGGATTATCCATTTATTACGGATTAGTATTTTTGTGTTTAAATGATGTATAAAAAGCCAAATTGGAGTGATCTGATTTGGCTTTTTTGATTTTAACTACGTCGATAATTACATCCATAGAAATATATTGATAAATTTATCATTTAAAGCAAAGGCTTATACAATCCAAATTTTGCCAAATAATTAATATGAACATTTTCAACAACTCAAAGTACGCTTTTACATTCGCCTTCATAATCATCAGCAGTATCCTAATTGGTCAATCTCAGTATACTAAGTACGATGACATCCCAGGTAATATCAAATCTTATAAACCTGCTTTTCACAACGACTATCCAGAGTGGGCAAAAATGCTGTATAGTGCTGAAATCAATTATAATGTAATCAAATTAGAATTTGATGCATGGGAAAGTGAAGGCACTAAAGAACATCGGGCAGTAAGGAGGTATTTTAAAATATGGTCTCAAAAGGTGCTTCCGTGGGTGAATAATGATGGTACTATATCTTTGCCTGACATGGAGATGTTTCAAAAGAATCTACTCAAAACACAAAAATCAAAATCTACTACTCAAGAAAATAGAAGTGCCTCAGAATGGACTTTTCTAGGACCTAAAGAAACATATTGGCTCAATGAGACCAGTCCCACCACTATCCCAGGAAGAGCTACATATCAGGCTAATGTATATTCTATCGATGTAGCAAATACCGACAATAATGTATTGTATTGTGGCACAGAAACTGGCTTTGTCAATAAATCGATTGATAAAGGCGTAACATGGAATCAACTTGCTCTCGACTATAATTTTGGTGGAGGAGTTACAGAAGTTGTTATTGACCCAAAAGATGAAAATACTGTTTATGCATCTGCTGGAGGTCAGACACACAAGACTATTGACGGTGGTATCACATGGTCTCCACTATCCTCAGCAAATGCAGCATTCGCTTCTGATAAAATAGAAATAGATAAGGATGATAGTTCTAAACTCTTTGCGGCTTCAAATTCTGGACTATATGTTAGTGTAGACGCAGGTACTTCATGGACAAGAGTGCATTTCGCACAAGTATATGATGTGCATAGGCATCCTGCAGATTCAAACATAATCTATGGATTAACTAAATCAGGAGGAAATTTTGAGTTGATCGTTTCTTTAGATGGAGGTCAATCGTTTTCTGAAGATCCAACTTTCCCTCAGAATATACCTAATCAATCAGGAGGCTTACTAGCAGTTTCTCTAGACAGCCCTGATGATGTTTTTGCGATCTTGTTATCCTCTGATGATACGCCTTTATTATATAAAGGAAATGTAATTACCCAACAATGGAACCTACTCGCTAAAGGAAAGTCATCCTTTTTCCAAATGGACAATTGGCAAGGGTTTTATGATCTTGTTCTCGAGGTCTCTGATGAAAATGCAGACCTCATTTATACTGGGACAGCAAGTCTATTCAAGTCCTCAAATGGAGGAAGTACTTTCGCCAATATGGGCGGTTATGGTGGACAATATCCATTGCATCCTGACATGCAGGACATGAAAATAATGCAGAATGGAGAAGTTTGGGTTGCCACTGATGGAGGAATTAATTATACAGATGACGATTTTCTGACCAATCACCAAGTTAAAACAAACGGCATAATAGGATCTGATATGTGGGGCTTCGATCAAAGCTGGAATGAAGATCTCATCATTGGTGGTAGATATCACAATGGTAATACTGCAATAGCAGATTTTTATGGTGACAAGGCCTTAAGAATGGGTGGAGCTGAGTCTCCTACTGGATGGGTAAGACAAGGAAAATCAAGGCACGTAGCATTTGATGATCTTGGCGCAGGATGGATACTGCCAAAAACAGCAGAAGCAATGCCAGAAGGGAGATTCCTATTCAGTAAATATCCTAATATGGATGAGTATGGCGGTCGTAGAAGTAATATGATCTTTCACACAAACTACTTTGGGCATATTCTCTTAGGTGAAGGAAATGCTTTATGGAAAAGTACCGACGGTGGAATGGAATATGTTATGATTTATGATTTTGGGAATAGAGTAAGATGGATACAAGCATCCTATTCTGAACCAGATATCCTTTATGCAGATATTGTAAACAAAGGATTACAAAAAAGTGAGGACGGAGGTCTTACTTGGCAAGAAAAACCATCATTGACCTCATTCCCAAATGGTAATGGCAATTGGGAAGGAAGATTATTTATGGCCATCTCTCCAACTAATGCCAATACGATTTATGCATGTCTTCAAAATGGGACGTGGTCATCTGATATTGGAAAGGTGTTCAAGTCTATCGATGGAGGTGACTCTTGGGAGGACTGGACTAGTGGACTTAGTGAGTACACAAAAAATATAGTTGTGCAACCAGGCGAAAATGGAGAAGACGTCGTGTACCTATTCTCAAATGCAAGAGATACGGAATCCAAAGTTTATATAAGAAACACTGATGACCTAGAATGGAGAGACTTTGGCACTGGTTATCCTGCAGGTCACCATGTAAATCTAGCTTTGCCATTTTATAGAGATGGTAAGCTAAGAGTCTCTGGCAATGCAGGAGTATGGGAATCACCTCTTGAGGTCACTAACTATGAACCGATCATTAATCCTTGGGTTGAACAAGCCAACTATGGCTGTATTTCTGATACTGTCTATTTTGAAGACCACTCTATTATCGATCACAGTGGAGCCTCTTGGAGGTGGGAGATCAGTCCAGAACCAGCTTTTATCTCGGATGCAAACGTTCGAAACCCAATGGTTGTGTTAGGAACAGAAGGGAGTTATGATGTCACGATGCATGTAACTAAAAATGGCGAAGAGTTTTCTAAAACAATAATTGATATGATCACTGTTTCTTCATGTCCAAGTATTCAAGATTGTAACAATCCTGATAGTACACCAAAAAACGAATGGAAATTGGAGTTCGTAGATAGTGAAGAACCTAATGCTCCGGGCCTAGCTATTATGGCATTTGATGATGATCCTAATACAATCTGGCACACTAGATGGACAGGTGGAAATGATACGTATCCGCACGAAATGATAGTAGATATGGGTACTGAATATCAGGCATCGAAGTTTACTTATCTTCCAAGGCAAAATGGAGCTAATGGAAGAGTAAAAGAATACGAACTTTACGTAAGTCTTGATGGGGAAGATTGGGGTACACCAGTATCAGTTGGAGAATTCACAAATGCATTCTCTCCATCTAATGTCGATATAACGCCTACGATCTGCAGATATTTTAGACTGGTTTGTCTTTCAGAGCAGAATGGTAATATATGGGCATCAGCTGCTGAGTTATATATGACAGGTTGTCTAGCAGATCAAGTAGCTACTAATGATGCGACCAATGAAAGTCTGATAGCCTTCCCAATACCAAGTAATGGTTTAATAAATATCAATGTCCCAAATTCTGGGATCTATCAATATAGCATTTCTAATATTTCGGGTATCGTGGTCAACAAAGGTAAATTCTCAGCTAACAATGGGAGTGCCATCTCAGTAGATCTCTCTGATCAAGCGGATGGTGTTTATGTTATTAAACTGTTGAATGAAATGGGCATTAGATATACGACAAAGGTTATAAAACTATAGACGCTCACTAGCAATATTCCGAAGATAATATTAATAAGAATTTAAAGTAGATAAAACCCACGCCAAAATCTTCATATAATAAAATTGTATATATGACACAATAAACTACTTTTGTGGCAACTAATCAAACATGTACAGATCATATGATCAAACAAACACTAATTTTCTTATTCGCAACGCTGTCGATAACAACTAATTACGCGCAAATCGATTCTTCATCTATGATAGATACTTCATTCTTGATAGATGATGTCTTGATCGCTCAAAATAGATTATCTGCTCCTTTATCAGAAAACGCAAGGAATATCCAAGTCATAGAAAGAGAGGAGATTAATGATCTACCAGCAACCAATATTCCTGAGTTACTTCAATATATGGGTGCTGTAGACATTCGTAGAAGAGGAGTCAATGGTGTACAATCAGATGCAGGCCTTAGAGGTTCTACTTTCAATCAAGTTCTCATCCTTGTAAATGGGGTAAGAATGTCAGATCCACAAACAGGTCATCACATGATGAATCTGCCAGTAGCGCTAGAAGATGTAGAACGAATAGAGGTCATCAAAGGTCCAGCTGCTAGAATCTATGGTATGAATGCTATGGCTGGAGCTATCAATATCATTACAAAAGTACAAGAAGGAGAAGAATTCAGAATGACTGCAGGAGCAAGTATTTCTGCATTCGAGACTTTTGGTTTAAATGCAACGGCTAGTCTTAGTAGCAAAGCAATAGATCAATCGCTAAGCTTCAGTCGTCAAGGAAGTGAAGGTTACAGATACAATACCGATTACAATATCAATACCGCTTTTTACCAAGCAAATATCAACACGGGCGCTCTAATGCCAGTAAGCGTACAAGCCGGATTTACAGAAAGAGAATTTGGTGCTAATGGGTTTTATGCGAATGAAGCATTTGTAGATCAATATGAAGAAGTAAGAACTGGATTTATATCAGCGACTACAACTTTCATATCGGGAAATTTCATCATAAAGCCAAGAGCTAGTTGGAGAACGAACAAGGATGAGTACGTTTTCTTACGTCAAAACCCTGCTTTCTTTATGAATGAGCATAGAAGTAACTCTTACATTGGTGAATTACATGCTTCATACAATTCAAAAGCTGGTGTTACTGGTTTCGGTGTTGATTATGCTAAGGAGAAATTGGTGAGTAACAACTTAGGCGAAAGAGAAAGAGATATACTAGGATTATTCTTAGAACATAGAATTAAATTCTTAGATGATAAACTTGGAATAACAGCCGGTTTCTATGGGAATAAAGTTTCCGATTTTGATTTTAAAGCCTATCCAGGAATTGATGCGTACTATAAAGTGTCACCAAAATTCAATCTATTTGCAACTGCCAACTGGTCTGATAGGATTCCTACTTATACCAACCTTTATTATAGCTCTAGAACAGAACAAGGGAATGAAAATTTGGTAGCTGAATCTGCAACGGCATATGAAGTGGGAGCTAAATACAACAGTTCTGATCTTAGCATTACGGTTAGTGCATTTTTAAGAAATAATAGTAATCTGATTGATTGGTACAAAGACAGTACAACACAAGAAAAGTGGCAAATTAGAAACTTTAATGAAGTCAATGTAGCAGGAGTTGATCTTAATATGTCCATAGATTTAGCGCACCATGTGGAGATTGATCATAATGTACGTGCCAATATCAACTATACATACATAAGCGCTGAGGTGGTAGATAATAACGAAGTTGCAGTTAGTCGATATGCTCTGGACAATCTGTCTCAACAATTACTGATCGGGCTGCAGTTTGATATCCTAAAAGATAAAGTAAACTTAAACACCAACTATAGGTATTTAGATAGAGAGTCATTGGCTGACTACTCACTGGTTGATATGAAGTTGAATTATACTGGATCAAACTTTGCGGCATATATAAGTGCAAACAATGTAACTAATCAAGAATACCGAGAAACCAATCTAGTGCCAATGCCAGGAAGATGGTTTGGAGTTGGAGTTCGATTCTTTTGATCATTTTTCAATGATTGAATGATTCAATGACTGAATGATCGGATGGGGAATGCTACTAAGATTGATAGACCTAAATATTGTAGGTGGAAATGATATGATTAGATTTGTATAATAATTTGCACTATACTTTGGTCAAAAAAAGTAATTGTAAAGCAATCTAATACAATTAGCAAATGAAATTTGGAAAACTAGAAGATATATCTGATGTAGATTTCAGCTTACCAAACGAACCTGAATCGAACAAACACGTGTTTTCTAATCTCGCTTCTGAAAATGCATCATTTTATGTTGGCTGCACAGGTTGGGGAACTAAAGAATGGAAAGGGAGCTACTACCCTACTAAAACTAAAGCTGCAGACTTTCTGAAAGAATATGGACAGCAATTCAACACCATTGAATTAAATAGCACCCACTATGGGACTCCTAAGATTGAAACGCTGCAGAAATGGTACGATGAAACCCCTGAAGACTTCAAGTTTTGCCCAAAGATCCACAAAGCAATATCTCACAGAAAAACACTAGGAACCGATTCTGACATTATAGAGAATACCATGAATGCGTTGAGTACATTCAGACATAAACTTGGACCTAGTTTCATGCAACTTCCTCCTTATTTTGGAAGTGACAGATTTGATACTTTGGAACACTTCTTCGAAGCATTCCCTTCAGATTTTGATTTATCTATTGAATTGAGACATCCATCATGGTTTGAAGATGAATCTATTATGAATGAATTACAAGATCTGACAATATCTCACAATATAGGATTGTTATTAACTGATGTGGCAGGAAGAAGGGATGTACTTCACATGAGAGTTTGCGGCGACTACATTATGGTTCGATTTGTAGGAAATGCAAGTGATACTGCAATTCATCCCACCGACTATCAGCGGATAGATGAATGGGTTGAAAGAATCCAATATTATGTAGATCAGGGCATCAGAAAAGTATTTTTTTTCCCACATGAACCCAATAATATTTTAGCCCCCGAATTAGCTGAGTATATTTGCACTGGAATTATTGAAAATACAACTATACATACTCGCGGCCCAAAGCGAATTGAAGCTAGCCAACAGTTAAACCTATTTTAATAAGATTATGATACCATATATACACAGAGATATTAGTTGGCTTGCCTTTAACTACAGGGTATTACAAGAAGCTAAAGATCCAAGTGTACCCCTTTTCGAAAGAATAAAATTCTTAGCCATATACTCTTCAAATTTGGATGAATTTTTCCGGGTAAGAGTGGCAAATCACAGATCTCTTTTACGAACAGGAAAGAAGACGAGATCATCATTAGATTTCGAACCTGCCGATATATTGAGCAAAATTCTAAAAATTGTCAATACACAACAGGAGGAATTTAGTAAAATATTTGAAAAGCAAATAATACCAGAATTAGCCAAAAATAAGATCAACATTCTAAGAAGGAAGAAGTTAAATGATGAACAACAAGCATTCATCGAAGACTATTTCAAAGAAAATATGCTTCCATTTGTACAGCCAGTACTTTTAGTAGAAAATAAGATAAAACCATTTCTAAACACAGGTGCTCTTTATCTTGCTATGCACCTTTCGGAGACGGGGTCCGATAGTAAAAAGCCGCAATATGCGGTTGTAAAAATCCCTTCTGATCACTTGCCTCGATTTATTGAATTGTCCCCAAGAAATGAGGGTGAGCATGATATTATCGTTATTGATGATATAGTAAGGCACAATGTGCGGCTTTTATTTCCTGGATATGATATCATTGATACATACTCTATCAAACTTACTAGAGATGCAGAACTATATATAGATGATGAATATTCTGGGGATCTGATTTCAAAAATCAAAAAGAGCCTCAACAAAAGAAATGTAGGTGTCGCATCACGGATTGTCTACGATAGATCAGTCCCTAAAAAAATGCTTGATTTCTTATCTACAGTGTTTGAATTAAGCCAATATGATAAATTACCGGAAGGTAGGTATCACAATAATGCTGACTTTTTTGGATTTCCTGATTTTGGATTGACGCATCATAAAGATAATCCACAACCACCGCTTCCTGTTCCTTACTTAGAAAATGCAGAATCAATATTCAACGTTATAAAAAAGAAGGATCAACTTCTTCATGTGCCCTATCAAAGCTATACCCCAGTCATAAAGTTTTTTGAAGATGCAGCAACTGACCCTAATGTAACTCATATTAAAATTATACAATATAGAGTAGCTAAGGTGAGTAAAATCATGGATGCACTCAAGCTCGCAGTAAAGAATGGCAAGCAAGTATCTGCATTTGTGGAAGTGAAAGCAAGATTTGACGAAGCGGCCAACCTCATGTGGGGTGAAAGACTAGAGCGTGCAGGTGTTCGAGTACACTACAGCATGCCTGGAGTAAAAGTGCATAGTAAAATTGCCATCGTAAGAAGAATAGAGAAAGATAAAGCTAGATTATATGTTCATTTGAGTACTGGAAACTTTCATGAAGATACGGCCAAAATCTATTCTGATATTGGAATATTTACAGCGGATAAAAGACTGACTAGTGAAGCAGCTCGATTGTTTACATACTTAGAGACAAAAACAAAACCAAAAAGAAAGTTCGAATATTTTGGTGTGGGACAATTCAACCTGAAACCATTATTAATTGATTTGATCAAAAACGAAATCAAAAATGCTGAAAAAGGTAAAGAAGCTCGCATCATTCTTAAAATGAACAGCATCCACGATGAGGAAATGATAGGTCTGTTATACGAAGCCAGTCAAAAAGGGGTATTGGTTCAAATGATTATTCGTGGAATATGCTCCTTGGTTCCAGGTGTAAAAGGGATAAGTGACAACATAGAAGCTATATCGATTGTAGATCGTTATTTAGAACATGCAAGGATTTTCATGTTTCATAATAATGGAAAAGAAAAATTGTATCTTTCCTCTGCAGATTGGATGGTACGCAACTTGCATAGAAGAATCGAGACTATGTTTCCGATTTTAGATCCTGACATTCAAAATACCATAAAAGACCTCATTAATATTCAACTTTTTGACAATGTAAAAGCTAGATATATCCACTTCTCTAAAAATAACGAATACAGAACTGAGACTTCTGACCTCGCAGTGAGATCTCAAGTAGAGACTTATTATTATATGAAACGATTAACGGATTCTTATGAGCCTGACAACAAATAAAACAAAATGTTACTAGCAATATCCCCTATCGATGGTAGGTACAACGGGAAGACAATCGCACTATCTGATTACTATTCAGAGTATGCATTGATCAAATATAGAGTCAAAGTAGAAATTGAATATCTCAAACATCTGATCGAACATAAGATTGGAGTAATGGCAGATTTCCCACCTGACAATATTTATCATCTAGATGCAATAGTCACCAATTTCTCGGTGGAAGATGGTCAATCGATCAAAGATATTGAGAAGATCACTAACCATGATGTAAAAGCTGTTGAGTATTTTATCAAAGCCGAGTTTGACAAAATTGGCGGGTTAGAAAAGTACAAGGAATTTATCCACTTCGGGTTGACATCGCAGGACATAAATAATACTGCACTTCCTATGATGATCAAAGATTCTTTGATTGAGGTGATGTATCCGGCTATTGAAAATGTAGTCTCCGATATCAGTAAAATGATAGCAGATTATAGAGGGATCCCGATGCTTGCCAAAACACATGGGCAACCCGCGTCTCCTACTACTTTAGGAAAGGAATTTGCTGTATTTGAAGAGAGATTAACGGATCAATTAGATCTTTTGAAGGCGCTCCCGATTAAGGCAAAATTTGGAGGTGCCACGGGAAACTTAAATGCTCATAAGGTCAGCTTTCCTTCTCATGATTGGTTAGGATTTGCAAAAAGTTTTGTAGAAGAAAGACTTGGATTACAAAGATCTAAGTACACTACACAAATTGCCCATTATGATCATTTAGGAGCTATTTTACATACGTTTGCAAGAATTGATACAATCCTGATTGACTTCTGCAGGGATCTATGGACGTATATCATGCTGGAGTATTTCAAACAAAAAGTCGTTGCGAATGAAGTAGGATCGTCCGCGATGCCGCATAAAGTCAATCCTATCGACTTCGAAAATGCTGAAGGAAATCTTGGTCTAGCAAATGCAATTTTAGAACACCTTGCTGCGAAATTACCAATCAGTAGATTACAAAGAGATTTAACGGATAGTACCGTAATACGAAATGTCGGAGTACCTTTTGGTCACATCCTCATTGCATGTAAATCAATCCAAAAGGGAATAAGCAAACTTCAACTGAACGAAGCCAAACTTAGATCAGACTTAGATGCCAATTGGGCAGTAGTAGCGGAGGCCATTCAGAATATACTTAGACGTGAAAGTTATCCTAAGCCGTATGAAGCACTTAAAGGATTGACGAGAGGCAAGACATCTATTACTAAAGAAGATATCCATGAATTTATTGGGACATTAGATGTTTCTGAGGTGATTAAGGCTGAATTGTTGGATGTCACGCCGTTTAATTATGTGGGGTATTATTAGATGCTATTCTTTTGTTTGCATTATACAACTATTCTAGATGTTGCTATACTAGACGCTACGAGACTGAAGTCTCGTAAACAGTAATAATCGCTACTTTCAATTGAGGAAGTAGCATTTGCTGTTTACGTTATAGAATTCCTGTTTCTAGCAGAAGCCGATCTGGTTACGGATTATTATGTGTGCGTTGTTGGATTTTATTATGTGTGCGTTGTTGGATTTCACTATGTGTGCGTTGTTGGATTTCACTATGTGTGCGTTGTTGGATTCCTGTTTCTTGCAGAAGCCAGGAAGTGGGTGCCTAAGACAGAGCGTTTCTTGCAGAAGCCGCTCTGCTCTTGCAGAAGCCGCTCTGGTTACGAATTATTATGTGTGCGTTGTTGGATTTTATTATGTGTGAGTTGTTGGATTCCTGTTTCTTGCAGAAGCCAGGAAGTGGGTGCCTAAGACAGAGC
>CAXBGT010000012.1:0-50636 GCA_963975265.1 uncultured Saprospirales bacterium
TGAATCGGGATTTGTAGAACCCAATATGAAGAAATTTTTAGCAACCTGCCAATATTTTAATGTAGTTCCCAAGGATATGCTCGAGTCTATTTTGTCGGAGCATCCGACCAATGTGACTGCAGTCAGTGAGGAAACTCCAGGAATTGTTGATAAGCACTTGAATGAGCAGCTTGAGCAGTTTGTGATTCAGACAAATGAGATGACCAAAGTGTTCGAAGGCTATCAAGCATTTTTTGAAATGAGAAAAGAGACTGAAACTTACCGAAAGAGTAAGGAGCTTTTTTCCACCTTAGAGGATCTGCTAGAATTACTGCAGGCATTGATAGGTTCGAATTGGAAGCTGATCCAAAGTGTATATCCAGATACAGAATCTGATGCTGAAATGATTGATGACTAATTGTGCACGCAGTTGGTCATGCTCAAATATTGGCTGTAAAACTTTATTCCTGCTTGCGCCTTCTAGATTATTTGATGGTAAGTGGCCATTTCATTTCTACACGATTTGTATTGATATTCGTTGCCAAGGCGCTTGGGGTTTTGTGATGATTAACATTTAGCTAGGCTTTGGTTTGATCGAGTGTAGTCTCCAAGAATCTAGGACTAAAGCTGTGGATGGAAATTATCCGAGATTTGGTTGTGGCGTTGTTATTTACTACAGCAAATAATGAATTTGTTCATGGTATGATCAATAACTATTTATCTGTTTAGGTTCCAGTATTCATATGGTGTAGCGCTGTTCTAATAGTCATTTCAGAAAGCCCGTGCTTACAAATAATTTTACTTTCCATCGAACATTACAAGTTTGTTGAGAGTAGGAGAAGTGCAAAAGAAATTTATTAAAACCTAAAATTTATATAACAGATGGATATTTCAAAAGTGAAAAACGCATTACAAGATTTGATCATTAGACTTCAAGACGCGGAAAAGGGATTTGCCGAAATCGAAAAGGCAACCAGTATTACATCTTTGAAAGAAAGACTTTCTACGTATTCAGAAGAAAGGCACAAAATGCACAAAGTGTTAGAAAGCCAATCCAAATTGTTAGGTGGTGACCCACAAGTAAAAACAAGCATTCTTGGCGATTTGCATAGAATGTTTATTGACGTCAAAATCAACAATGTTAGTTACGGTAGCGAAGTAGACGCAATAGTAGATGAGATTGAAAGAGGATCTTCTAAGCTCATCGAAGATTTCATTGACGTGATCGAAAATGTAGAGATGTCAGACAATTTGAAAAAAGTCCTTACATCACAGAAACTATATGTGGTCTCAGAGTTAGAGCAAATGAAATCACTGAAAGATGAACTTAATGCCGTAAACGCATAGTTTTGATTCGATTCCTTGTAAAATTGCAAAGTTACGGGGAATTTTATTTTAACCATTAGTGGCACTCCCTAATTGAAGATGAGAGGGAATAGAATAATTTGTTCTGTAATTGCTATTTTGGTTATATTTATCCGTATCAATCCTTTGGGATTGGTTTTTTTTATACAATAGAGTGATAAAATATCTCGCTCTTTACTTACAACTGCAAGCATCGAAGTCATTGGACTGTAGTTATTTTGACCTTAGTGCTAATGAGAACCTCTAAGAACCTCAAGAATATAAAGAGAAAAATAGCGTACCCATAGCTTGTCGATGGGAGTTTTGCAAATATCTCCAAGTTGGAACTGAATTTACTGTGGGGTCTTAGAGCTAGGTTTGATTCGGAATCCTTAGATTGCTTCAAAAAAAAAGACATATGAATGCTGCCAAATTAATGATCAATTGCCTAGAAAATGAAGGTGTCAAATACATCTTCGGCGTTCCAGGAGAAGAAAATGAAGATTTTTTATTTGCATTAGAGGACTCTTCGATCATATTTGTAGCTGTTCGGCATGAGCAGGGAGGAGCATTCATGGCAGACGTCTGGGGGAGATTAAGTGGGAAATCGGGTGTTTGTCTGTCTACACTTGGTCCAGGAGCAACCAATTTGATGACAGGTATAGCAGACGCTAACTTAGATAAGGCCCCACTAGTCGCTATAACGGGGCAGGGTGATTCTACAAGACTACATCATGAAAGCCATCAAGTAATTGATGTAGTAAAAATGATGGAACCAATAACAAAATGGAATTCCTCAATCAATTCAGTTGAGGTAGTGCCAGAAATCGTTAGAAAGGCCTTTAAAATAGCGGAGACAGAAAAACCGGGTGCAACCCATATTGAGTTGCCTGAGGATATCGCAGGCATGGAGGTAATGGAGAACTTAAAACCGCTTCCCAAAACTAAGGTACAACGACCATCTCCAAACCAAGGTGCACTCAATAAAGCTATAGAAATGATAAATTGTGCTGAACGGCCTATTATTATTGCTGGAAATGGAGCTATAAGAAATAGAAGCAGCAGAGCACTTACGGCACTTTCTAAGAAATTTAATATTCCTGTTGCATGTACTTTTATGGGTAAAGGTGCAGTGTCAGATAGAGAGCCAACTTCTCTTGGTGCTGTGGGACTTGGATTTAAAGATCACGTAATCGAAGCATTCGAAAAAGCGGATTTAGTTATTTGTATTGGATATGACATTGCAGAATATGATCCACAAAATTGGAATGAAAATAATGATAATCAAATTATCCATATCGATTTTGATCCAGCCGAAGTTTATACGCACTACATTCCCACTGTAGAGGTAATTGGTGACTTAGCGGATAGTATGGATATCATGTTGGAGAGTATCGATCACGAACCGTATGACGATTGGTACATAAGTATCAGAGAAAATATTTTTGAATCTATCAATTCTTATGCACAAGATGATGATAGTAAAATATTCAATGCACCAGGTGTAGTCCATGCTGTGCGTGAGATGCTGCCTGATAGCGGACTTGTGATAAGTGATGTTGGTAGTCACAAGATGTGGATTGCCAGAAACTTCCAGACTTACGTACCCAATGGATGTATCATCTCAAATGGTCTTGCTACTATGGGCATTTCACTTCCTGGAGGCATCGCGGCGAAGTTAGTAGATCCTGATCGAGCGGTGGTCTGCATAATGGGAGATGGTGGAGCTCTAATGAACATTCAAGAGTTAGAAACTGCAAAAAGACTTGGGGTGGGATGTATTTTTATAGTTGTAAATGATAATAACTATGGATTGATTAAATGGAAACAAAAGATGAGTGAAGGGAAATCGTTTGGCACAAATTTGGGGAATCCTGATTTTGTTAAGTTAGCAGAAAGTTTTGATATAAATGGATATCAGCCAACCAGCATAGCTAATCTAAAGGAAATACTATCCAATGCAATAAATACCAATGAACTTTGCCTCATAGAAATTCCAATTACCACTGAAGTCAATGATCAGCTTACTGAGGAGCTGGCGGATTACTTCGATTATGCTTAAAATCATTCAAAAAATATATCAAAGAAAAAAAATATGGCTACTATACAAACTAAAAATCCAGCAACTAATAAAGATCTCTCAACTTTTACTAAGCATACGACCGAAGAAGTTCAAGAGATTATCAATAAGGCTGACAAAACTTACCAATCGTATAAAAAAACCTCATTTACCGATCGCGCAGTTATGATGCATAAAGCCGCGGATATCCTCGAAGAACGTAAGGCTGTGTATGCAGAGACGATGACCTTGGAGATGGGCAAGACGCTGAGTTCTGCAATAGGAGAAGTAGAAAAGTGTGCTTGGGTATGTAGATATTATGCAGATAATGCAGAATCATTCATGGCAGATGAAATGGTGGATACAGATGCTACTCGAAGTATGATATCATATCGGCCGATAGGTATCGTGTTAGCTGTGATGCCGTGGAATTATCCGATGTGGCAAGTTTTTAGATTTGCGGCCCCGGCTTTGATGGCTGGGAATGTAGGATTACTCAAACATGCTTCCAATGTGCCACAATCTGCATTATATATCGAGGAAGTGTTCCGCGATGCTGGTTTTCCAGAAGGTTGTTTCACAACTTTATTGGTGGATAGCAGTGGGGTGAAACCTATACTCGAAAACAAAAAAGTTAAAGCAGCTACGTTGACAGGAAGTGGTCCAGCTGGATCAGCAGTAGCTTCTACCGCTGGAAGTCAAATCAAGCATACAGTACTAGAATTGGGAGGTAGCGATCCATATTTAGTGCTGCATGATGCAGATTTAGAACATGCAGCTGAGCAATGTAAGACGTCGAGACTGCTCAATGCAGGACAGAGTTGTATTGGAGCTAAACGATTTATAATAGTTGATGAGGTTTATGATGAATTCTTGGCCCTATTCAAATCGAAGATGGAATCAGCAATCATGGGAGATCCTATGACGCAGGTTACTCTTGGGCCAATGGCAAGGCATGACCTTAGGGATGAAGTGCATGGACAGGTAGTGGAGAGTGTTAAGAATGGAGCTACCTTATTGATAGGAGGACATATTCCAGAGGGTGAAGGAGCTTATTACCCACCAACGATATTAACAGATGTAAAACCAGGAATGCCCGCTTATGAAGACGAAATATTTGGTCCTGTAGCTTCAGTAATTAGAGCAAAAGATGAAGAGGATGCGATTAGAATAGCTAACGATACTGACTTTGGTCTTGGAGCTTGTGTATTTACTCGTGATGTAAAACGAGGAGAGCAAATTGCCAAGGAAAGGCTTGATGCAGGGTGTTGCTTTGTCAATCAATTTGTGAAATCTGACCCAAGATTGCCATTTGGAGGAGTAAAGACAAGTGGGGTAGGGAGAGAGTTGAGCTATTATGGAATAAGAGAATTTGTCAATGTAAAAACAATTTTTGTTAAATAAAATCTAGAATACGTTATCGAACAAATTAATCTCTGCTTTAGTAAGAAAAAGAAACAACTATGAGCAATGAAATATCAGGAGTAGAAAAATCAGAGATTGCAACTCTTTTACACGAGGAATCCAATGCTATTATACTTAAAGCTGTCGGGAAATCCTCTTCCATCTCGGCTATCCCTATTCCATTATTGGATGTGGCGGTGGTGACGTATATACAAGTCGACATGGTTCAAAAATTAGCTGAATTACATGGAGTTGTAGTAGAGAATAAAAATAAGTTGATAGTCTCATCAGCAATATCAGCATTATTGTCTAAATTTATCTCGGAAGCTGTCAGTTCTTTAGCATCTCAATCTAGCTTGACAACTTTTTTGAGTGACTCTTTAGTAAAGGCTTCAATATCGGGATTCGTAACTACGATAACGGGGGAAGTCTATAAAAAGCATTTTGAATTAGGTGGTACTTTAGAAGACATTTCAGCGTCTATCTACGTCGAATACTTTAAGGAACAAATGTCCTCCGATAGAGTAAGTGTGGAGAAGATAACGACTAATATTATTGACAGTACAATGTCTAAATTTGGATTGAATTAATCAGCCAATAAATAACTAAAACTAACGAATAATGGATACTATAATAAATGTACTAGTTGCAGGAGCATCATTTTACATTGGCGGCTTACTCCTTCCCGGAGTAAAAATGAAGAGCTTTGTTCAATGCATCCTAGTTGCCTTGCTTGTTGGATTTCTAGATTTCACATTAGGGACATTTTTGAAGATTGTCACCCTGGGAATTTTATCCTTGGGGATTTTCACATGGCTGCTGAATGCGATTCTTATTCAAGTTGCAGATTGGTTCTTACCTGGATTTGAAGTAAAGAATTTTTGGTGGGCTCTAGGTTTGGCGGCCGTAGTTAGCATAACGAGTGGTATCCTAGGTGGTATAATTTAATCACAACCTACAGCGGAATTATCAACTTTTATTCTTGGGTAATTAATCGAGGTTCGTGCTTAATAATTATAATGAGTTATTTATTTAGGGTTTGATTGAAATTCATAGTCAACCGTCCTAGGCTTAAGGATTTTAGGAGCTATTGGGAAGGTCTAGTAAGCTCTGTTGTCCTAGATCTAGATAACAACACAAAGGTCCAGTAATCCTAATGTGTTTAGACAGATGTGTCTTGGGGAATCTATCAGGCAGGTGTTTTGAAATTTGGCAAAAGTTACCTGTATTGCCCTCATTTCATCGATATATTCACAAAGCTTCTTGCTTAGCAATCTTTGTCGATTGCTAATGGAAATCAAAGTAAAACGTTAGCGCCACAATACGAAATGAAATTAACAGATAGCTTCCTTGTTTACAGCGTAAATAGAACGAACTGCACAAAAAATAAAAATTATCATTAAAAATGATGTTGAACATTCTTTGATTGGAATCTAAAAGTGATAGCTATTGATCTGCTTTTGCAGAAAACGAGCAACTGGAGTTAATGGAATTGCGTCTATTGTTTGACAGACTTTTTTGAGAACTTAATTGATCTCTGCATCTGCAAATAAATATCTATGGAATTAGCAATTATCATTATCTCTATTATTTCAATCCTCGGGTCATTACTACCATTTAGTAAAAGTAAGCATTGGTTTGTAAGAGGACAGGCAACCATCAGAGCATTCTATCTCATTTTAAATGCGGTCATGTTGATATTAACCGTGTTTTATTTATCATTTTCTTTTATAAAGATTGGCCTATTTATTTTGTTGCCTCTAAGTTTATTTGTTTGTCTCAGGTCCATATTACCGTACACCCTTATATATCCAAAGACAATTGAAGATGCGAAAGATTCAGATGGTGATAATATCATAGTCTACATCCATAATGTTTATCAGTTTAATGATGAATACAAAAAAGAGGTAAAGACAATCCGTAAAGTGAGCCCAGATGTGATCTTGTTGTTGGAAACGGATAGTGAGTGGGTTAATAAACTAGAAGAACTCAAAAATGCGTATAGTTATGAAGCGAAAGAAATGAGAGACGACACGTATGGCATAATCGTGATGAGCCGCATAGCTCCTGTAGAATTAGAGGTTAAACATTTTGTAAAGGACTCTATTCCATCAACTGAAATGTTATTCAATATTAACGACAAAAAATTGAGAATCCTTGGGATTCATCCAGAACCGCCTATTCCAGGTGAGAAGCAAACATCGGAATCGAAAGATAAAGAAATAAGATTTTCTGCAAGGTATATAGCTGATCTTCCTATAGAAGAGCACAAAATTATCATTGGAGACTTTAATGATGTTGCTTGGAGTTCAGTAAGTAAAAAGTTTAAGAAGGTCACTGGGATGAAAGATGTAAGAGTGGGAAGAGGTTTTTTCTCTACATTTCCCACCTATTCTCCTTTACAGATTCCTTTGGATCATGTGTTCTGTAGCCCAGAGTTGAAGATTGTAGATTTTAGAACGCTCGAAGATATAGGCTCTGATCACCTACCCGTTTCTGTAACATTCCAATTGCCTTAATCATAATCCTTTTCTGCAAAGAAATAATTCCCAAAGATCAATTACTGACTATAATTTAGCTAACTTGAACAAATAATATAATAATTATGAAATACAAAAAAAAATCATTTTTATCTATTACAAATAGGCCAACATCAAGACTCATGGCTAAACTCAGAAAAATGACAGAGAGACTTGCTGCTAGAAGAAATAAAACTAAACCTGCAAAATCTTCTAACCATAATTCACCTAATATATCGATTTAGTGGAATCGTGGCGCCTCGAGATTCCAGTTTATCAACAAGTAAGGTCTAATAACGGATTGTAAGTTAATTGATGGAGAAAACTTTAATTGTAAATTGGGATATCGAGAAGTAGCATTATTAGAACTTCTCTGAGACTAATTTATTGAGTTCGTTCATCATTATGACTAGTGAATCATAGTCAAAATTAATAAGAACATGCTCTGGCCTTCCTTTAGGAGAGGCAGTTAAATTGTAAATATCAGATACATGACTGCCCTTAGCTTCAATCATTGAAGAGCCTTGACAAATAGCATTATCTATTTTATGAATCATATTAAACACATTATGGTGATCAATATGCCTTGGGGAACTGGTGTTGACTGCAATGTAGGCTTAATAAAATTACTAAAGTTGTGAACTTAGGTTTTTCATGTAAATTAGACCTTTAAGAGTATTCTTTAGTTCGTTTCGAACAATATGGAGTTGGATTAAGTAACATATGTATTAACTAAAATTAAATTTGAAAACATGAACAAAGGAATTGGAATCGTACTAATCGTGCTAGCGGTAGTACTAGCTTACATGGGAATTAATGCTGTAAGTGATAGCGGAGGATCAGTAGAAGTGATAGGAATTGAGCTATCTGCAGAAGATTCAGGAATGAAAACACAGGGATTTATCTATTTAGCATTATCAGTGGTGTCATTTATAGGTGGATTATCTATCTTGCGAAAGAAGTAGTTCGTCGGCTTTCCAATAGAGTATGAAGATATTACTAACGAAAAAATAAATTATGACAACCACAATAGAAGCACCGTTTACATTAAGTGACATTGAGAGAGAAGGCATCGAGTCCAAAATAGACGACTTAAAGAAATACGAAAGCCGGATGACTCAAGTAAATGTTTTCTTTAAAAAAGATGACGGAAACTTACCAGATGCGATACTTGCAGAAATACGAATCAGAGTACCAGGAGCTGACGTGTTCGCAGAAAACACTGACGAGGTTGCTATGAAGGCATTCTCCAAAGCGTATAATGCAGCGAAACGGCAAATCAAAGAACGAAGAAGTCAGATGAACGACCATCACTCAAACCTAAAAGAAAGAAGAGTTCCTAAATTGCCGTAATACGTTATAATATTAGAAAGCAAGGATGTATAATTCGGAGCAGAAAGATTTCAACAAGTGGTGCAATTAAGTGTGGATCCACAATGCGAAGTGCTTCGGAATTTTAAATTAATCAATTGTAGAAAGATGAATATTAGAGGTGTAAGAGTTAGAATTTTAGAGGTAACATCCTCATTTGTATCATTCAAATATGAATCATCAAATGCAAAAAGTAGAGTCAAAAGACAGCAGTTTGTGGATGATTTTCAGATGGGCAAATTGGATGTAGTAAATCCATCCATCTTGGAACAACAGTAATACAGTGATCTAAATAGTGATTCGCCCTGTGCATTAATTTGTGCAGGGCTTTTTTTGTGCTATAGAACAAAGTACAAAAAAGCGGAGTAAGGTAATTGGCATAAAAATGATTCAAAGTTCTACATCCAAGGCAATTGGGTTGTGAATTGAAATCAGATATTTATTTATCCTAAAACATAAATTATGAACGAGCAAAAAATAATCAATGGTTTAAATTACCTGTTGGCGAAGAATTACGATACAGAACAAGGTTATAAAACAGCAGCAGAAAAGACGGACAACCAAATTACGGCTGCATTTTACAGAGGTAAAGCCAGCAATAGATTCGGATATGGACATCAGATTAAAGACATCCTACGAGAGATGGAAGCTGACATTGAGAAGGGTACTACATTAGAAGGAAAGACGAGGAACGCTTGGGTCAACTTTAGAACTTTGTTTAGCTATGAAAAGGAAGAGGCGATTCTCGAATTAGTAGAGGATTCTGAGGAATCTTGTCTTGAAGAATATGATGAATTTCTCAATGAGACTGTATTGCCAGATAGCATCAGAAATATCATGACTTCGCAAAGGAATAACATTGCTAGGTCTCTGAAAAGAGTCGATGAATTAGAAGAAAAATATACCTAGAAAGCTACTATTCTATGAACAACATAATAGGCCATCGTATACACACCAACAGCGATCATTATTTCATTAGATTCTAAGGTATATTAATCTCAGGAGGCAGTCAAGTAAGGGCTGCCTCTTTCTTTTTAGTGGGGAATTTTTCTTTAGAAATTGAACAATTAGCATGAAAAATGAGTAGTAGTAGTATAAGATTGATATTAATCGAATAACTAATGGTTCACAATGACAAACATTGATATATCAAGCAGTATCAAGTTAAATAATTTCGCAAAGTTGAGCATTATTGAGAATTTAAAATCTCGTGATGCAATTCACAACGAAGAGGTAAGAGGAATAAAATTATTTTTTACAGAAGTCAACCAAAAAGTTAGGGCTATTATTGAGGTTTATGCAAATATAAAAGGCAGTGTCAAAAAGATCATAAAAAATGCATCTGGATCTAGTCACTTAGAAGCATACGCAACAGCTGTAGAAAAAGCACTAAGTAAATATGACAAACTTGCAGGCAATGACCTAAGCAGAAGTCTTTAGAAATTAGCTGCATAGATTAGATCGCTCATTGATGTCTTTTTGAATTGAGACAATAGATTTACTAAATAGAATGCAATTATGAAACCATCATTAGACTATAAAATATTTACAAATTATCAACTTGGAGAAAACGCACTTACCAATAGAATGGTGATGTCTCCACTTACTAGGTGCCGAGCTGATGACAATATTCCCAATGATATCATGGCGACTTATTACAGCCAAAGAGCAGGTGCTGGACTTATTATAACTGAAGGCACTTCTCCATCTAGAAATGGTCTCGGATATGCAAGGATACCAGGTATCTATCACAATGCACAAATAGAGGGATGGAAAAAAGTGACAGACCAAGTGCATCAAATGGGCGGGAAGATATTTGTACAGCTGATGCATTGTGGTAGGGTAGCACACCCCAAAAATGTACCAGCTGGAGGTGAGATCTTAGCTCCATCTGCTATTCCATTGACTAGAACGAAAATGTACGTGGATGGTGAGGGAGAATTAGAAATTCCGGTGGCTAAAGCGATGGAATCAATTGAAATAGCTTATACAATCAAAGAGTACAGACAAGCTGCCTCAAATGCAATGAAGGCAGGTTTCGATGGCGTAGAAATCCATGCAGCGAATGGGTACCTTATCGATCAATTTATGAATCCAGCATCGAACAAACGAAAAGATAAGTATGGCGGATCGATCGAGAATAGAACCAGGTTTGCCATCGAAGTCGCTAAGGAAATAGTAGCTGAGATTGGTGCGCAAAACACCGGGATCAGAATATCACCATATGGTGCGATGAATGAGATGGAATCTAACTTCGACGGAGTAGATGAAACATTCGAGTACCTGGCAACCCAACTCAATAGATTAGGTTTAGCATACATACATTTGGTAGATCATTCTAACATGGGTGCTCCTGAAGTGCCAAGAAGTATCAAAATAAAAATTAGGACTATATTCAACAATGCGTTGATTCTTGCAGGTGGATACGATAAGGAAAGAGGAGAGAAGGAGTTAGAGGAAGGAAATGCAGATCTAATTGCATTTGGTAGACCATTCATAGCCAACCCTGATTTGGTGGGTAGATTTGCTGAGAATGCAAGACTAACCTTGCCAAAGGAGGATTCATTTTATACTCCAGGGGCTGAAGGATACATAGATTATCCTTACTTGAAAAAGTAATAATAGCATTAAGTGAGATAAAAGATCTTATTAATTATCGAGTTCCTATCAAGTGGTTTTGGTAGGAACTTTTCTTTGATTAATTGGGAGGAGCTGAATTGTAAGCTGTCGTTGAAGATTTGTCTTTATGGCATACATTCTGAATATCTACACATTTTTTTAAGTACTGTGAGTGTATAAGGGAGGCAGATTGTAGTTCATTTGATTTTCCTTAGTGAATGGAACAAATTAGTAGGATGTCAGTTAAACATATAAATATTCAGCTTAAGCATGTCGATGATTCCAGCATGAATATCCATAGAAAACGGTATGGGAATGGTTATCAGTATTATAATCAAGATGATCATTTAATTATTGATAAACCATTGCTAAAACGACTAAGGAGTCTTATCATACCTCCAATGTGGTCAGATGTTCAAGTCTGTAGGTGGGACGATGGCCATATCCAAGCGATAGGTCGTTATCTTAAAGGACGAAAACAGTACATCTATCACTCAGAACGGGAGAGGATTCGTCAGGAAGAGAAGTTTGCTAAGATGATTGACTTTGGTAATGCACTTCCAGATTCATGAAATTATAGATTAAGCAATGAACAAAAAAGTCCTGAATGGGCGTCACTTCTACAGCGATGGGTTTCAACCCATCGTTTCCAATCGTTACCAAATTTAAGCGCTGAAGGTGCGAAATTATCAATCCAGCACAGGAGTCTGTTATCTAATTGGATTTATATAAATGAGCAATATCAATCGCACCCTAGTAAGTTTTTGTCATGATCCCAGCTTCAACTATCAGATTCATAAAATTATAGATTAAGCAATGAGCAAAAGCCCTGAATGGGCGTCACTTCTATAGCGATGGGTTTCAACCCATCGTTTCTAATGGTGACGAAACTTAAGCTCTGAAGGTGCGAAATTATAAATTCAACACAGAATCCTGCGATATAACGGGATTTAAGCACTGGGTGAAATATACCATCGGCAAGGAGCCTGTGTTATTTGAACCTAATCTCATTGATAATACTGAAGCCAGGCTAAAATACTATCTGACGGGAAAGGGCTTCTTCGGTGCTGCTATTGATTGTGACAGTACAGTGAACAAGCAATTAGTTGACCTCACTTGCGAAGTGAAACTAGGTCAAAGATACAAGGTAGATAGTCTCATTTTTCCAATTGATAGCACTTACGATGCGTTGAAGTTAGATAAAGAACTCCAGCGAGCGATGGTGCGAGAAGGGAGTTTTTACGATCGAGACAGATTGGACTTCGAGCGACTCAGGTTAGCCAAATTAGCTGGTGAGATAGGTTTTGCCGATTTCGGTTCTGAGAATATTTACTACTATGTAGACACCTTATCTGGAAATCATGGAGTCACAATATACACGAAAGTTATCATCCCTACCGACTCGATTTTTCATACTCGGTATGTGCTAGACTCTTTAAGGATCTATCCTAATTATGCTATTAATATTGATAATGAGAAGAAGCTAACTAAGGCACCTATTAAGGATAGAATGAACATCTTTGAATCAGATCACTACCTTGATCACAAGCTGTTAGACAGATTGATATTGGAAGAACCTGGAGCATATTATAATCGAACTTTGGAGCAAAAATCAATTAATAGATTGTTGGATCTTGGCTTGTTCAAATTCATTAATATAAATAATTACCCAACTGGTTCTGGGAAGAATGGAAGAATAACACAAGAGATTTTTTTGACACCAGAAAACATGCAAAATATCTCAGGAGAGTTTGAGATGAACAATCGATCTGGTATTTTTTTTGGGAATGGAGCTTCAGTTCGGTATTCTCATAAAAACATTCTTGGACACGCAGAGCGGCTAAATCTATCCCTTAGTGGGCAAGTAGAAACCCAGTTTGGGAGTGGATTGAGCTTGATCAATAGTAGTGATATAACAACCTCGGCAGAGCTTGTCTTTCCAAGATTTATTATTCCTTTCTTCACAGTAAAAGAAAGCAGAAATTATATTCCAAGGACAATCATCAACGCATCTGCATCTCGACAACTTAGGACAGACTTCTATACACTGCAAAGTTTATCTGCAAAATATGGATATAGATGGCGTTATAACTCCAAAGTGCTTCATGAATTTTACCCCATCGTAATTAATCAAGTTTCTGTATCCAACAAGAGTGAAGATTTTCAAGCAATGTTGGATGATGACCCTAGACTTAGAAGTTCATTCGATGATATATTTATTGGTGGCTTGCAGTATTATTTTACGTATTCTGACCAATTAAATAACCAAGATAGAAGATACCAATACTTCAGAGGAGAGTTAGAAACGAGTGGAAATGTAATTGGTCTTTTCATTAAAAAGGAAGGAGTCGAACCAGCAACAATAGCGGGTGAACAATTTGCGCAATTTGTGAAACTTACAATGGATTATAGGAAATATCTCCCTTTACTCGGAGGGGCTATTGCTACTCGGGCAATTGTTGGTGGAGCTGTCTCTTACGGGAATAGTGAAGAACTGCCTTACATCAAACAATACACCATCGGCGGATCAAACAGTCTGCGGGCTTTCCGATTGAGAGGGCTGGGCCCTGGAGCGACTGTTCCTGAGGTGGCACCAGATAATTTTGCTGCACAATTTGTCGATCAGACAGGTGACGTTAAGATAGAACTCAATATAGAATATAGGTTTCCGATATTTAGTTATCTCAAAGGTGCACTCTTCGTCGATGCTGGAAATGTATGGCTACTCAATAATGAAGATAATCAGTTGGGTAATTTTGAATTTGATTCTTTTTGGAAGGAATTTGGAGTTGGTGCCGGATTTGGTTTCAGACTAGACTTTGATTTTTTCTTAATTAGGATGGACATTGCAACTCCAATGAGAGCGCCTGTTGCAGGGAATGGATTTAAGTGGCAATTCGACAGTTTCGATTTCTTATCAAGTGCATGGAGACAAGATAATTTACGGTATAACTTAGGCATAGGATATCCTTTTTAGGGCAATAAATTCACTTTATTGATTTTTCTGTGAATAAATCGAACACTATCGGCTCAAGAGGAGTAATTAATATAAATCAGCAAATTAAGAATTATGACTTTTACTCCATTTGTTACAAGGACATTATTAGCAATCGCAACTTTTGCAACGATTATTGCTTATCGTGTATACAGAAATAGGCAAAGGGCGGAGAGGATCAGATAATTATTAGCTGACTTAGTAGAGTTGATTTTCTAATTAAACTCTATTTATTGATATAATAACAAACATACATTTATTAACTAGGCGAATACCAAATTTGGACTAAAACGAACCAACTAGATTTCGTCATAAACATCAAAATTATGAGAGGCATATTAAACATTGTTATCATTGTACTTATCATTGGATGGCTGCTAGGATTTATAGGATTCGGAGCACTTGTAGGTAATCTGATCCATATATTGTTAATCTTAGCAGTAGTAGCTATTGTTATGAGACTGCTGTCTAAAACCTAGAATTGAGAAACTTATGATGGCAGTAATAGCGTATATTGGATTGGGGTTATTAGTTCTAAAAGGAATCGCGCCTTTCTTCTGCACAATAAGTGAGGGGAGTGCAAGACGAGAAATCGATTAGAAGCTTGGTGATATCAATGACGAGACTCACCTTACCAATATTTCCTCTACTAATAATATAAGTAGATAATAAACAAACATTATGAAAAGTCAATATCAGGTCTTCTGACCATTTTAGGGATCGTGCTTGTAGTTTTAGGAGTACTAGGTGCTTTTGGAGTGATACCATTAGGTACATTCACTTGGATAGCTTTGATATTAGGATTGATTTTCTTTCCTACTGGCATTAGCCTCATGAAATCTACTAAATCTGCGTAGAAAAAAACATCATAAAAGTCGAAGTGGTAACTGGTTAAAGCCGGTTGCCACTTTTTTTTGTGATATCCTAACCAGCCTCTGTCTGACCCTAAGCCGAACTTTTAAGAAATATGCTTTGCCTTATTCGCAACTATCCTGGGGTGCCTATGAAGCGCTGCCAGGTCCTGTGACGAGACTGAAGTTTTGAAAGCAAGGTGAATTTTATTCGCTTTTTAGCCACGCGTGCTCGTTACTCTCATCCAACTATCTACCTTAGATAAACGTCTCTTAAGCACATGAAGTACAAAGATTATTGGGAATATCCATATCTTGATCGCTTCCAAATCATGTTTGTTATTTTTTCATATGAATGCGAACATAAGTAACGACAGCAAAGTATGACAGTTATGTCGTATTGATAAATTTCATCTAGACTACGAATTTAAACTAAGTAAAATGACCTATAGAACTTTCTACAGCATATTGTTGATCCTTTCAGTGCAGCTTGTTTGTGCGCAATCCTCCGATGTGTGGGTAATATCAAATATTAAACTTTCGAAGAGCGATAAGGAAATAGAGAAAGTATATAGCAATGAGAGGTACTCTAAAGATGATGTACTTATTTATCATGGAAACGCATTAGTTGGTAGTAGCAAGAAGGCTATAAACTCGAAGATAAAAAAGTTAAGATCAAAATTTGATCGGGTGTATATTGTGCCTGGCGACAGTGATTGGAAAAAATTGAAGTCTAAAGAACTAAAATCTCTAGGTGACTACCTTGACGATGAGTACAAAGGAGATGTGATCGTTCCGGAGAATGCTTGTGGTGCAGTTGAGGTAAAAGAAATCAATGATGATCTATCAATGGTATTTGTAGATAGTGATTGGTATTTCACAGACTGGTCTGGGGATAGAAATCTTAATAAAAAATGTGAAGTCAATAGCCGAGAAGAATTCTGGACTGAATTAAAAGGTGAAATTGGCGGGCTTAAAGCTAAGCAAGTATTGATATTTACTAGGGATCCGGTTTTTAGAAATGATGAGTTGGGAGGGCACTTAAGTCTAAAACAACATTTGCTGCCAGTTCCTATATTGGGCACAATTATTAGTCAAACAAGAAATTATCTATCGCCAAGGAAAAATACTTTGAGTCCGATTTACCAGGAATACATTTCTAATATGAAAACTATTCTTAAAGATCATCCACAAGTGACATTGATCACTAGTGATGCGAGCGTAAATTCGATATACGAATACAGGGATAACTACCAAATAAATGTAAACACATCCAAAAAAAGTGAAAATTTCCATGACGATGATGGTTTGATCTATCAGTATGACGAGGCTTCTATTCTCAACCTTACTGTTAAAGATGAAGAAGTTACGGCTACTTTTTTAAACGCAGAAGACGGAATGACTATTCACTCTCAATTGGTACTTAGTGGAAAACCATTCAAATATGATGATAGAGAATTTGGCAGTTTTGATGCAAGCACATTGGACAGAAAGGTCGAGAGAAGAATCAGGTTAGCGGAAGATAGAGTAGATCTAAATGATTTCTTTTTCGGAGGATTAAATAAAAAAATGTTTGATCTTGAAGTAGAAGTGGAGCAATTAAATCTAGGCGTTGAAAAAGGTGGATTAACACCCCTTAGACTAGGTGGAGGAATGCAAACCAATTCTATGCGATTGGCAGACAGTGAAGGTAATGTGTTTGTCACTAGGTCATTGAAAAAAATGCCAGAAAAAGCACTGCCTCAGGGACTGGATGCAAAACCATTTGCTACAGTTATGGAAAATTTCTTTATGGCAGCTGATCCTCTTGCCTTTCTTGTAACGCCAACGCTAGATAGCGCAGCAAATGTCTATCATACTACACCCCGTTTGGTGCTACTCCCTAGACAACCAAACCTATCTATCTATAATGATCAAATAGGTGGAGAGTTGGTCCTATTTAGAGAGCGAGCTGACGATGCTTGGCCAAATAAGAGAAGCTATGGTTATTCAAAAAATATCATTAGTACCTCTTCTTTAATTGATAAAATGGCTGAAAATAAGGCCACACCCGATGCGAGAATGTTCTTAAGAGCAAGACTTCTTGATCTTGTTCTAGGGGATTGGGACCGACATCAGGATCAGTGGAGGTGGGCAGAAGGAAATGGAGATAAGGAGAAGATGTTTTTTCCAATCGCAAGAGATAGAGACCAAGTGTTTTCTAATTTTGATGGTTTGTTTATTACCGCCTTTAGACCTTACAGCATTAATTTACTTCAGTTAAGAAAGTTTGATGATAAACTTACGCGAGATGAAATAAGGTGGATGCATTGGAAAAGCTCGATACTTGATAATATGATACTTGCTGACCTTGACGAAAATGAATGGAAATCGGAAACCAACTTCATGAAATCTGCGATCACAGAGGATATTGTAGATAAAGCGACAACTATACTACCAAATTCTTACGAGGAGCGGAAAAAAGTGATCAATTACAATCTAAATGCAAGAATGCAGAATATAGATCAGATCTCAAAAGATTTACGAGCGGAGCTGCTTGAACGCAGTATAATAAGAGGAAGTAATGACAAGGATAGCATTGTGATAAATCAAAAGAAAAATTCTATCGCGATTGATATTTATACCGATTATAAAGATGAAGAGAAAATAGGGAAGAGATCGTATGTATATTATGAAAGTGAAACGAAGGACGTCTGGATTTATGGTTTGGAAAAAGACGATATTTTCTCTATGATTGGCGAGAATAATAGTGGGATTGACTTAACATTGATTGGTGGATATAATGGTGATCGATACGTAAGTACTTCCAAATTTAAGAACATCACAATTGTCGATGATGATCCAAAGGAGGAGATAAAACTTGAGACGAGCACTAAGTATAGAATGGTCGAGAACAAATTGGTTCATGATCTCACCAGGAATGACCTGACACCCCAGTATAAGTTCTTGATTCCGAAGCTGATGTATGACACGGATGACGGACTGACCGTGGGTGGGGCTTATACTTGGATAAAAAGAGGATTCAAATCAATAAAGACACAAACAATATCTGCAAATTACTTAACTGGGAGAAGATCAAGTACATTATCTTACAATTACAACAAAGAGGATTTACTTACGCAGATGTCAACTTATGTAGGTGCTAGATGGAGTGGAGTGAGGAGAGGACTTAACTATTATGGTGGAAATGATTCGTCGAACAATGGTGACAATAGATTTTACCAAGTGGGAGTATCTGATATTAGGCTAGAATTAGGGAAGATTAAGCGGTTGAATAGTGTGACATCAATTTCTGGAGGACTTTATGGATGGAGTGCCAAGATAGAGGATACTGCAGGAAGATTTGTAAGTCGAACTAATGAAGACATCAACCCTGAAATTTTCGAACGATCATATTTTACAGGTGCAAAACTAAACCTTACGTTACAAAATTCAGACAGCCCTTTAAGACCGACAAAACTCGGAAGAATTAGTTTAACTGCTGATTATAGGTATGCAACTCGAGTAAAAAGATCGAACATAATGTTTGATTTTGAGTATGCCTACTATACACCCTTGATTGGTGAAGATAGATTGATATTCAGCACTAAAATTAATGCTGGGCATATAGTCGGTGACTATTATTTATATGAAGGTTTCCAATTGGGTGGAAGTGACTATCTGAGAGGATATAGAAATGGAAGATTTACTGGAAGATCAATTGTGGCACAAAATTCCAACTTGCATCTGAAACTTGTCAATAGATTGTTTTCCTCTAGTTTCAAATGTTCAGCTGGGATTTCGGGTGGATTTGATCACGGAAGGACTTGGAGTGACAATGATGCATCAGAAGACTGGCAGTATTCTTATGGTGGTGGTGTATGGATCAGTCCATTGGATGAAGCTGTGTTTTCTGCAGGAATGTATCAAAATAATGAGAATGTGCAGTTGAGAATTCTATTCAACTGGCAATTCTAAAATAATGATTAACTCGATTAAAATTTAAGTAATGTCTACGGTATCGAAAAAGGAACTTAAAAAAGTCAGGGACTATTGTAAGGTAATTATTGAAGATGAAATTTCTCAAGAACTTATCTGCCACGGATGGAATGCCACTAAGAGTAACATCAAAATTTATCAGGAACTATCAAAAAAGATTAAGCTCACTGAGAAGGAGGATTTCGTTATTCAAGTAGCTATTTATTTTCTGTATACTGGTTTTGGTGAAGAAGATGCTAAACCATACCAAGGCTCAAAATCTATAGCCGAAGATTATCTCAGAAGCGAGGATTTTCCACATGATATTGTTGCAAGTGTACGGAAGTGTATAGATCTGAAATTGGATGGTGGAACTCCTTCCGATATCACAGAAACAGTATTTTTAGATACAGTTTATTCATATTACGGTGCGAAGAAATTAAAGAAGAGGATTTCGACCACGTGGGAAGAAAGAAATTTTTTAAGGAAAGTGAAAGTGGATCTACTCACAGCACTTGAGAAGAAAAACAAAGAAATTGAGGAACATAGCTACAATACTTCAGTTGCTAAAAAATGCTATGACTATAGAAAGCCTAAAAATCTTGTCAAGCTTAAATCTGTCATCAATAAAGAGAAAAATAAGAACAATCTGAGTAGCAACAAAACTGCAATGACGATGTTCAAAACTGCATCAAGAAATCATATCGACCTCATAAATATTGCTGATAAAAAAGCTGGAATAATGATTAGTATCAATGCTATCTTAATGACAGTCATGATACCAATTTTAGGGAGCTACATAATTGATGTTTCTAGGTTTGTCAAACCATCCTCAATTCTCATATTGACATGTGGAGCTGCTGTCATATTAGCGACGATGGCTACACGTCCACAGCTGTCCGATGAAGAGATCGATAAAGATGACAAATTTCAGGGCGAAAAAAGTCTCTTTTATTTCGGCAACTTCTTCGAAATGAGAAAAGAAGATTATAGACAAGCTGTGAAGGACGTAATCGTAAGAGATATAACATTGGAAAATTCAATTATCAATGACCTATATGACATGGGAGCTATATTGGGAATCAAATATAAACGATTGCGGTGGTGCTAAATTATTTTAGCCGCAGGAATCGGTTTGACATTATCGTCATTTATTATCAGTTTTTTCATTTTCCCTGAGATATAATAGTATGCAAAACTCAAAATATATTTATACCCTCTACGCTAATCTTTTTGTGCTTATTGCGTTCGGTCAAATGAGCAATCATGACGTATACACCTTGGGTAATTTGTGTGACATAACTGAAGTTGAATCAATAATAAATTCATTGGAGACAGAGATCAAGTTGTCTGGAAATGGATGTACAATATTGCTCAATGGTGACCTCACATCTGCTCCTGTGAATACTGAACAAGGCAAGAGTCAGCTGGAAAGGTTAGACAAATTAATATGGAATTTTGGAAATCGAGCGGGTATTAAAGTGATAATGATTTTTGGAGATAGAGATTGGAATGATAATAAACCAAAAGGCTATAAAGCGGTCTTGAAGCTTGAGAAGGAAATCGAAGAAATAATAGAAAAAGGAAAGTTAACAAATGTAGTTCTAGTCACCGAAAAAGGATGTCCTGGACCATTTGAAGTGAAAATCAATCCATACACTACTATGATTGCTCTCAATAGTCAGTGGTGGAATCACAAGTTTCAAAAACCAATTCCCTCTGATGCTCTGTGTAAATTTATTACCGATGAGGATATCGCAGAAGAGATCGATGATATTATTGGCGAAAATGAAAATAAGAACATACTTATCGCTGCGCACCATCCGATTCGTTCACTGGGTAATTATGGTGGAAGATTTTCTTTTGTTGATAATTTACTTCCTTTTCCAATAGTAGGATCATTTATCAACGGTTACAAGGCAAACGTAGGAGGAATATATGATTTAAATAATGAGAGATTGCAGAAGTATACTTACATGCTATACAACGAATTGTATTTTCATTCGAATGTAATATTTGCTTCGGGTCATGAGAAGAACCATCAGATACAAAAAGAGGTTGACAACATACTTATCAATAGTGGGAGTTTGAAAGAGGGAAAATATTCTCCATCTGATTACTCTACTATCTTACAAGATAATGCTGCGGGATTCATCAAAATTGAATATAAAGCCAGTGGTGCCGTCAATTCTAAATTTATAGGACTAAATAAGGGCAATAAAGAAAATCTATTATTTAATTCTGCCTGCACTCCAGGAGCTGAAGATGGGCAGGTAGATCAAAATGCATCTTATATACCTTGCTCAACGAATGATGATTTACAGGATCAAGACATCATAACTGAATATGCCACAATTAAACCAGGTGAAGGGTATGAATACAATTGGTTCACTAAATTATGGCTAGGAGAACATCACAGACCTACATGGATTACACCCGTGACAGTGCCTTATTTAAGAATAACAGAAGATTACAATAATCTGAGTCCGTTAAAAGTGGGAGGTGGTAGACAAACACTGAGCCTCAAATTTCTAAATGAAGAAGGAAAACGACTGACATTCAGATCAGTGGATAAAGAGCCTCGTAAAGCCTTAAATTATGAACTCCGCCAATCAATAGTTGGGAAGTTGTTTGAAGATCAAACCAGTGCTCAGCATCCCTTTGGAGCATTACCAGCGGCATCAATGTTGGACCATTTGGATATACTTCATGCCAACCCCAAATTGTACGTGCTTCCCGACACTGATGCCCTTGGAGGTTTTCAAGGAATGTACGGAGGAATGCTTGGAATGTTGGAGGAAAACCCAGGTAAGAAAGATAAAAATGGAGCATACTTTGCCAATGCTGATGATATACTACAAAGTAGAAAACTTTTCAGAGAACTCTATGACGATAAAAAGAATAAGATAGCTGCAGATGAGTTTCTTAGAGCTAGATTATTTGACATTCTTATAGGCGATTGGTCAAAACATGAGAATAATTGGAAGTGGGCAGAGTATGAACAAGAAGACAGTAGCCTTTTTAGACCGATCCCAAGAGACAGAGATCATGTATTTTCTAAGTGGGATGGAATCTTACCTTGGATTGCGGATAGAGAATGGTTGCTGCCCAATACCGAGGGATTTGATTATGAGATTGACGGTTTTCAAAGTGCGGTTTTTCAGGCAAGATCGTTGGACAGGTTTGTACTTACCGAAGCATGTAAAGAGATGTATACTGAACAGGCTTTTTACATTCAAAGAGAATTGACTGATGAGCGTATCCGTGCGGCAGTGTTGAGCATTCCCAAAGAATCTTTTGAGATAGAAGGAGAGGTAATAATAGCCAAGTTGATCAAGAGGAGAGCTGATCTGCAAAAATATGCAAGCAGCTATTTTGAATGGATAAACAAGGATGTCGTAATACTTGGTTCTGCAAAAGATGATGTGTTCGAAGTTTATAATCATGGAGATACCTTATTCGTAGACATCTACGAAGAAAAGAAGGGTAGAAAGGTTGGTAAACCTCTTATATCCAGATATTTAGCGAATGATGTAACTGAACTAGTACGTATCTATGGCCTTGGAGAGGAAGACATCTTTAATGTTAATATCGACAGGGATTTGAATATGAAGGTTGTGCTACTCGGAGGAGATCAAGTAGATCAATACAATATAAGCAATGACGGAAATAACACCAAAGTAATCGATAGCAAGAAAGAGGTTGAATCACTTGCTGTGAAGACCATTGAAATAAGGGACAACTGGCATAAACACAGATATACGTATGACCGCCATGCCAAGCAATTTAATAGTTATTTCCCATTAATATCGTTAGGCTATAATAATTTTAATGGGTTTAGCTTGAGATCTTCAACTTCTTGGACTAGACACAGATGGGATAAACCTGACTACCATATGAGGCATAGTCTTTCTTTGAGTCTAAGTAGTGCGGGAGATTATGGTTTTAGGTACAATGGTGATCTTAGGCACTTTTATGGTAAATCTGATCTTATTTGGAATGCGACTTTTGCCAATCCTGATTTCTTCGATTCATATTACGGACAGGGTAATTTTTCAAGGATTGATCCTCTATTGGATGGAGAGAATTATTATATTTCAACATTCAATAATTATAGATTGACAACTGGAGTCAGAAGAATATTCTGGGGTGAGAGCTTTGCACAGATTCAGACGGGGTTTGATTTTTATGTGAATAAGGAGATTGAGAATACTATTCTTGAAAATGAAGTCGAATTATTGGGCGCCAACGAACAGTTAGGAATTATCCCTGTTATATTAAATTTAGATATCGATTTCAGAGACAACGGAACGTTTCCAAAAAAGGGAAGCAGGTTGACAATTGATGGATATGCAGGATCAATTACTAATAAAGATTATGATTTGTTTGCAACGATCGGAGGTACTTTAGAACAGTACTTTTCTACTTACAATTTGAGGCCATTCACACTAGGGCTAAAGGTTGGAGGAGTCAAAGGTTTAAGTGAAGTTCCATTTTATCTGCAACCAAGATTAGGGGGTAATTCTGGATTGAGAGGATACACAAGTAATAGATTTTTTGGAAGATCAATGATCTATTTTAATTCTGAATTGAGATGGATGATGTTCAAAGATGACGAAGCTTCGATTCCATATGAATTTGGAGTCATAGGCTTTTATGATATTGGGAAAGTATCCAACAATGATTTTGACAATGATGTTCCTACTCGATTTTATAGTGGATATGGAGGAGGAGTCTTCTTTGTCCCTTTTGATGAAAGATTTACATTAAGTGTATACCTTGCCTTTTCAGAAGAGAACAGCTTTTACCCGAGATTTACAATTGGAACGACCTTAAATTAAAATAATTTATATGAGTTATAACAAATACATATTCTTACTATTTACTCTTTTTTTAGTCAGTTCTTGTGCTACATCTCATTTGAAATTGGGAGATGGAGAAGAGGATTGGGCCAAATATTTCCCGCAAGATTCAGTAATCAAACACTCTATATATCTAGTTGGTGATGCAGGTGGAGCTTCTATCGGGGAATCTGCTATACCACTTATCGAGCTTCAGAAACACCTTATTTTAGACGAGAGAGATGACGAAGCCACTGACGTTGTGTTTTTAGGAGATAATATCTATCCTGTAGGTATGCCTCCAGTTGGACATATTAATAGAAAAGATGCAGAGCATAAATTAAATGTACAATTAGAGTCGGTTCGAAGCTTCAAAGGAAATATAACTTTTGTGCCCGGAAATCATGATTGGTATTCTTTTGGAAGAGAGGGACTGAAGAGGCAGGAAGTATATATTGAAGAATATCTCTCACAATTCAATGAAGATTTTACTGATTATTTTAGACCAAGTAACGGATGTGGAAATGTAGACGTAATGACTATTTCGGATAAGATTGCATTGATATCCATTGATTCACACTGGTTCTTGACAGATAAACCAAAGGATTATGATTTTTCAGATTGTGACATACAGACTAGGAGACAATTCATAGATGCCTTTGCGGACACACTAGCACGTTTAAAAGATTATGACATCATGCTCACAATGCACCACCCATTTTACACGACGGGTAAGCACGGAGGCTGGTTCCAATTCTACTCATACATCATGCCTCTGACAGAATACAAACAACAAATTAGAATCCCACTTCCGTTAACTGGATATATTGTTAATACCATGAGGGCTCGTATTTCAGAACAGGATACTAAAAGTGCTCCTTATACCAATTATAGAAAATACTTGATTCCTGAAATAGAAAAACACGGTAATACGATAGTCGCCGCTGGCCATGAACATACCTTACAATATCATAAAATAAATGATGTGCATTATATCGTGAGTGGTTCAGGATCAAAAAGAGGACCTTTGGTTAAGGAAGATTATACCAAGTTTGCATACGGAAATTATGGTTATGCACTCGTTGACTATTATCAAAATGGCGAAATTTGGATGTCGTTTTATGCTAATGACCTAACAGATGAAAATTTTATTGAAGTTTACAGATCAAAATTAAAGTAATGAGAATCTTAAGTTTACTGTTTCTTTTTGTCATTCTATCTTCTGGAACTTGTAATAAGGGAAGCGAAAATAATGTAAATCCTGGATTTTACTTGGGAGAATATGAATTGACCTATTCTGTGAATAATCCTGAGGTGACCATGAACATGCCAAGGAAGCTCACGGAAATATCTGGATTGACTTACAGTACTGTTAAAAATATTCTTTATTGTGTAAATGACGAGAAGGGAGATATCTATGGAGTGAGTCCGATAAGTGGTGAAATAATAGATAAAATAGACTTCGCTAAATCTGATGATTATGAAGGTATAGCTTACCATGATAACATGATCTATGTAGCTGAATCAAATGGGAATATCAAAGTTGTAAATGAAAAACTATCAGAACGTCATGTAGAATATGATGATAAATTGTCCAGTGATAACGATATAGAAGGAGCGGTGTATAATCCTGTAAGTAACTCACTTCTCCTTGCTGCAAAAGGTGATAGTAGAGAAGATGGGAATGAAAAAAGCGAGAAAGCTTTATTTTCGATGAATATAAGTAATGGCGAGATTGATAAAAAGCCTTTTCTTACAATAAATATCAAAGAAGCAATCAAAGCATTGGAAAAAAGATATATAACTGGAAACGCTATTGTAAACCTGAGCGTGTCGTCTCGCATCGCTGAATTTGCTCCATCAGGTGTCGCTATTCATCCAACAACTAACGAACTTTACATATTGTCTGCACGAGGAAAATTACTCGTAGTTGCCAGTCTAGCGGGAGAGGTAAAAGCAGTAGTGTTTTTGAATCAGGGACTTCACGTGCAGCCTGAGGGAATTTGTTTTGCAACAGATGGTACGCTTTTTATTTCTAACGAGGGAAGAGGTAGAAGCGGTAAGATATATTCCTATTTGCAACAGAAATAGGATACCTCGTTTAATTTCGAACAAACCAGTGATATCGGTAGTATGATTAGTAACTAATCAAAATTCTTATGGACAACTTCTCAGACCAGTTATCATCTTCTTACGGCAAGCTTATAGAGAAGCTAGGATCGTGGCTTGATACAATTGTTCTCCAATTACCTAATTTACTAATTGCAATTATTGTAGGATTAGCGGCGTATTTTATTTCCACCTATGTGAGAAAATTAGCTGTTAAAACAACCAATAAATTTACAAGTAATAAAACCGTCCTCAACTTAATCTCAAATTTGACAGCCGTAGTATTTAGCATATTTGTGTTATTTACAATACTAAACATATTTGATTTGGGTGGTACTATCAATAAGATACTAGCCACCGCAGGTGTGCTCGGTCTAGCTGTTGGTCTAGCATTGCAAGACCCTATGAATAATTTGTTTTCTGGTGTATTCATGTCAGTACGAGAGTTATATAAAATTGGTGATTTAATAGAATCCAACGGTTATTTCGGTATAATATTAGACATCGATCTAAGGGCAACAAAAATACTTCAACCCAGTGGTCAAGAAGTGATCATTCCAAATAAGGATGTAGTCCAGAATCCCTTAAAAAACTATTCAATCACTGGGCAACGTAGAGTCGATGTAACCTGTGGAGTAAGTTATGGTGATGACTTAGATAAAGTAGAGGGTTTAGTTATAAAAGCGATTAAAGATAATGTAGATTATTTAGAGAGTAAGCCTGTAGATGTTGTATATAATGAGTTTGGAGATTCATCAATAAATTTTATAGCAAGATTCTGGATAAATAATGTAGGACAAACGGATTTCCTCATGGCACAGTCTATGGCTATCAAAGCCATTAAGAAATCATTTGACAACAACGACATTATGATTCCGTTTCCTATCACTACTTTGGACTTTGGAATCAAGGGAGGAGTTCAATTGAAAGACATGCTCTCCTTAAAATCCTTAAGTGAAATGAAGTCTGATGCCAGTCATAATTCTGATTAACAATTGCGTCTATATGAAATGTAAAAATTAGCAATCCAATAAAATAATAAATAAATGAACTTACCAAATATTGCAACGGCGAGTATTTTTCCAAGATTAAAAGGTATTCTTTCAAATGATATAGTACATCTCACAAGCGTCATTTCAAAAATAAGAAATGATGATAAATTAGTGGATTTTCTTGAATCTCTAATTTCTGCCAAAAAGCACATAATAAGTGAACTACCTGGGGAATTTACAGATATATATCAGGGATCTCCCAATGTGCCACAAAAAGAACATTTGACAGGGTATGAACTGACAGATTTGGAGTCCACTGAAGACTCTGTGAAGTTATTAAGCTTATTACTTTCAACGGAGGAGAGTCAACTGGAATTAGTCAAAAATGCCTCAGATACGAAAGGTTTACCAGAGGAATTAGAGACCAAGTTAGTAAGTTTGTCCCGAAACTATGCCGCCATAGTGGATCAGATAGGTAGGTCAAAAAAAACTCAACAGTTTGGTACAATAGTACTATAATTACAAATGAAAAACTCCTTGAGTGATTAGACTCAAGGAGCGACTGTGAGCAACACCAATTCCCCAACAGCATTTTTATTCTATTTTCAGTGGTAGGTTACTTTGATTGCACAAATTTAGCGTTTGAATCTCGTTTCGAGTACTCCAAAACTACCACTTCGTACTCGAAAACAAATTATTGCGTTTATGAAAAATATAGTTATTAGTGATTTTCATTATGAAGAGAGAATAACCAAGATAGCCGCCCTATTTGGTTCAGAGGTTACCAATGATTGCGATGAAGTATCTTTTAGCTTTGAAAATCAGTTGGGTTCAGGCACTATTCGTGGTATTAACTTCGATTATGGGGTGGGAGTAATGATGTTTGATGTTGAACTAACATTTGATCTCACATTCGAATACTACTTGGGGAGAAGGCATCCTATTCAGTGTCTATACAATAGCCAAGGAAATCTTACACTAAGTACATCTGAGTCGGAGATTACACATGACATTTCTGATTATGAAGCAATGATATATGCTCCAAAAGGAGATGACAATTACTCTGTAACTTTCAAGGCGGGTAAGAAGGTTCAATGCGTTATGGTGAGTGTTGTTCGCTTTTTGTATTTGAGGAAAATAGCGTGTGATATTGATACTATTCCTGATACACTACAGGATATGTTCAAGGATACAATAGGTAAAAAGTCCTTTTTCTTTAAGTCCACTTCGGAACCTATCACTACTAACACGATTATACAGCTTTTTAAGAGTGATCAAAGTGGACTCGAAAGGAAAATGCTAATTGAAGCAAACGGCATAAAACTGATCACTGCCCTAATTAAGCGATTCAGGGTAGAATCCTCATACAGTGGCGGACCTTACAGATTTAGTGCTCATGACATAGAAATGATCAACGAATCTAAAAATAGGATTATTGATAACATTAAAAATACACCAAAAGTAAAGGATTTAGCTCTTAATATTGGTATGAACTCGAATAAGCTACAGAAAGGGTTTCACATGCTCTTTGGTAAGTCTATTAGACAATTTACTATATCCTTGAAGATGCATTATGCGCTAAACTTACTAGATAATGGAAGACTTTCGATTAGCGAAATTGCTTACAAAGTAGGTTATACAAATAAAGGTCACTTTAGTAATCTTTTCAAAAAAGAATTTGGGCTACTACCGAGCGAGTACAACAAGAGAATACCGTTTGTTGAAAGCGTATCAGGCAACTGATAGTGCATTCATTGTCACTTAAGGACTCAGCCCCAAGTCCTGATATTTTTGCCATGTAGATAACATACCTGCAAGACACAGAAAAAGAAAGCTCCACATTCAAGTAGCCTTCCTTAATTTAAGTTTATGCTGACAAAGCATCTGGCAGCATACCTTTTCTAATTTTACTTTTTATATAGACAAAAGTTCTGCGGTCGTTGATTTTAGTTGCTCCAAATCGCTCCTTTGACACGCTAACATTGACAGTATTAAAATTTCTTATAGGTGTGTTCTTAACTCCTAGGTGATCAACGAGGTTATCAATTTTATCACTGAGATTTTGGGGGTCTCCTCTAATTTCCATGAGTTTCTGTTGGCGAATACAAGAAACTTATTGAAATTTATTTAAATGCGAATAATGTGGGCGAATAAAACCAAAAAGTGCTAGCATCTCTTCATGCTCTTTGAAATGACGATCGTTGAGTAGTTCCATTATAAAACTCAGTAATAAAACTTAAGTCTTGCTTTATTATTATTCTTTACATCTAAATAATAGTTAGATAATTTATATCTCTTCATCGAACATTTCTACACCTTGGAGAGTTATGTATTTGAAATTATTGTTAAATCAAAAAAAATATACGAATAGTAATTTATTAAAGTTTTTGTTCGGATTTATGGCTGTTATGGTTTTTACTTTAACAAGTTGTGGTGATGATGATGTAAATACGACTGGTAATAAAGTTGACTACGATTTAGAAGAAAGAGGTGATTCTGGAGTCAGTGGTGATATAGAGTTTGTTGAACTTGAAGATGGAAGATTACAAATTGAACTTTCTGGTACTGAATCAGGTAATACGCACCCTGCTCACATCCACATGAATAGTGCTGCATTAGGTGGTGACATTATTGTATCTTTAGATCCTGTTGATGGTTCTACAGGTAGCAGTGTTACTATAGTAGATAAGCTTGATAATGGTGATGCTTTTACATACAGCATGGTAGATAACCTAGACGCATATGTAAACGTGCACCTTTCATCTTCAGAGCTGGGTTCAGTTGTAGCTCAGGGAGATATGGGAAGTAATGCTTTCACTGGTGATGAGAAATCATATGACTTGGATGAAAGAGCAGTTGAGGGAATAAGCGGTACAGTTACTTTTAAGAAGAAAAAGAATGGTTTCACTTTGGCTGAGATTGATCTTTCAGGAACTCCTGATGGAGGGATGCACCCAGCACACATTCACATGAATAGTTTTGCTGAAGGTGGTGATATCTTAGTAAGCTTAAACATAGTAGATGGTAAGTCTGGTGAAAGTTTCACAGACATTAGAGCCAACGATGCTGGTGAGGTACTAGACTATGAAAACATTTTAACTCTTAATGGGTATGTAAATGTACATTTGAGTGCTACGCAATTGGGAACAGTTGTAGCTCAAGGAGACATTGGAACTAATGAGTTAACAGGTGCTTCAGAGTCATATGATCTTGATGAGAAGGATGTGCCAGGAATTAGTGGCGAAATTACGTTCGACGAAAGAAAAGATGGTACTTTCTTAGCAACTATTGACATAAGTGGTACACCTGTAGATGGCATGCATCCAGCACATATTCACAAGAATAGTGCAATAGAAGGAGGACCTATCGCAGTAACATTCAACCCTGTTAATGGAAATACTGGAATTAGTAGAACAAGTATCCGAACTTTAGATGATGGAACTGCATTCACATATCAGTTAGTGAAATCATATGACGGATACGTTAATGTACATTTTAGCGCCGATGATTTAATGACAATAGTATCTCAAGGTAATATTGGGATTAATAACTAGGCCATCTGTTAAAATAGATAAAACATAGTTGAAAAAAGCCAGTGCCATTCATTGGGTGCTGGTTTTTTTTTATTTTATCTATGACGGAAATAGGATTTGTTTGCTAACAGTCTTTACAATTTAAGCGATATTGGGAAATATGAAAATATTACTAACAGGTGCGACAGGATATATAGGAAAGAGATTATTAACATCACTGGTGCAATCTGGCCATGAAGTAGTCTGTGGAGTGAGAGATCCTCAGAGGATGGCTATACCAAATGCAATAAAACGGAATGTGAGTCTATTAAAAATGGACTTATTGGACCCAAGTTCGTTATTAAGCATTCCTATTGAAATTGATGTTGCATACTACCTAGTACACTCTATGTCGTCCCATGAGGGCTATCAATCGGCAGAAGAAAAATGCGCTATTAACTTCAAAGAAGCTATTTCTAAAACTCGAGTAAAGCAGGTTATTTACTTAAGCGGCATTGTCAACAGTGATGAGTTATCAGAGCACCTAACCTCTCGATTAATTGTTGAACAAGAGTTATCAAAAGGAAATTATCACCTTACAACCTTACGCTCTGGTATAATAATCGGTTCTGGCAGTGCATCATTTGAAATTATCAGAGATTTGGTTGAAAAGTTGCCTATTATGATAGCTCCGCGGTGGCTCAATACGCGTTGCCAACCAATAGGCATCAGAGATGTAATAAATCTGCTCACGGGATGTCTTGGAAATGAGGAAACTTACGATGCTAATTTCGATATTGGAGGACCACAAATTTTGACTTATAAAGAGATGCTTCTAGGTTTTGCAAAGGAAAGAGGATTAAAGAGATACATATATACAGTGCCAATTATGACGCCCAAGTTAAGTTCATATTGGCTGTACTTTGTTACTTCAACTTCCTATATGCTCGCTAGTGCATTGGTAGAAAGCATGAAAGTAGAAGTGGTTTGCCGAGATAGCAAAATATTCGATATTCTAAATATTCAGCCTGCTACTTATGCAAAATCGCTTCAATTTGCTTTTGCACGAATCGAGAATGATTCGATAGCATCTAGTTGGAAGGATTCTGCTGTAAGTGGTAGGAACGATCTCAATTTATCAGAGTTTGTCAAAGTTCCCAAACATGGTTGTTTTATTGACAGGCGTTCACGCTCCGTCAGTAATTTTCAGAAAACAAGAAACAAAATCTGGAGTATTGGTGGCAAGAATGGATGGTATGCTTACAATTGGTTATGGCGCCTAAGAGGCTATATAGATAAGTTATTTGGTGGGGTTGGATTGAGAAGAGGAAGAACGAATCAAAATAGGATTGAAACTGGGGATGCTCTTGATTTTTGGCGTGTACTATATTCTAATCATTATGAATGTCGCTTACTATTGTTTGCAGAGATGAAGCTCCCTGGCGAAGCATGGTTAGACTTTCAAATAAAAGATAATCAGCTAATTCAGACTGCGACATTCAGACCAAGAGGGCTAATGGGAAGACTTTACTGGTATTCTGTTTTCCCTTTTCATGGATTTATTTTTTCTGGTATGATAGATAAGTTGGTGGGGGAGTAGGTAGTCGTAGGTAATTGGTTCTATCACCTCACATCTTGTAGTACACTTGTATGTAAGTTTACTTATTAGACCAAAATCTGACACTTGTACGGTAATACCATTTCAACTGACATTATGCCATTAATCAAACAGCATCTATCACCTCCATTCCTAACAAAGTGAAATCATCAGGATAGGATACTAATCCAGAGCATGTTAATCCATATTGATAAACAGCTTTAAAAAGATCATCGATATCAAGTTCTGAATTACTTCGTAAAAAGGAAGAGAGCTCATCTTTATTTGATAAACCATAGATATCTAAAATATCTGTTATCGCATCAGTATATAATATTAATTTATCTCCGAGCTCGAGTTGAATTTCTTTTTTATCAAACGAAATTTCATTTCTAGAAAAAGCACCTACAATAGTGCCTTTTGTGGATAGTGGAATAACCTCATTTTTTCTTTTTCGTAAAATATAGGCATCAGGATGACCTGCTGAAACGTACGTTAATAGTCCATTTTTTGGATCATATTGAGCATAAAACATGGTAACAAAGGCATCTTCAGGCATTTTCTGAAATAATCGCTCGTTGGTTAATGTAATTATGTCAGATGGGGAGGTAAGTTTATCTGCGGCATTCCTAAAAGTGGTGGATGTCATAAATGTCAACAGAGCTGCTGGAATACCATGTCCAGTAACATCTGCTATTAAAAGACCATAACTATCATTGGGTAATCTAATCACATCATATAAGTCTCCCCCTACTTCATCCATGGGCTTAAACAATGAAGCAAAACGAACTTTAGGTGAAATGGGTAGCTGAGCTGGCAATAAAAACTGTTGAGCTAATTTGGCTTGTTCTAGTTCGTCAAGAATTCGTTTACGAAATTTTTGTAAAATGTTATTCGCTTCTACCAATCTATTCTTGGTTTCATTTAAATGTGTAATGTCAGACTGTACACCAACATAGTGTGAAACTTTTTGATCATTATCTCTGATGGGAGTGATGGATAATCTATTCCAAAATTGGGTACCATTTTTTTTATAATTTAAGAGCTCAACAATACAAGATTCCTCTTTTTTGATCGCATCTCTGATCTTCTGAACAGCTTCTTGATCAGTACCTTCACCTTGTAAAAATCTACAGTTTCTGCCAATCACTTCGTTTTCGCTATAACCTGTCATCCTTTGAAATCCATCGTTGACATATATCAGAGGTCTATTTTTTTCTGACATACTACTAATTGTTATGCCTTCAGAAGATTCATTTGCTGCTTTCTGTAACAGATCATTCTTTGCTAATGTGCTTAAAGCTTTATTCATACCTTTCGGATATTGCATAAATTATATAAAGGTAAAAAAACGAAGTATTTTAAAGGTAATATCTTCATTTGAGAATATTATTATTCCGAAGTGATCTAAAAGTATACATTATTACTATCTTGATTAAAGAGCATTTTTTGACCATTATCCAATTTCAATCAGGAAAAAGTGATAAATGAATCCTGACTTCAACTATTCCAAACCTCTATTGTTTCTTTACAAATCCAATGAATACAAAAATGAAATTAAAACTTAATACTCAAGTCAAAGGAAACTACCAAAAAATCATGGCTGCCTTTGATCGTAGTCTTTTTGAAGCCTTGAAGCCCCCCTTTGGCAAAATGGAAATCGTAGAGTTCACTGGGTCTAAAAAGGGAGATAGAGTTCATATTAAATTCCATAGTCCTATTAAGGCGGAGTGGGTCAGCGATATTGTTGAGGATGAAATGACAGAGGATATGGCCTCTTTTGTAGACGTGGGTACCAAGCTCCCATGGCCCATAGCCACTTGGACTCATCGACACATTGTAGAGAGAGTTGATGAAGACAATTCGATGATAATTGATGATATCTCATTCACCGGAACCAATTTGGTATTTTCCTTGATTTTGTTTCCTGCAATATTTATGGGTTTTTATCCTCGAAAAAAAATATATCAGGCTTACTTCAAAAAAATATTTTGATAGAAATGTATTTTTCACCTATTTTAGCTCATCTGATTGAAATGCAGTTCATTTAGCGAATTAGGTGCAATAAGTCGGGATCCTAGGTCGGTATGGGGTCATAGCCAGGTGCGACTCCAAAGAATTAATAGCTCAACATATTTCGAATTTCTTTGTTGATTTTATGTGTTTGAAATACCATTAAACAAAACAAGCAATTTATCTTCAATCCCTTTTTTAGCTATGAAATTATTCACATTTGTAACTTGGTTATCTAGCTTATCTTTCATTTATTTTGGAATAGGTTGTCTTATTTCGGAATTTATTATTTCAGAATTCATTCGTTACGGGTTGGCGAAGTTCAGAATCTTAACTGGCTTGCTACAACTGCTGGGAGCGGCAGGTTTACTAATCGGCCTTTATTATAATCCCAAAATATTGCTAGTAGCTTCTATTGGTTTAACCGTATTAATGATCTGTGGGTTTATTGTTAGGATTAGGATCAGCGATAGTTTTTTTAACAGTCTCCCTTCGTTTACGTTCGCAGTCCTTAATCTATTTATAGCGGTGAAGACTTATCTAATTTATTTTAAGCATTAAGAAATGCTAATCAATGCAATTGCCAGATTCAAAATCAAAAACAGAAAAGCAGGAAACGATTTGATTATTTTATCCTTTACTTTAATGTGCATAATGATTGATCCAAGTAATAGTACAGCAAGTCCCAAACTTCCAATCAGAGTTACCGTTTCAAATTGAATTGAAGCTAATAATGTTAAAGCTAAACTCACTTTCAAAAAACCGATGAAGTAACAAAACTGTTTCGATAAACCATATACTTTAAATTCCTCTACAATGTTTTCAGCATCTCCACCTCTCCATTTTGTAGCTTTATTAGGTTGGATTAACCAAACATTCAAAATGCTCAGACCAACAATAATTTTTAATATGATACTGATATAGTCAACTGGTTCTAATGCATCCATTTTGAGTATTTTGTTTTTTAGAAAAAGAGCAATTTATTTGCAATTTATTATTTTTGGCAGAACCTTTGATTAAGAAATTTCCTGCAATTTTTTTCATATGTTCCTCACTACAAAATTACAAAATCAAATTCAGACGCACGATGTATTTATGAAGGATTTTTTAGTGGAGGTGTCATTGGAAATGTTCAAGTGAAAGCCACTTCCACCTTCTCCTTATAATAACCATAATGTGACTCGTAATAAAGATGCTCATAAATAACCAAGTAACATAATTTTTATCTGTGAAATAGATGAGGTAACTATTATCTTTGAGTATTCCATATAGAAAGGCACCCATTAATTCTCCGAAGAAAAGAACTCAATTAAGAAGATAGCCTGCTCGTAATAAAACAAGCATAGGTCTAGGTCATGCTCCGATAAGTACCCAGTCTAAACCAAACAAAAAGCCTCCAAATAGGTATTTAGGTATTTTACTGTTTTGGGGATTGATTTTGATAACATTACCTTGTAGTGATGTTGCTTAGTAACTTTCATCCTATCATACTCCACGGGCACCTAGGATGACGGCAGTCTCGTGTAGTATACCAAGTAGGGTACATTTTAGATATTGTCTGCTCTAACTTTGTTTAAAAAGAATGACTTATAAAGAAAAGTAATTTTTTTACAATCCTTTAACACAAATAGCCCTCAATGTTTCTGCTTCTTTATAAATGCCTCCATCTTTCGTGATATAGTAATGGCCAGCTACTTCTGTAGGTGTGACGACGACATCGTTGTTTTTTAGCCATAATTTGGATATATATCTGTCTTCATCATAGATATAAAATATAGAATTATCATCCAATTGAATTTTGTCTTCTTGTAAATCTGCTATCCAGTGGGTAAGGTTGATGCCTGAATAATAGGTAGGTTCTAATACTTGAACTTCCTGTTCTTCTTCGACAACGGGCACTTCCTCTAGTCCCCAATAAGGAATGACATCATAGACATAATTCAGTTGTGCATTGATGATGGGTAATAAAGAAAGGACAAGAGTTTCTGCATCAAATGATTCACTTTCATTGAACACCAAAAAATTTACGGTTCCGTTCTCTATTATTTCAATTGTAACACTAGGGTTGATAAGTTTTTCACCATAGCTGACAGACAAATCAGCCTCACTAAGTCTTGATTTTACAATTATGAAATCACTTTCTCGGCTATTGTCAGTAATGATAATGTCTGCATCAGATTTTACCTCTGTAAAACCTATAGAAAAGTCTCTGTTATTGAGGTTTTCCCCAATCATTACGGAAATAGTGGCATTAGCAGTTGAAGTGTTGATTGACACTGCTAGATGTGCCACATCAATAGAAGCATTGGTGCTCACCGAATATTGTGCCTTTGCCGAAAATACAATAACGAGTGATAAAAGGATGGAAAATATTAGTTTCATAAGAATTCGAATTGTGGGTTCAAGATTGCTACTTCAAATTTAACATTAAAGGTGAAATAATACTAACTATTTTCAGTAATAAGTTTTTTGATTGATGCATTATTTTAAGGCCAAGAAGTGCTAGTGATTTATTAGTTGGAGGGCATAGATGTTTTAATTTTGAAGACTAAAAAAGTATTAGCAGAATTACACTTTCTATTTGGGGCGTTCATGAAATTGCGAATTCCCTAAGCTTGAAGAAAAGAGCCTTAAATAATTAATAGTAAGGAATATCGCACTCAGCAATTAATGTTATATATTGTAATACAATAAGTATGACAGAATGAATATTAATCCATTTACTGTTGATAAATTTATTTAAGAGCATCTGAATTTCAAAAATATCCAACCCTAATGACATGACACTAAGCAACATGAACTTTAAGAAAACGCTGTTTTATTTTATATTCATCCTATTGATGACTACCATTTCTGCTGCGAATGCTCAGTCTCTCAATGGTATATACAGTGATGGGGAAGTAAGTCTACATCTTGAAGAAACAGAAGAAGGTATCCTGGGATTATTTGCGGATTCAGATGGCAGTTATTATGAAGCGAGTTTTTTATCAGATAAAGATGGATTGATTGGAATGCTTGGGGAATATTATGCGTACATCCCGTATCAAACTGAAGAGTTAAACTTAATTATCATGCCTATGGATGGGAATGGAGAAGCGATTTTAGAAGAGGCTGTAGAGTTTGTATTGCCCTATATATCTGAATTGCAAAAAGAGGTCCAGCAAGCGGATTATTCTCAGATAAACTGGGCGCCTATAATGCGGTTTGGAACGGACTTTTACCCTTCCTATGTATTGGCGACATCTACTTGGGCGCAAAACACTGCAAGCGAATCAGAAGAGTATAACTACAATTATTATGGCGACAGAAATGGATATTTTGGTATACAGATCGATAAATTTCCGATAGGCTCGATTGTTCGAATAGAGATTGAGGGAGAACCATTGGTGAAAAAGAGCAGCTATACTATTACGGTATCAAAAGATGGATTGACAGAAATTTTTCCAATCATGGAATATGACTATGATGCATTAAGAGAATTAAATCAGGCCAAAGCTGTAAACTTCAAATATGCCGTTTACCTGAATAATCAATTACTGGGTGAGACGCTTGAGGTCATTTGGACCAGAAGTATCAATGATGCCGTTTTTATTGGTCAGGATCATCACGGAAATACACATTCGTTAAATTTCATTTTTGCAGCTTATGTCAATGAGAATGAGCCCGACCTGGATATGGAATTGGGAAAAATGCTGGACCACAAAATTATAAATAGCTGGATTGGATATCAAGGTACTGAACAAGATGTCATGAATCAGGTTTTTACGATGTGGTATCATTTTCAAAAAAAAGGATTCAAATACAGCAGCATTACTACCCAAAGTGGAAGTGACGAGAGATCCAGTGGTCAGGTAATACGTTTTGTCAAAGATGCCTTGAAATCCTCTCAGGCCAATTGTATCGATGGCACAGTATTGTTTGCATCATTTTTGTATAAAATTGGCATTGATGTATCTATTGTCATTGTGCCGGGACATGCTTATTTAGCGTTTGGTAGGACCAATGATGGGACTAAAAAACTAGCTTTAGAAACAACAAGTATGGGCGGATTAGATATCGAAAATGTGTCATCAACGGATGCACAAAGGACAGATGTCAAATTATCCTATGATTCCTTCATAAGTGCTGTCGATTACGCAACAAAAGCATATTACGAAAAAGCAGAACCTGGTATAAAACAAGGTGATCCACAGTATATGGAAATTAATATTAGGGAGGCAAGACAGCAGAAGATTAGGCCGATAAAGTAGGGTGTGGATCTCAATTACTGACTTTTAAATTCGACGAGTGTAATTTTATTTTTTTTTATTCAATAATTGTTGTGGTTTATAGCCTTTTCTTCAATAGTGATATGGCAGCTCTGGAGGCAAGTAAGTCGTTGGCAAAGCCGGTCATTGAAGCTATCTAACACATAAGTTCACCATGACTTCTGCTTTACCATCTAGTCTTCCCTTCTCTCCATAGGTATAAATAGAAGTTCTGCATCCGTTCCTGCAATTGCTCTGATAGTAGATTTTGTTTTTCGAGTGCAACAATTGAGTGTCACTGCATATGCTTCCCCTAATTCTAGATTATAGAGTAACAATTCGTCTCCTTGCATATCTTCAGTAGCACTTTGAGGGAGCCTGATACGACCAATGACATATGAGTTATTAGCATTCCAATATCTACTAAAACCTCGTCCTGCTTATAGTTTTTAATTTTTCCATTTTGACAAATCTCATTGATAAGTTTAAACAACAGCACTTGCCTGAAGCCTTTTATAAAGAAATAGTAGGTGAGTTGTCAACTTTGATCATCTACTTTATTCAATACAGCAAATGCCAAATCAGAACTACAGAGTTATCTGAAGAAGGGTCTGCACTTTAAGGATGTTAAAATTGATATTGAACCAGCAGATAAGATGACGAAAAATAAAAAAACCGCTTTTGTGAGAAGTCATTATTAAAACCAATAATCACTCTTCTCCACCTAATTATGTAATTCTATCATCTAATTGTATAACATATCAGGTAAGCAAATAATTCACCTTTGTGGAGGATGATTAGAATCACATATCCAAAGTCTAAGATGATTAACTTATGCAGTTTTCCAAGTGTTGACAGCGCACCCATGGAAGGCTTCGAACTGGCAGCCTTAGTAGGAAGTCAGAATTAAAACTTAACCGTAACCGTAATGACTACGATGTAGGAACTGGAAGTTGGACTGTTTCAATGGTCGTTGGCAATGAGCTTAGTATCCAGGTCATTCTAGAAGCCAATCATAAGTAATTTTTAATTTAAAATAGCAATGATGGATCAGTTGTGCTACCCGTCCTTGCAATATTTTTTGAACAAAAAAATATTTTTAAAAACTTTCAACAAATGGAGAACACGTTTGACATAAAAAAAATTGGATCACCTATTTTGAAAAAAATATTAAAGTATAGAATGATTATCATCATTGTGTTTTTTTCATTGTTTATTTTCTTTAGTACATTTATTCAGATTGAACCCGAAGAAGTAGGTGTTATAACCCGCTTTGGTGAATATGTGAGAAAAGTTGAACCAGGGCTTAACATGAAAATGCCTTTTATTGAACAGGTGTATAAAGTCCCAATTGAAAGACAGCAAAAACTAGAGTTTGGTTTCAGAACAGTAAAGGCTGGTGTTAATACGCAATATAGCCGATCCGGTGCCAAAGACGAGTCTTTGATGCTCACTGGCGATCTGAACCTTGCTGATGTAGAATGGGTGGTACAATACCGTATCAATGACCCCTACAATTATTTATTTAAAGTTAGAAATCCTCAAAATACTTTGCGTGATGTTTCGGAAGCTGTACTCCGACAAATTGTTGGGGATCGCACCGTGAATGAAGTGCTTACTGTAGGTCGTACAGAAATAGCCACTAAGATGGTTTTACTCGCGAACCAAATATGCAAGGAATATTCACTTGGAATTAAAATCGACCAGATAGTACTGCAAGATGTTAATCCACCCGAACTTGTAAAGGCTGCTTTTAATGCAGTAAACCAAGCACAACAGGAAAGGGAGACTTTGATTAACCAGGCAAAATCTGAGTACAATAAAGTTATACCCAAGGCAAGCGGACAAGCAGAAGAAACAATACAAAAAGCAGAAGGATTTGCTACCGAGCGGGTAAATAATGCACTTGGAGAAGTTGCTCGTTTTAATGCTATTTATAAAGAATATGTTAAAGCTCCCGAGGTTACTAAAAGGAGGATTTATCTCGAAACAATGTCATCCGTTTTACCAAAGCTGGGCAGCAAAATTATTATCGATGAACAAGGAAACAATGTGTTTCCCTTATTACAAATGCAATTAAACAAATAACACGTTGAAATAATGAAAAAAAATAAAATTATATATTCAATCATCACCTTGATAATATTGCTGATACTGGTATATCAAAGTGTATATATTGTAAAGGAAACCGAACAGGTAGTAATTACTCAATTTGGAAAACCTGTGGGCGAAGCTAAAACAGAACCTGGTCTAAAGTTTAAAACACCTTTTTTGCAAAAAACCAATTATTTTGAAAAACGCTACATGGAGTGGGATGGGAATCCAAACCAAGTGCCGACAAAAGATAAAAAATTCATATTTGTTGATACTTATGCTCGATGGCAAATTACCGACCCATTGCAGTTCTTTATAAGAATGACCAATGAAAGAGGTGCGCAATCCCGTCTGGATGATATCCTTGATGGTGAAACCAGGGATTACATCGCAGCCCATAATCTGGAAGAAGCTGTACGTTCTCATAACAGGGTTCCGGCATCCTCCGGCGCAACCGGTGAAATGATTTCAGATTCACTTGCCACCATATCTGTTGGACGTCAGGAATTACAGCGTATGATTCTTATATCTGCCAACAAAAAAGCAGCGGATCTAGGTATTGTCATTCTCGACTTTCGGTTTAAACGGATTAATTACGTACAGGAAGTAAGTGAGCAGGTTTACGAACGTATGAAAAGTGAAAGGTTTCGGATAGCTGATAAATTCCGGTCTGAAGGTCAGGGTGAAGCTTCACGTATTAATGGCGAGAAAGAAAGGGAACTAAAAACAATCCAATCGGAGGCTTTTAGAAAAGCTGAAGAAATAAAAGGAAAGGCCGATGCCAAAGCCGCAGGAATATATGCTTCAGCATATAACCAGACAGCTGCCTCACGTGAATTATACGGTTTTTTGAAATCAATGGAAACCTTCGAAACAACATTTGATACAAGTACATCTGTTATTTTATCTACTGACAGCGAGCTTTTCAAATACCTGAAAAGTATGAAGTAGGATAAATGGAAAATTTATAGCAATAGTAGATCCGACCAAAAGTGAACTAGAATATTTAATTAAAAATAAGAATATTTAAAATATTAACTGGATACGCAACCATTTTAATCCAAACCGATATATAGGACAGTAGAATCCAAAAATGATAAGAGAATCTAATATACATATCATCATTAGAGAGAGTCGAGTTGGAAACTTGGCAGCTGAACGTAAGCTTTTTGAGCTCTATTATGGGTATGTATTGTCCGTTTGTAAGCAGTATGGAAAGTCAAAACAAGAGGTAGAAGAAATGCTTAATGATGCATTTTATACTGTATTCAGATATTTGGATAGATATGACGAGCAATATGGTTTTAAACCGTGGCTGCGAAAAGTATGCATCAATTCTTGCCTGAAATATTTGAAGAAGTATCGAATTGAATTTGAAACAGAGGAACTGACTCAATGGGTTGAAAGTAAAAATGTAAATCTGGCGGATGACATCGATTCTGATCATATTTATAAATGGATCAATCAGCTGCCAAGAGCATATAGAATAGTATTCAATTTGTATGTGATTGAGGAATATAAACATCACGAAATAGCCGAGATACTTGGAATAAGTGTAGGTACTTCAAAAAGTAATCTTAGCAGAGCAAAAATGAAACTTGAAGAGATCATAGCCAAATCGAATCTTAATCCATCAAAAAAGAGATATAGCTAATGGATGATATATACGGTAAAATAAGGGATAAGATGAATGATCCATCAGAGGTAAAAACTACTGATCAGGACTGGGGAAACTTTCTGAAGCATAGGCAATCTAAAGATGGCGGCAGCTCAAATAAAGTAATCTGGCCCTTTTGGGCTGCAGTGGCTTCTCTTCTTTTGTTACTCGGAGTAAGCAATATTTATTGGATGACAAAAGATAGTAATACAAATAGTATTATGGCTACCAATATCGAATCAGTAGATACAATATATATTACCAAGTATGTTGAAAACTCAAACTCTACTTCTACGATTGATCAAGACGCTCAGTTAGAAAATCTTACAAATAATATAGCATCGATTACATATCAGTATCAAAACCTAAGAAGTAGACTTAACAATCAATCAGTGAAGCTCATTCAATTGCAATCTTATAATAATGGATTGGAGAGCAAATATACGATTCTTCAAAATCGATTAAATAATAATAAAACTACTTCAAGTGGGTTAGAAGATCTAGGTAAAAGCAATGGAACTAAAAACTCTTCAGTCTTGGGAAATGAGCTTGAAGAACGAATTTTGCTTAATATAATTGGTCAGCTGCCAACGCTAAAGCATCGAAATATAGATTATCATTCTAAAGCAATCCTTCATCCTTCTAGTATTATTGTCATTAAGAATGAACGACCGTTTAATCTATTAGATGCGATGACACCCAAATCATTCAGTATTAATGCAAATGTGGCTTATGCATTTAATCCTTCGATTGATAGTTATGATGGTCTTGCATGGGATATCAGAGCTACAACACTATTTTCAAATAGCCTCAGAGGATTTGCTGGGTTTACAATTTTAAGTAGTCAAGCAAGGTTAAGTGACGATCACATTTCTAATCCTAATGTACCATTCCCAATGATACCAGAGGGAGACAATATTGAACATTCTGATGAAAAATTATCAGAGCTATCTATAAATGTAGGACTGGAATACCTTTTAAATCCAAATGGTAGATGGAGACCTTTTGCAGGACTTGGCTATGGTAGAGTAGTCAGAAATTCTGCGAAGTATAGCTTTGAGATAGAAACTGCCACAGGTAATGAATACTATATAGCTCCTGAAGAAAACTTTTTGTTGGGAAACTACAATCAATTGATGCTCTCAATTGGAACTGACATTAATCTGTACAATAGATTAGATATGAGGCTAGACCTTAATTATACGTATGCACTTCAAGATGCATATAATTCATCATTCCTCCTCAAAGCAGGAGCATACTTTCACTTTTAATAAATACTTACATCCAATGAGAACTATACAAATTCTAACCGCTCTGAGCACATTGATTCTATTCACATTTATATCATGTGAGTATGACGATGATAAAGGACAACAGTTAGATTATAATATCTGCACAAATGATATCGTTCAAGAAAGCAGCAGGATTTCCCAAGAAAATCTCGATGTAGCAAATTGGCCAACTGAGATAAGGTCCTACTTTTCTTCTGAGTTTACTGGATTTAGTATTTCTACTATTATTTCATATAAAGATGTTGATAATTCAAAATACTACTTACTGGAAGCAACTAACGGTGGTCAATTATTATTTGATGAAGGTTTTAATTTTATCTGCGGTGATATTACATTTCAGATGGATAGTGGAAAAGATGATGATGAAATTGATCCAAAGAATTTACCACAAATTATACTTGATTATATAGAAGCAAATTATTCAGGTATTGAAATACAAAAGGCGGAATTCGAAGATGGTGAGTATGAGGTGAAACTAAATAACGGTATAGAATTGTGTTTTGATGTAGCAGGTGCCTTTTTAGGAGAATGCTAAAGAGAAATCTAATATCTAAAAGTAAAAAATAGTTTATGAAAATATTAATGAGCATACTAATATGTACGTTTTTGTCAATGACAATGATAGCACAAGAAACAGTAGCTAATTACTTTACTGAGACAGAAAATGCTATAACATACGCTGAAGCAAATAATGCCGAGATATTGATGGTATTCGGAGGTAGCGATTGGTGCAGACCATGTATCCAATTTAAAAAAGAAATTCTTGATGCTTCTGATTTTAAACAAAATACAAAAGGTACAGTAGCTGTATTGTATCTAGATTTTCCATCAAAGAGAAAGAATAGATTGTCGAAAGAAGCAACACAACAAAATGAGGCTTTGGCAGCGAAATACAATACTTCTGGATCTTTTCCAAAAATAATATTAATGGATAAGGCAATGAAAAAAATCAAAGAGATATCATATGAAGGACAATCTCCAACTGATTTTATGACACAATTTTAAAGATCAATCTTGAAAAGAACAGTTATATACTTATTTGCTATCCTTGCATTGTATAGTTGCAATGCTCAGCCGAAGCTAGAGAGTCACAAGGAAGTTCTCAAACTGATGGGAACACGATTTGAGTTGACTGCTACAGCTGATAGTAAGGAAATAGCTCAACAAGGTGTCCATAATGGAATTGCTGAGATTCAAAGAATTGAAAGTCTGATATCGTCTTGGCAATCAACTTCTCAGACTAGTGAGATAAACAGAAATGCGGGTGTCAAAGCTATAATTGTTGAAAAAGAACTTTACGACTTAATAGACCGATCGATCAAAGTTTCTGGGCTTACGCAAGGAGCTTTTGATATAAGTTTTGCTGGCATGGAACGTATATATGAGTTTGATAAAGGAGAACATGAATTGCCAGATGCAAAAACGCTTTTGGAGTCTATAGCTAAGATCGATTATCAAAATATCATTCTTAATAAGGAAGATGGATCTGTATTTCTAAAAGAGAAAGGAATGAGAATCGGCTTTGGGGGTATTGGGAAAGGTTATGCAGCAAATAGAGCCAAGCAAGTTATGATGGCTATGGATGGAGTAAAAGGAGGCGTAGTCAATGCCTCAGGTGATCTTGTTGTGTGGGGGGATAATGGCTCAGCTGAGTCATGGAAAATTCAAATCTCTGACCCCAAAGATATTAACAAGAGTTTAGGGACTATAGGAATAAAGAATGCTTCAGTGGTTACTTCTGGAGATTACGAAAAGTACTTTACTCATCATGACAAAAGATATGCTCACATTATAGATCCTAGTACAGGAATCCCAACATCAGGAGTCAAAAGTGCTACTGTTGTTTGTCCTGATGCAGAACTAGGCGATGCATTAGCTACTTCGATATTTGTTCTTGGACCTACAGAAGGAATTGCTTTGATTAATAGGTTAAAGAATACAGAAGCACTGATTATAACTGACGAAGATATAATCTTGACTTCCAATAATTTAGAATTTAATCCTTAATTTCTCCGATGCTTGCGTCGGGGTCATAAAAAAGGTGTTTTTGCATAAAAACGCCTTATCACAAAAAAGATCTGATTTCCGACCTTAAGGTTGGGAAAATTTTGGCTAATGCTCCTGCACTTGCGGTGGGGTAGTTAAAATTTAGGATATTTTTTACTAAACACTAAATAGATGAAAAAAATAATCAGAAATTTGCTCTGTCTTTTTTTACTCAGTTACACTATGACGAGTTGCGTCTCAGTAGCTGCCTACCAAAAGATGCATTTGAATGACAAAGATATGGCATTGGGTGACAAGAAATTAGAATCATTCGAAATCAATTTTCAAGCTTATCGAGAAGGTGCTGCTGGAGCAAATGGTGGGAAAGTAGGCGGAGGATGCGGTTGTAACTAATCAACTATTAAACATAAAAGATATTCATAATGATCATAAAAAAAATATACTTCATCATATCTTTCATCGCTATTACATTCTGTACCCAGGCGCAAGATGGATATCAAATGAAGCCGAATGGAAATTACAGCGATATAGACTTCTTGAGTAGTTATTATGCTCAAGATGGAAATAATGCAGCTGTAACTGGAGGAGTAGGTACAGAAGAGTTGACCGACTTTGCCAATATCCTTGTTGTTTCAGTACCATTGGATAGCACTCAATCAATCAATGCTACTTTCGGTTTGGACATATACAGTTCAGCTTCGACAGATAATATTGATAACAATCGATCATCTGCTTCAGTGATGGATGCTCGTAAATATGGAAACATAGGATATACTAAAAAACTTCTTAGCAAAGGATTTACCTATGGCGCTAGGGTAGGCTTCTCTGGAGAATACGATTATACATCTATAAATGGAGGAATTAATCTAGCCAAAGAACTGAATAATGGGAATACTGAATTTGCATTTTCAGCCCAAGCTTTTATAGATAGTTGGAAGCCATATTACCCTTCAGAACTACGGGGGGAAGTATCTGTACCAACTACCAGCAGAAATTCATACAATGCTCAATTGACATACTCGCAAGTACTGAGTAAAAGACTTCAAATGTCTCTCTCAGTAGAAGCAATATTTATGGATGGATTACTTTCTACTCCTTTTCATAGAGTGTATTTTATTGATCAGGCAACACCAGATATTGAACGTCTTCCATCTAATAGGCTGAAAATTCCATTGGCAGTTAGGTTAAATTATAAACCTACAGATAAGTTAGTAGTAAGGTCATATTATCGTTTCTATACGGATGATTTTGGTATTGATGCGCACACGTTTAATCTAGAACTACCTTATCATATAAATGACAATTGGACCGTAGCGCCTTTCTACAGATTTCATACACAGACTGGATCTAAGTATTTTTTACCATATGCAGTACATACTTCTTCTGAAGAATTCTATACTAGCGATTATGATTTATCGGAATTGAACAGTACAAAATATGGATTAGGAATAGCGTATACACCGCTCTATGGATTAGCAAGAGCTAAAGTACCATTCACCAAAAAAGTATTTATGTTTAATAGTATATCACTGAGAGTTTCAAGATATACTAGAGACACAGGTCTTACTGGTTATGGGGCATCGATTGGTATGAATTTTAGGTTGTAATCATAAATATAAAGGAAGTGTAAGAGGAAACAAAGAATATTTATCATAAATAAAATTCAGACGATAGGGAAGAGCAGAATAGAAATATTAGTATTGATCATATTTGTATTTATGTGTAATATTTCAGAGGTGTCTTGCCAAAAGCTATATAAAACGACATGGAAGCAATCAACTTTTATTGTCGGAGGTTCTGCGACCTTATTAGGCGGCGGTATTTTGAGCGAAAATAGGAAAGGGGTTTTTACAGCTCAAGATATTACGGTACTTAAAAGAGATGAAATCAATGAAGGAGATCACGGAACAGTCGAAATTTTTCTACAAAAGCTGGGCTGTATAGTGACCATCTAAAGAATGGAATATTAGCTGTTCCACTTACTCTATTTTTATCAGGTCAAGCACGAGAGAACTCAAAAGAAATACTAGTAATGTATGCTGAAGTTATGTCACTAAATGGTGGGCTTACTGGCTTCTCAAAAGGTGCTTTTGGTAAATATAGACCTTATGCATATAACCCTAATGTAGATTTAGAATTTAAATTACGACCAACTGCGAGAAGATCTTTCTTTTCAGGTCATACAAGTCATGTTGCTAGTTTATCTTTTTTTACAGCAACCGTATTTGATGATCTTTATCCCAATTCTGATTATAAATATGCGGTTTGAGCAGGAGCTGTAATTGCGCCAGCCATCACAGGTTACCTAAGAGTAAAAGCTGGTCAGCATTTTCCTACAGATGCAATTGTCGGATATGGAGTTGGAGCACTTGTTGGATATTTCATACCTGAAATTCATAAGATTACACGTGATTCAGGAGTTAATATTGTAGGTGCTGAAGGATGATTGGGGTTAGTGTATAGTTTTTAGTGATTAAATTGCTGGATGATATTTCGATCTAGGTATAAGGTCGAATGTTATACTCTTGTTGATGGTTCTTATAAATTCACCGGTACTTCCATCAATAATACTTTAGCATCTGAATCCGCTTCGATATTAATGTTTGATACATCCCAAATTCCATAATTATCTCGTTCATTAAGAGATTGACCATCTATCGATACATCAACTTTTACATACTCCAGTTTCATGAAGCATAATGCAATTGTATATAAAATCACGGAACAAATAGTCTAATTCCATTACCTAACATTTAGGCTGGCTATATGTTTTTAATTTTTCTTTGGCATTTCGACTCCGTGTATCCTGATACAGAGAAATGGCGGATATCAAAACAATAGCGGCAATAAGAAATAAGCCATCCGCCACATTTCCACTGATGAAATAATTGATTGACGCTGCAAATAATAAAACGACCATTGGTTCTTTGAACAAACCCCTTTGTAGATCTAATAAAGTATTATTTTTTTACTTTCTAATAGATTTTGCCCATGTTTTTCTCTAGCGGATAATACCTGATGCTGGGTTAATCCTGTAATATTTAAATCATCAAAGGACATGGCGAAAAGTTATGTTTATAATATTTTATGGAGGTTTAAGTCTGTGTTTACCTATAGTTTATCTGTCCAATATATAGAAATTACAACAATAAGTCGTAAAACAGCAGATAGGGTGAATTGAATAGCTGCGAGCAAAGGGATGCCTGCTAATATTATAGTATTTACAAAAAAATCCAGTGATAAAGATCAGTTCAAGAGGTGATCTTTGTCACTTTAATTTATTTGGAATCCATTTAATTTGCATTGAAATTGATATAAATAAACGGATGAATATTTTTAATGTAGCTGATATTTCTCATCACATATATTGGCAAAATCATAAGTGATGACATATTAAAAATAGTGAATGAAATACAGAGTCAGTTATTTGCAATATTTCTCTTTCTATTTCATGGGATTTCAATTATAGGAATGATATTCTTAAAAAAATGTATGACTAATGAGCTATTACTTTAACAAGGTACTGAAGGGGAATAATTTCGATGAAGCAGTTGAACAAATAATTGCGGGATTAAAAAAAGAAGGATTTGGAGTATTGACGGAAATAGATATCAAGTCAACATTAAAAAAGAAACTTGATATTGACTTTAAAAAGTATAGAATATTAGGCGCTTGTAATCCACATTTCGCTTATCAAGCTTTGCAAAATGAAGATAAAATCGGATTATTTCTTCCCTGTAATGTCATTGTCGAGGAGCATGAAGATGGAATAGTTGAAGTTTCAGTAGTTGATCCAATAGCATCGATGATGTCAGTTAAAAATGAAGCATTAGAAGATATTGCAGTTCAAATTCAGCAAAAACTAAAAAATGTAATTAAGCATTTGGTCTAAAGCTAACTGACATCAAGAAATGTAGCCAATGGTAATGGACTATAACAAAGTCAAATGACCAAACATTAGAAAGGAATGCAGACCGAAAATTCAATAGAGTAGAAAATTAAGTATTTTTAAAGAAACTCAATATGACAATCAAACAACAATTAGAAAAATTAGCGACAGTAAAAAATATACCCTGTGTTACCATTTCGCTAAACACACACAGAACACATCCCGACAATGCTCAAGATGTAATTGAATTAAAAAATCTTTTGAATGAAGCAGAAGAAAGAGTTATAAAGGAATTTGGCAAAAAACCTGTATCGTCATTATTGGAGCGACTTTCAGAAATTGAAAACGAAATAGATGTAAATTATAATTTGGACAGTTTACATATTTATATTTCTAACAATACGAAAGAAATAATAAAATCGACATGGTCAACAAACGAAAATGGAGTGTATATATCAAATACTTTTAATGTTCGTTCTTTGATAAAGTCCTATAGCAGAAGTGAAGAATATTTAATTCTTTTATTGTCGCAAAGCGGAGTAAAACTCTACAATGCCTTAAATGACGAAATATTAAATGAAATCCGAAATGAAGACTTTCCGTTTTCCGAAAATACACATTACAATACGCATTCTGATAAGGGAAGTGATTCAAAACATTTGGACGATTTAGTTCGTGAGTTTTTAAATAAAGTGGATAAAGCTGTAGTGAAAATAAGCAAAGAGACAGAGCTTAATTGCGTTGTCATATGCTCTGAGGACAACTACAGCCGTTTATTACAGGTAACTGACAAATCAATAATTTATCATGGACATGCTAATATTGATTACAACAAAACAGATACAAATCACATTGCAAAACAGGGTTGGGAAAAAGTAAAAATATTGCAGCATAATCGAAGAACTGATGCCATAAGTGAAATAAAAGAAGCAGTAGGTCAAGGGAATGTTTATACAGACTTGCAAGAAATTTATCAAGCTGCTCTTGATGGGCGTGGCGACTTGCTGATGATGGATGAAGACTTTACTCAACCCGTATCCATGACAAGCGATAGAGCTTTTCAGTTGGAAAATGACAAAACAAAACCAGATGTACTAGATGACATCACATCAAATATAGCCTGGGAAGTATTCTCTAAAAAAGGTAGAGTGTTTTTTACTAAACAAGAAGAAGTTCTAGACATTGGTAAAATTGTCTTGAAGATGAGGTACTAATACTCTGACTATAAACAAGATGGTAGTCCTACTTATCGAAAACTGAAGAGATGCGCCGTACATACCACCATAAG
>CAXBGT010000013.1:0-49164 GCA_963975265.1 uncultured Saprospirales bacterium
AGAACCTATGTTGGTTTAAGGATAAAAGGCAACTTCTACCAAGCCATAAAAGAACAAAACGAAATCATAAAATCCCAAATACAATCAAAACCAGAAGTAGTTGCATTTGTAGCCATCATGAACTCTTACCTTGGTATCATGAAACATCACAAAACCTACAAACTAAGAAGACAAATGATAATTCAGAACTTATCAGAAAACTGGTGGAAATACACGTACGCCACAAATAATTTTGGTAAATTTATAATGAGGAAAAGCTGATACAGTGGGTAACAAGCGATGAAGACGTAAGCCACCCTGCGAGATGTTCTCCACTTATCGCAGCACCGTTGGCAGTAATCCCCCCGATTCGACCGCCCAAAATTGATGATAAAAAGTATCAATTTTTCCTCGGCAAATTAATTTCCCTCGCTAACATCGCGTTTGCAATTTGAAATACTGTATAGAAAAAGTAAATTTGAATTGGAATAACGACTTTTATTAATCAGCCACTAAGCGAACGTTAGTTAGAATTAAAAAACACTACACTAAATAAAGATTAGACATGAAAGTTACGGCAGAAAAAAATGAAAAGGTAGCCAATATGATATTTGCATCCATTTATCCACTATACCTTAATAGATTGGAGAAAAATGGTAGAACACAAGAAGAACTTAATCAAGTAATTAAATGGTTTACTGGTTTTGATCAAGATGCTTTACAAACACTTATTGTTGAAAAAGCAACTTTTAGAACATTTTTTCAAAAAGCTAAAATACATCCTAACGCACACTTGATTAAAGGAGTCGTTTGTGGTTATCGAATTGAAGAAATAGAGGATGAATTTGAATTGTATAAACAATGCAGACAAATGGAAAAGCTGATTGATGAATTGGCAAGGGCGCGTAAAATGGAAAAAATATTAAGGATCGAAAAAAAATGAAAATATGAAGACAACAACATTTTTAACATTCGTAGGCGACCAATGCGGAAAGGCTGAGGAAGCGATAAATTTTTATACTTCGATCTTCCCTAATTCGGTAATTAAAAGCATAAAAAAATACTCGGAAGGAGAGGCAGGAGGCACACCCGAACTTATTAAATATGGAGAATTTACATTAAATGGAACTGACTACCTGGTTTCTGAAAGTAATTACAAACATGCTTGGTCGTTTACACCCGCAGTTTCAATTTTAATAAGTGATGATTCTGATGACTTGATACAAACACTTTTCGAAAAGCTTTCCTCAAATGGTGGTCAGATAATGGTTCCTCTGGACAACTACAAAGGTGAAGGGGATTACGGGTTTGGTAAGAAGTTCGGATGGTGTGAAGACAAATATGGTGTCTCGTGGCAATTTGTACTTTCTGAATGATTATTCTTGAGTAACTATATCATAATAGAAAAAACAAAAATAACTACTGCCAACACAAGCTATATGTCATTAAAAAATAAAATGAAAAAAATAATCGTCATATTTCTGAGCGCCTTATTTGTTTTCGGATGCACTCAAAAGAAACCGCCAAATAAAGAAACGGCAGAAAAATACTTCACTGCTCGAAACTCTGTTGAATTCAAAGAAATTCAAGATCTTATCTCTGATAGTCTAACTGTTATTGAAGGAGATTATAAAATGCTCTACTCTCAAGATAGCTACTATGAAGTATTTAAATGGGATTCGGTATTTCAAACGTCTTATGAAATAGTTGAGTTGAAAGAAATCGATGAACAAATTATTGTTTCAATTTCTTTATCCTCGATCCGAAACAAGTTTCTGAAAAATGATCTTATGACATGTCAATTTAAATTGTCTTTTGAGTCTGGAAGAATTTCAAAAATTGAATCTTTAGATTGCAAGGATGCGAATTGGGAAGTTTGGCAAAAGAGAGTCAATATTTTAGCGGACTGGATTGAAGATAATCATCCTGAACTGCATGGATTCATTCATGATATGACAATGAAGGGAGCGAAAAATTATTTAAAGGCCATTAATTTATATGAATTAAATGAAAACGACCTGTAGCAAGCGACGAAGACGACCATGCTTCCTTCGTCAGCACGATCCATGTTGCAACACCCTTCTGTGTCACAAACTTTATAATCGAAGATCAATAGATATTAAAGAACGGGACTGAAACGTAATTGCAAATTGAATCAAATTGGAAATATTTAATCAAATATGGAAAGCAAAATAAATTACCAAGAAGTAATCAAAGAAATTTATCAAAGAATAAATGGCGAAGAGAATATTGGTCAAATTGCGAGTTATATTCCTGAATTAGCGAGTATAGATCCAAATAAATTTGGTGTATGTCTTAAAACTGTAGAAAATGAAGAATTTGGAGTCGGTGATTGGCAAACTAAGTTTTCGATTCAGAGTATATCTAAAGTTCTCTCTTTAAGTTTAGCATATAAAATTGTAGGTGATAGTATATGGGACAGAGTTGGTGTAGAACCATCTGGGAATCCATTCAATTCTTTAACTCAATTGGAAACAGATAATGGAATTCCACGTAATCCTTTTATCAACGCAGGAGCTATAGTAATTTGTGATTTGTTAATCAGCCATATAAAAGATGCTAGCGTAGAATTTTTAGAATTCATTAGAGAGATTTGTTCGAATAATAATATAAATTACTCTGAATCAATAGCTAACTCTGAAAAATCAGTCGGTTATCGTAATATTGCACTTTGTAATTTCATAAAGTCTTTTGGAAACATTGAAAACGATCCTGCTGTAGTACTCGATTTCTATTTCCAAATGTGTTCAATTGAAATGACTTGTCAAGAATTAGCCAGAACATTTTTGTTTTTAGCCAATGATAATTTTAGATCTCCTGATAATAAGAAAGTATTGAATATTAGTCAAGCAAAAAGGGTTAATGCTATTATGCAAACATGTGGTTTCTATGATGAATCCGGAGAATTTTCCTTTAAAGTTGGTTTGCCAGGAAAAAGTGGTGTTGGTGGAGGAATCTTAGCTATTCACCCTAACAAATATTCTATAGCTGTTTGGAGTCCCAAATTAAATAAAAAGGGAAATTCAAATAGAGGAATGAAGTTTTTAGAATCATTTACTACAAAAACAGAATCATCTATATTTTAGATTGTTAAATAAAAATAAATTGCGACACTGGACAAAGTGCACAACGACTATAGCCGATAAAGTATAAGGATGTCGAACCTCCTCATCCACTTGAACGTTATTTATCAATGTGAAAATACAGAGTTAATAAACCTCTTAAACTAATTTCAAATGAAATATTTACTTATATCCAGTATGATTCTACTACTAGTCACAGTGGAATGTCAAGCCCAATGCCCTAATGATATAACATTAACTTATACTACGCAGTACGATATTGATACTTTTAAATTAAATTATCCCAATTGTAAGTACTTGAGCTCTATTAACTTAGATTATTCTGATGTTGACCCCATTACTGATCTTACTGGTTTTCAGAATATAGATTCACTAAGTCGTGACTTGAGGATAGTTGGACTTTCGGAACTTACTAATTTAGATGGACTTCAAAGTTTAAGAAGAGTTGATGACCTAATCATCAAAGATTGTGGAAAATTAGTTACATCAGGGGCATTACAAGGACTTAACATCATTACTGGCGAACTTAAATTAGAGAACAATATTTCATTGAATGATCTTACTGGTTTTCGAAACATAGATTCTTTGGTAAGTACTTTAACACTAAGTGAACTTTCTGGGCTTACAAACTTGGATGGGCTTCAGAATCTGCAACGAGTTAGGCGTTTAATAATTTCTGATTGTAATTTATTAGAAAGTACATCGAAGTTAAAAAGCCTTAAAATCGTAACAAGTGATTTTGTAATACTTAGAAATGCAATATTGTCTGATTTGGGTGGTTTCGATTCGCTCGAATTTGTAGGGGAAGATTTTGAGATAATTGGGAATCCTAAACTTAATAGCATTGCTGGGTTTAATAAATTGAAAGTAATTGAAAGTGGTCATCTTAAGATGAGCTTTAATGATACTTTAGAAATAGTAGAGGGGTTTAATTCATTAGTGGACATTGGCGATGAATTAAATCTAAATATTCCTTCACTAATCAGGTTAGATGGCTTTAACTCTCTAGTCTCAAATGCAATAGAGTTTGATAATCACGACTTTTTGGAGGAGGTTGCTGGTTTTTCTAATCTTAAGTTCGCACCGAATATTACTTTTAAGTATAATCCGAAATTAACTAAAGTTCCTGAATTTGGACAACTAGATTCAATTGGCGGCGGCTTGTATATAGAAAACAACGAGATACTTCGAAATATCTCAGGATTTTATAATCTCAAAGGTGTTAGATACCATCATTTCCTATGCTGCGAAGTTTAGATTTACTGGAACTTACTCTAAACCCAAAATTAGAATTGCTAGAAGGTTTTCTACAAATGAAGAATCTCCGAAACCTCATAATTGAGAGAAACAATGTTTTTGCTTCCATTCCCAATTTTGATCTAGTAGGATCCATTCGTAAAGTAGGAATTTATGAAAATCCACTTCTTGAAAATATTCCTAACTTTTCAAAACTTACCAACGCATATAGCTTTAATTGCAGATCAAACTCAAGAGTTGAATCTATAGATTGTTGCAAGCAACTTGATTCAATCGAGTCAGGATTTAGTATATCTAATTTTGATAGCCTCAAAACTATTACAGGATTTGGAAATTTAGTTTCAAGTGGTTCATTGAATATCTCTAATAATCAAGTTCTTAAAAGCATACCCATTTTTGAAGATTTCAATTCACTTAATTCATTTTTCAGCTCGGACAATTTATCCATATCTGATAATCCAGTCTTGGGGAAATTAGAAGGATTTAATTCTCTTATTGATGCAGATAAGCTAACTATTTCTAGAAATGGTATTACAAGCATAGATGGATTTGGTTCTTTAATAAGTAGTAACATAGAAATAGAAGAGAATGAAAACCTTTTATCTATAAGTGCTTTTGATGCGTTAAAGAATGGATATTTGCGTATCAATTCTAATAGTAATTTGATTTCTTTTCCTTCATTCAATAGTTTAGAATCAGCGGGATTCATTTCATTGAAGGAGAATAATAGCCTTACCAAACTGGAAGCATTTGGGAATCTTAAAAGCATAGATGGAGATCTGTTAATTACAGAGAATGAATCGCTGCAAATGATCATTGGATTTGAAAGTGTTGATTCTATAAAAAGAGAGCTTCTTATTCGTTTAAATACTGCCCTTGAAGAAGTCTCTGCATTTAAGAATCTTGTATATGTAGACAATAATTTACAGTTGGTTGAAAATGAAAACCTTCAAAGAGTTGATGGTTTTCAAAAACTAGAAAAGATTGGAGGACGCTATGTCGTCAAAGGAAACAACATATTGAAAGAGGTGCCACCTACTATCAAACTGAAAGAAATTGAAGGGTCAACTTCTAGTTCTTATGGTACAGGTAAAATGGAAATTTCAGGAGATTCTATCAGTAGTTTGAATGGACTTAGAAGCTTGAAAACAACAAATGGAACATTTAATATCAATAATACAAACCTTAAAAGTTTACATGGATTGGAAAACTTGGTTCTTTCTGGTTATGGTCCGCCTTACATCAATGATAATCCAAGGCTTTCTGACTGTCGCATATCATATATATGCGAATATATTCAAGGAGAATCCATTCAATGCTATATTTCAAACAATGCAGAGGGTTGTAATAAATGTGATGAGATAGAATGCCTAGATAACTATATCAAAGGCCAAGTGTTTTATGATTTTAACGAAAATAAGATTAGAGATGAAGACGAGGCAGATCTGAGCAATATTCGAATAGCCATTGTTCCTGACGAAGCAATACTTATTCCAACCAGTGAAGGTCGATATACCTATTTTTGCGATGAAGGAAAAAACTATACAGTTATTCCAGAGTTAAACAATTTATGGACTGTAACGACTGATAGCCTTAGCTATAATTTCAATTTTGAAATGGGCTCAGAAGAAAATCTCGTGAAGGATTTTGGAGTCATACCCAATTTTGAATCACATGCTGGCATGATAGGGTTAGTTTCAGAACCTACCCGATGTAATTCAGATGTCCAATTCACTATATCCTACAACAACACTGGAACTTTTGAGGAATCAGGAGAAATTACCTTATTTCTTGATCCTTCGGTTACTTTCGTCCAATCAGATCCAATGCCCTCGGATATAACAGCTGATAAGCTGGTTTGGGACTATGTTTCATTAAAGCCATTTCGTAGCTCCAAAATCAATTTAGTTTTGAGCATGCCTGAAGAATCATTTACAGGTACATTTCTTGGATTGAAATCGGAAATGACCGGAGGAAATGAGCTGCTTGCAATCCATGAATATACGCCTGAAGTAATATGTTCATATGATCCGAATGATAAATTGGTGATGCCTTCGGATTCTACAGAATTCAATATCATCCAACAAGAACAAAATCTAACCTATACTATTCGTTTTCAAAATGAAGGCAATGCTGAAGCTATAAATATATTCATAGAGGATACCTTGGATAGTAATCTAGAGCTCTCGTCCTTTCGGGTTATAGATAGTAGCTTTCCTGTACTTACCTCGATTAATCAGAACAAGGTTAGGTTTGGCTTTGAGAATATCTGGCTACAAGCCGCAACAGTAAATGAAGCCGAAAGTCATGGTTATGTGACTTACAGTATATTACCAATTGATGATTTAGATCCGGGGGTAATCATACAAAATGAAGCATTCATATATTTTGATTCAAATGCACCGATTCAAACCAACCTGACAGTCAATACAATAGAAGAACCAACATCAATTCAAAATAACAAGTCAATACTTGCAGTAACATTTCATCCTAATCCAGCAGACCATCAAATCTCTGTTAATGCTAAAATAAACATTCAGCAAATAGAAATTTATGCACTAAGTGGACTGTTAATGTACAGTGGACATGACTCAACAATAGATGTCAAAGATTTTCCATCAGGTCTATATTTGATTGCAGCAAGAGGATTGCAAAATAGATATTCAGAATTGATATATATTGATCATTGAGTATGGTAGATCGCTCTAAAAATTCGATGAATAATACTGCTATCAGATAAGCCTTTCTTTGGTCGGCCGCTCGATTTGCTTGGACAAACAAAATATGATGCTTAGTACCTAAAAATATGTATGCCAAAAACTAACTTCAATTTTATGAATCTTGTACAGTATTAACTGGCTGGTTTAAAATTTATTTTCTTGTCAAATTGCAGCCCTGTTTTTTCTAATACTGTGAAATACGCTATGTTCTTAGGCGTTTTTCGACCTACTATTTCATGTGTATTCAAATTTTGAAATGGCTATGTGACACATCTTCATAGGGTATTGCCTATCCTTTAAAAAGATTTTTCAATTTGAATTCTACCTTTATCTCCTTGCCGTCTCTTAGTAGTTTCATCCGTATTTTTTTGCCGTCTTTCCCATGAAGTTTTTTAGTGATTTTCTGAAGGTCATAAAACATAAGAGGCCAAAAGCCTATTTTTATTATTTTATCTCCTGGCTTTATCCCCGCTTTTTCAGCTGGAGTATTCGGATAGACAGCTTTAACATAATACTGATCTAATTCAGAGCCGAGTGCATAAATTAGAAGTCCACTTTTATCAAAGACGAATTCTTTGCTGAGTTTAGCAGTTGGTTTTAGGTAGAGTTTTTCATGTACATAGTCAATAATTACATGAAATCTCGATAAAATCACATTACCGATAATGCCATCTCGTACCACTTCTCGTTTAACTAATATCAAAGAATCTATCTCTTGAAAGCTAGAAATAATATTGTTAAATTGATATTGATCCATCTCTAGATGCTTAGTCATTCCAATAAATCCACTGAGATCTCCACCTAGCCCTTTCCCAAGATTCCCTATGATTACATTATCGGGCATCTTAAATCCTTCTATTTTGTTAGAGTGTATAAGCAATGCAAGTGAGGCACCCGTATCCAGTAGATAATTCAATGTATCTGTCTTATCTTCTATCTTAGTGGCGCATTTGAGATAAGGTTTATAATTTATTAAGTCAATATCATGGGTTGAAAAATGGCGGTTAGGTTTGAAAGTGTCAGGATTATGGATGGTTAGTCTACCATGTTTATAATTTAAGTCCACAACTAATCCTTTTAAGAAATCACCGCCAATGATACCATCTATTCTCCTGCCCAGCATTTTTTCTAGATCGAGATAGTCTTTCTCTAATACTATAATATCTCTCTGAATAATACTAGTACCCTCTAACATGATTGGGACATTCCTAGAGACAAGAGCTTTCATCTCTCCATCAAGGTCTGCTCCGCCAATTATGATCGTATCCGAATAGCTAATACCCAGAAGATCATTGGCATTTTTCTTAAATAGAATATTGTGAGACGCTCCAGTGTCCAGCAAAAAGTCCATGTACAAAATACCTCCATAGATGACTTTGACTATCGTGAAACCATTTATATATTCGAATTTTACTTCCGTTTTATCTTTTCCCCCAAGCAGATCTAGACCACTGTATTGTGCTGATAAAGAGCCATGTATGGCCCAAGAAAGTATGCAGAATATAATAGTTCTAATCGAAATCATAAATACTAGATAGTAGAGTAGTTAGGCCATTTCATAGTATGATCTTCTCCAAAATAGGTTGATAATTTATTTAAGAATAACTAAATATATGTGATATATTTAGCTTGTCTTGCTAAATGAACAATAATCTCACATGTCAAAACTAAAAAAAGACCTAACTGTCAGTGGACTAACGATGATAGCCATCGGAGCGTGCATAGGATCAGGAATATTTATTACACCCTCCAAGACTTTTGAGTTTTTGCCTCATCATGGATATGTACTACTTGCATGGTTAATTGGTGGTATTGTTACCTATTTTGGTGCAATGACGTTCTCAGAGTTGGGCGCCCGGCATCCGCAAGCTGGTGGCGTTTATATTTTTCTCAAAGAAGGATATGGAGATCTTGCAGGGTTTCTATATGGGTGGATTATTCTGCTCGTAGTCAATACGGGGGCACTTGCTGCGCTAAGCATGGGATTCGCAGATTTTCTGGGCTTTTTTGGTGAAATGAGCGGTGCGACTAAGCAGATCGTAGGCATAAGTACTATCACTATTTTGACTTTAGTCAATGTAATCGGTGTAAAAATCAGTGATATGTTTGCCAAGGTTTTTACTGGATTGAAGCTTGTGGCTCTATTGGCTATTATTTTATTAGGTCTAGCATTGTATAATAGTCCTGATCTCACGCATACACTCAATTTTGATTTCAGTGACAAACCTGAGAATCTGACATCTATGATGCTCCTAGCTTTTGTAGGTGTGTTTTGGTCATTTGGAGGCTGGCATCATGCTACTTATCTAGCTGGTGAGACTAAGAACCCACAAAGTACTATACCAAAAGCTATGTTACTTGGGACAATGACAGTCACAATCGTCTACATTTTAGTAATCCTGGCTTATTCACTTCTCTTGCCTATGGATGGGATCATTGGGTCGGATCGTGTTGCGGGTGATGCAGTAGGCAATGTGTTAGCAAATGGTGGCAAATTAGTCGCGATTGCGATTACGATATCTATTTTTGGAACGATAGGTATTTACACTATGACTGCACCAAGAATCTATTATGCAATGGCAAAAGATGGAGTTTTCTTCAAAAGTTTATCAGATTTACATCCAAAATTTGGTACTCCATACAAAGCTATGATCTTCCAAGGTATCTGGGCAAGTATATTGATCGTCGCCTTCAATAACTTTCATAATCTAATGACGTTTGCAACTTTTATGGACATCATATTTATGGCACTTGCAACAAGTACTATATTTATTTTCAGATCTCGAAAGAATACTAAAGGGGCTGAAATTATTAATAGTAATGATACTGCATTAGATTTCATAACCTTTGATTCAATGAATATTGACACCAAGAAAACGAGCGAAATTGAGAACAACTCACCTCAGTATATTCTTAAGTGGTACCCGCTCATTCCTATTTTATACTTGATAGTAACGGTAGCATTTGTTATTAATGTAACTTTAGGAATGGATAAGACTACACTTTCGGGGTTAGCTATTTTATTATTGGGAGTACCTGTGTTTTATTTTTTTAAGAAGCAGCAATAGAGTGATTATTGGGAATATCTGATTCTAGAATTGAACTATATATATCAAATTACATAAACAATGCTAGAAATTTTCTCGCTTATATTTTGGGTTGGAATAGTAATAGGGTTCTTCTACTTTGGCTATAGACATGACTATAGGAGAAACCCAAAAGAATTTAAAAGAACGATTATGGGGATGCCGATAAGTCTTTTTAGTGTTATGAATGGAATACCATTCGTCTCAGATTGGGTCGGAAAGTGGATCAGAGATGCAGAAAGAGAGGATTAAGAATTGAAGCTTGTCAGAAATGGTTGACACACGATGAATTCTGTTGTAGACAAAATTTATTATTTCTTCTTCTTTATGATTTGGCTTATGTTACGCAAGAAAACTATTGTAAAAAAAAAACTGAGTTTTAAGAAGTACTGAGAAAACCCATTGTAAAGTATTTAGTATTTGCGTTAAGAAAAAAAATAGGCTAGCATTTTTTGGTTCGTTTTATTTCTATGAAAAAAAATGAAAGTCGGCAGCGCTAAAAAAGCCAACGTGCGTTTGCTTCTTCGTAGCAAGCCGCACTTAGGCAAGAGGCAATAATGGTTTAAAATTCAGTGTTATGGTTTTACGATAGAACAATCAAAAAAAAGAGGTGTTTTTTCAGAATTAACATGATCAAAAAATACTTGATTTATTTCGATTTTGCATATTGTGAAAATCCCCAAAAAAAAGACCCACCAAAAATTGGCAGGTCCATATTCTTCAAAAATGAAAATTCTAATTATTTAGCAATTGTCACTTCGATTCTTCTATTCTGAGCTTGACCTTCTTTTGTGTCATTGGTTGCTACAGGGTTCGCCGCACCAAATCCTTGAGTTGCGACTCTTGAAGGCGCAATACCAGCATCCATCAATCTTTGCTTCACAGATTTAGCTCTATTTTCAGATAGCGTTTTATTAGCTGCTGAGTCTCCTGTGTTATCTGTATATCCTGCTACATTGATTTTTACATCAGGGTAAGCATTTAAGATAGCTGCAAGATTATCAATTTCAACACCTGAATCCCCATAGATCTTATCAGATCCAGAAGTGAAAGTTAAGTTTGTGAAAGTTACTTTCCCATCTCCATTGAATCCTCCATCAATAAATTCCATCATTTGACTTCCTGCACTGTTTGCAGCAAATGTGATTTTATCAAGTGCTGTTTTACCTGCTTCGTTTATGGTTGCAAATGCTCCTTTTGCAAAATTACTTACTGAACGGCTTGCAGAATTCATAGCATCTCCAGAAGAAGCTGCTGCGTTCTCAGCTGCACCAGTAATAGATCCAGCTAGGTCTTTAGCTACATCTCCAGTTTTATCTGCCATGTTTTCTATTGTTTCCCCAGCATCGCCCACTGCATCTTTAGGACTTTGCCCAGTGATGAACCACCATGCTAATCCACCGATTAGTAATATTGGCAGGGCCCATTTGATCCAACCTAATCCAGATTTTGCTGCATCTCCAGCCGCTCCAGCTACATTTCCTGATGCGCTTGCAACACTGGCTACAGCTCCTCTTGTTGCATCAGCTCCTGCAGCGATAGCTCCAGTTGCAGCACCTGCCGCGTTATTTGCAGTATCATACAAACCACTTACCGTTGCTCCAGCCGCTCCTGTAACAGAGGCCGCAGCACCACGAAGACTATCACCCATGCCAGCAAAGTTAAGACCTAGCAGATTGTCCATACCTGATGGCAATGCAGCTGCTACGCTTTCTTTCTGCCCCATTAGCATATCCGTTAAAAAACCAAGTCCTTTTCCTTTTATTTGTTTTCCGATTATTCCCATAAGGAATGGTGCTGCCATCTTCATAAGAGAAGAAGTACTCCCACTCTTTATTCCAGACAACTTCGATATCATACTTGCGATTCCTCCCATTTTATCTCCGAGAAGAGATTCTACGATACCACCGCCAGAGTTAAGTAGACCATTTACGCTGCTAGCTCCGCCACCGAATAATCCTCCGATGTCTCCTAACATATTCATATCTAGCCCACCGATCATATCCATAAGTCCACTAGCTTCTGCAGGCTTTGATGATTTGTCAATTACCGATCCTAAAATTGCAGGAAAAATTCCTCCTAGTGCGCTTGTTACATTTTCTTCAGACTCCCCAAGAAATTCGCTGGCTTGTTTTGCCAAAGGTCCAGAAACTTGATCCTTGAGCATGTCTAGTAAGTTGATTGACATAGTATATTGTTTTGATTAATTTAATTAGTTAATATTTGTTAGATTCTTATTTATTGGGGAAATTTCGATGAGGGAGTGCAAAATACTATATAAATCTTCGAAATGATAGTAAATTGATTCCTTTAAGAGATTTCGATCTCATGATAATTACCAATAACAATAGAATTAAATTATGATTAAAAATGAAGAAGTGATTTTTCTGGAAGCGAAGTCTCGTATTTTGAAATCATCCGAGTACACTGCCAAAAAGAAGACTAAAGCACTCTTTAACCTTTTGACAACAATTATCGAAGAAGTCACACAAGATGAGAAAATAACTTTCACAACTCTGTTTTCTAGGATTGCTTTTATGTCCAATAGGTTTAAGTTCGATCCGTCTTTAATGTATTATCTACACACCTTTCGTAGGGACAATGAGCGGATGAAAGTTCCTCACGAGTCTGAACATTATGTAAAGCTAGGTTCTTTTTTAGTAGATCAAATCATCAATAAAGTTTGGAAGAAAGTAGTAGATACAGATGAGATTCCGGCGGATATAATTAAAATATTTCAAGGTGACAAAAAGGAAGTTGTCAAATTTAAGCCTGTTATCGAGGCAATAATTGATAGTGTAGATGTCGAAAATTACAAAGTGAATTTTTATGATGAAACGGACGCTACCATATTAAGAACTGCTGTTTTTGACCAAGGAGATAAAAATGAATTGTTTAATGAAAGTGTAGAATTATTAGGGCGTTCTTTCAGTTTTCCTATTCATGCGAATTTTATTGATGTGGAGATCTTGGAGGATGGTACACATGTTCCGAGTGCTATTGTGATAGAGCCAGACTACTTGTTGGACGTAACTGCGGTAGCCAATTGTTTCAAAGATTATGGGACAGAGTCTATGCTTAGGTTGATAGATAAATTCAAAATGATGGAAAACTCCATTCCACTTATGGTTGGAAATGTTGCAAACCTCTTTCTTGACGAAATCATTTCGAATCCTGATGTTAAATTTAATGATCTTCTTCCTGGGATATTTAAACTCGATCCGATGGGACTCGCTGTTTTTGAAGATAAAGACATACGAGAATTAGTGACTATTGCGAAGAACCATTATCTCAATCTTAAAAAGACGGTAGCCACAGAATTACCGGCCCAAGGTATCAAAAGAAACAAAGTATTTTTAGAGCCCTCTTTCTACAGTCGTGATTTTGGATTGCAAGGAAGGTTGGATTTGTTCCATTATGTAAAAGAGAAAAATCAGTTTGACATAGTTGAGTTAAAAAGTGGAAAGCCGTTTAGAGCGAATGTGTACGGATTGAGTTCGACGCATTATTCTCAAACTTTATTGTATGATCTTATGATAAAGTCTGCTTTTGGCTATCATAGAAAACCCAATAACTACATCCTCTATTCTAAATTAACAGATAAGTCTCTCAAATATGCACCGCCTGTAAAATCTCAGCAATATGAGGCTATGAAAGTGCGTAATGATCTAATCGCAATTGAGTTCAAAATGGCTTCTTCTGGCAAGGCTGCCCAAGAATTATATAGCTATATCAAGTCTGGTAATTTCCCTCAGGCAAAAGGCTTTGTGCAGAAAGATATCGAAGGGTTTCAAAACGTTTATTCAAAGTTGCCAGACCTTGATCGCGCTTACTTCAATGAGTTTAGCTCGTTCATCTGTCGAGAACATAGAATGGCCAAAACAGGAGAGCATGGTATCAATAAGTCTAATGGCCTTTCTGCTTTATGGTTAGAAAATTTAGAAGAAAAAGAAGATCGATTTGCGGTATTGAAGCAAATGGTAATCAAAGAGAATAAATCTAGAAATGATGTACCTACCATCGTCTTAGAACGAACAGAAGAGACTAGTAGATTGGCTAATTTTAGAGAAGGAGACATTGCTGTTTTATATCCATACAGTGATAATCCCAAAGCGGTACTTAAGAATCAAATTTTCAAGTGTACAATCTTGTCAATAAATGAATCGGAGGTGGAGGTGAAATTGAGAAGTAAGCAGTATAATGATATCTTATTTACATCGATCGAAAGCTGGAATATAGAAGAGGATTCTCTTGATAGTGGATTTAATACGCTATACAGATCTCTTTGGGAATTTATGGGTACAAAAAAAGAAAAGAAGTCTCTTTGGTTAGGAGAGCGAAAGCCTAGAGGGCTAACAAAAAGCACGTATGAACCATTAGACAACTTAACCGATGAACAGAATATACTTCTTGATAAGATGACGAATGTTCAAGACTATTTTCTCCTGTGGGGTCCACCAGGAACAGGCAAAACAAGCGTAATGCTCAAGTCGCTTGTAGAGAGGTTATACACTAATTCTGATGAAAGTATCTTACTATTAGCTTACACAAATAGAGCGGTAGATGAGATGTGTGCAGCGATAGAATCTATTGCACCAGAGTTCTATGACAACTATATTAGGATAGGATCTGCCACGAGTTGTGGCCAAGCATACAGGCCTAGATTAATCAATAACCTCATAGCCGACCTTACTAAACGAGAAGACATTAGAAGTCTGCTGAAAGGAAAGCGAATATATGTCAGCACAGTCTCCTCCATAGTTTCTAAAGCAGCCTTATTCAAGTTGATAAAGTTTGATAGGGTTATCATAGATGAAGCATCTCAGATTCTCGAACCACTGTTAGTTGGACTACTGAGTAGGATAGAGAAAGCTATTCTGATTGGTGATCATAAACAATTGCCTGCAGTTGTTACTCAAGATGAGCAAAAAACTAAGATAGTTGATGCTTCATTACACGAGATCGGCATAACAGATATGCGTATGTCCCTGTTCGAAAGAGTCTATCATCAATGCAAAAACAATAATTGGGATCATGCTCTAGGTCTACTGTCATTTCAGGGAAGAATGCAAAAAGAACTCATGGCTTTTCCAAATTCTAAATTTTACGAAGGTCATCTAAATGTGTTGCCAGGCATAGACCGACTTGTAAATAAGCGTAATTTTAAAAGCGAATCTGTAGTTGGTAAAATACTTGTCAATCAAAGATTTTTATATATTCCTACTCATGTCGATGAAGCATTTAATTGGAAGACAAATAAATACGAATCTAAAAAAGTGCTAAAAATTGTAAAGGATTTAGAAGAATTATATAGAGAAAACAATATGGAAATAGATGATCGGGCCATTGGGATTATTACGCCTTACCGAGCTCAGATAGCTACCATTAAAAGTGAATTTGAAACTGTATGTCCTCATTTGCTTGATAAAATAACAATAGATACTGTAGAAAGATATCAAGGTGGAGCGAGAGATATTATCATTTTGTCTCTTTGTACCAACCGAATGTCGCAACTCAGATCGCTGGTCTCACTATCTAAAGAAGGGGTGGATCGCAAACTTAATGTTGCAGTGACAAGAGCTAGAGAACAATTAATAGTTATTGGGAATAGGGAAATTTTGGAAGGAAACGAGACCTACCAATCTTTAATTAATTCTGCTTTTGAGTGGAATGTGTAAGGTACCATTAATCTATTCCTAAGTATTTATGAGTCTGCACACTCAGTTTCCAATGTGGATGTTCTAGTACATATTGAACCGCATGTTTGATGTTGTCGTCCCATGTGTCGGACTCCATTGCTTGTACATACTTATGGTCGTAATCTAAATCTTCAAAATCAGCTGGATTTATGCCCTTTTGAGGAATGACAATCTTGATCTCATTCCCTTTTGTAAGAACAATTTCAGTACCTGCTTTTGGACTCATGCATATCCAATCGATTCCTGTAGGAAGTGGCTTAGTGCCATTTGTTTCAATAGCGACTTCCATATTTTGAGCATGAAAGGAATCAATTAACTTGTCATCTACCTGAAGTGCTGGTTCACCGCCTGTCAAGACTATAAAAGGGCTAGGTGCATTTTTAGGTAATAATGACATGATTTTTTTGGTAAGTCCATCTGCTGAATATTTACCACCGTTTTCTCCATCAGTACCCCAGAAGTTAGTGTCGCAAAACTGGCATATGGCCTTACTTCGATCTTCTTCTCGACCCGACCAAAGATTACAACCAGAGAATCTACAAAACACAGCAGGTCTTCCTGCATGGAAGCCTTCTCCTTGGATTGTATAATATATTTCTTTGATCTTGTACATATTGAATTTTCAAAACGGCTGCAAAGATAGGAAAGTTTTGATGATTGGAAAGTTAAAGGCGATTGGAGTGTGTCTAAAATTAAATTGCATAATTTTTATGAAATTATATATGCGACATGTCAATCGAAAACTTTAGGGATGAATCCTATTAGTGATGTCCGATATGGCATCATTAAATAGAAACCGTTTTCTCGATCCTGAAAGGCTGATCCCGAATCCATACCAATATCAAAATGCTTGCTCATGTTAGGAAACGGATCTTCATGCCTTTATTTTGTTTTTTGAAGTAACGATGGATTTTCAACCATCGCTTTGTTGGATCAAGCCTTCAGCCCTTGTTAATATCAAGTTCCAATGTCCCCTTTTAGAATAAGTATTAATTGATTTGAACATGAGAACTTAAGATGTTCTTTTATCTAGTTTTATCTAAATTGTAGGCAACGATATTAGACAGTCATAAAATCTAAAAATTGACAAAAGCTATAACATTAATCTGATCCCTACTTTTTTGGTTGAGGAATTGATTCATATAACCAATTTCCATCTTGAGATTGTCATTTATTTTGTAACCTATACCCCCATACAGTCTATTTCGGTCAAAAATATTACCTACAGAATTGATAAATATCTCATTGTATATTGATAGATATAGCGGGTTACTTCCTACATTCAGATTTACCAATGGAACATTAATTCCTAAGAAATACCTGAATCGAAGTTTGACATCCTCCGCTACGAATCTTTGCTCGAACCTATAACGATGCTGCAAGCTTACTTTACCTACTTTTTGTTTTGTTATGAATTGTTGAAATATTCGGTGTTCTCCAATTGACACTTTTTCCTCAGATTGATCCAGATAGTTTTCTGAATGAATATACCCATATCCCAAGAGTAGATTATTGCCATTCTCAGTAAGATTATATCCAATACCGGTACGCAGAAGTAATTGTTCTAGATCTCCTATCGCATTGTAATTTCTATATTGTACTTCATGATGAATGTTCCACTTTGAGTCTACTTTCTTATTTCCGATGTATATCAGCCAATTTCCTAAACTGCTCTCTTGTGCATTCAAACCAGTAGCTCCTAGGAATATAATGAATACCGTAATTATCTTGATTTGAAAATTTCCAATGCTGCTCATAGATGATTCATAGTTTTAGTTTTTAGTATAGCTAAATATTAAGACAGCAATACTGTCATTTTGTTTAATGGATCCATTTATTTTTTATTAGAATTTTTACAAATGAAAATATTATTGATTTGAAATAGATAGTAATTAAAATTTCCTGTGGTTAGAAGCTAAACCTTCCACTTTAATATTTACCTTGGAGTCTTAACGTAAAATTTACACAAAGTCCCATGGTAGGTATTATTTCATTTTTAGGATTTACAGCATTAGTTGCAGTCATTGCATATTTGGCTACTCGAACAACAGACGAAGATACTTCTGACGGATACTTCCTAGGAGGCAGGAGTTTAGGAGCAGTCGTTATTGCTGGATCGTTATTATTGACAAATCTATCTACAGAGCAGATAGTCGGACTCAATGGAGCTGCATATACTGAAGGGATATTAGTCATGGTGTGGGAGACGTTAGCTGCATTGGCTATGGTAGTCACAGCGATTTGGCTACTTCCTCGATATCTAAAAGGAGGAATTAGTACGGTTCCCCAATATCTAGAGGAACGGTATGATACCATGACCAAGACGCTGGTGTCAGGACTGTTTTTATCAGGGTACGTTGTTGTTTTATTGCCGATTGTACTTTATTCTGGAGCGGTTGCATTTACTGCCATGTTTGAGATTCCTGAATTGCTCGGTATTTCCAAAACTGCCAGTTTGTGGTTATGCGTGTGGAGTATTGGATTGATCGGATCAATATATGCCATATTTGGAGGGCTGAAAGCGGTTGCGGTATCAGATACGATAAATGCGGTTGGGCTTTTAATTGGAGGATTGATGATTCCAGTTTTCGGACTGATGGCAATTGGTGATGGAAGTATCTTATCAGGCATATCAACATTAACGGCGGAGAATCCTGAGAAATTTAATGCAATTGGAGACGCAACTTCTTCAGTTCCATTTGCTACTATATTCACGGGTATGATGTTGGTCCAGTTATTTTATTGGGGGACAAATCAAGCCATTATCCAGAGAGCATTGGCTGCAAGTAGTCTTAAAGAAGGACAAAAAGGATTATTATTAGCCAGTTTTATAAAGATACTTGGACCTCTTTTAGTCGTACTACCTGGCATTATTGCTTGGCATATGTTTGGTGGTACTTTAGATAGTGCAGACGAAGCTTATCCAACATTGGTAAGAAAAGTATTACCAGCTCCATTATTGGGATTCTTTGCGGCGGTTATCTTTGGAGCTATCTTAAGCTCATTCAATAGTGCACTGAATAGTTCTGTTACATTATTTGGACTAGACATATACAAAGAGCATTTTAATAAAGATGCAGATGAGAGAACGGTAGTAAAAGCGGGTAAAACATTTGGAATAATATTGGCGGTTCTAGCCATGGTTATAGCTCCTTTTATTGCGTATGTTGAAGGGGGACTATTCAAGTACTTACAAGAAATTAACGGATGTTATTCTATTCCAATTCTTACTATAATCGTAGTAGGATTCTTTACTAAATTTGTGCCCGCAAAAGCAGCGAAAGTGGGTTTGATTCTTGGTGTAGTGTTATATTGTATTAGCACATTTATAATGAAGCCATGGTTCGAAAGTTCAGCAATAACTGAGGCACTAGCAAATGGAATTACAGGAGAAGACGCACTAGCTGATGTGAAGAAGATGGCTTACCCTCACTTCCTGCACGTAATGGCGTTCTTGTTTGTTCTTAATTCAATCATCATGCTAATAATTGGCAAAATGAACCCAAGAGAAACAGCATTCGAACAGAGATATACAGAACAAGTAGACATTCAACCATGGTCTCTTGTGAAGCCTGTTGGAATTGTAGTCTGTGTGATTGTGATAGGGATTTATATTTACTTTTCTTAGAAGGAGAGTGAATCTATCATCTTGTTCTTAATTGATCTTATCAAATCGACTTTGTAAATCTCGACTATTTTAACTTGGCTCGGGGGAGCTCTAACCCGGCCCTTTCCGAAGAAGGTACGGTGGGTAAGAAGTTATTTTCCTGTAATTTATAATATTGCTTGAAAATTATGTAACCAATTAAGTGAATGAAAATATTCGAATATATAAAGTTCGTAGTTTATCTTGTTATCATGATATTCGTAGCTGGATTGGCACTAAATCATAGCGTCTATGGATTGATAGTAGCCTGTCAAAATCGCACACTCTATCCAATTGAATATCATAATGTTGAAAATGAGAATCTTTTTAAAAACCGATATATTGAATTACATTCAGCAACTTCATATGTTGCCCCATTGGTTTATTTAGATGAAAATAATTATCCAGTTAAATATCTATATTCATTATCTGCTGTGGAAGACAGTTCTATTTTCAAAAATCAACAAATCAAGATTGTATTGGAGACAGAAACTGAAATTAATGATTGGAACAATATTAAAATCGAAGGTTTACTAAATCCTTATTGGCAAGGTCCTGATGAAGGTGTTGTGAAAAATTTTGCTGCCTATGGAGTCATTTTATCAGAAGATGCGGAGTATCTTAAACTAGATTCTACTCCTTGGAAATGGTATTGGCATATGCTAATAATATTTATTGCAGGTCTTTTCTTTTATAGGATGTTCGAAGCTTTTATTGATAAAGTGAAGGAGACGAAAGTTCAAAAGAAAAATCAAAAGTCAAGTGATGATAATCTAGAAAAAACTAAATAGCCATCAAAACGCTACCCTCAATCCCAAATTCACCGTCCGATTCAACAAATTGGTCTCCGTACCCAAAATTGTATTCACAGGCACTTGATTTCCTTCCACCTGCGTAGATGTAGATACCGATTGGATATACTTCACATTGTTCCTGTTCAATAAATTGAAAACAGAAAAAGAAAGATTCGATTTAAATGACCCAATAGTAAAGTCATATGCCGTGCTTATGTCAATTCTATGATATGGTCGAAGCCTTTTTCTGATTGTGTTTGGGTCATTATCGCGAATGTTGCCATTTAGTTGGACATTTGTGATGTCGATGTATGGCAATCCACTGACGAATATCGCATTCAACCCCCAAGTAAGTTTTCCAGTAGTGAGACTATTGATCCATTTGAATTGATGTCGTCTGTCATTTTCAGATGGAAACAATCTATTCTTAAAAATCTCTTCGAATTGCTGTTTGGAACTGCTCAAAGTATAGGATAAATAAGTGTCATATTGACCATATCCCGATCCTAAAATAAGATCCATACCTCTAGTTACGCCATTTCCTACGAATAATGAATATTCTCTTTCTTGATTTCCAAAATTACTAGGATTAGAAGGTGTAGGTACAGCATATTCTAATACTCCTGTTTTATTTTTTTGATAGAGCTCCACATCCAGATTAAAATAACCAAGCTTGATAGTGGACCCAACCATCAGGTTAGAAGAAGTGAGGATGGGAATATTATTAGAACCAGCGGCTACCCATAGTTGCAGTGGCTCGTTTCTGTAATTATAGTCTAGTTGCCTGACTACTTGTTGCTCAAGGCCGTAAGCAGCTTTGAAACTAACCTTGTTTGATAGATTGAAATTGGCAGATAGCCTAGGAGATAATTTAACCTCTTCTATATTTGAATAATAAATAGCTCTCAAGCCAGCAGTAATATTCAGTTTCTTGCCCAACTGTCTTTTATATCCAGCATATCCACCAAGCTCAAAGAATGATTCTATACCTTGGATTCTAATTTTATCATTCTCTTTGAAAGAATAATCAATATTATGTTGAGTTGATGTAAGTCCAAATTTTATTGATTGGCTTTTTAATTTGTAATCAAAGTAGCTATCGATTCCAATGTCTGTCAGTTCATTGTCTTGTTGTGATTTTAAGTTTATGGGCGTGATAGATATGCCATTATCAAATCTTTTATTAAGTTGAAGAGTGTTGCTTTCTTCATTTATATACCGAGAGTAGAATGCCCTAGTATGCCAGCTGAGCTGTTTGTTTAATCTTGAATCCCACAGGATACTTGAGGCTGTAGTTGACCAAGATTGATCTTCAATTGCGTCTAGGTTGAGTTGATTTTTCTGATCGTCGGAAATCTCAATCGAGTACTTATTATCAACATAATCTGCACTTTTGAAAAAATTAAATTTCAGACTATTCGACTGGTTTGTCCACTGATATTTTGCATTGACATCATAAAATTTAAATGAAGGGTCACTAGTTTGGTCTTTTGCTTTTTCTTTGAAGTTTTGGACTTGCTGCTTTTCTTGACGACTTGAATTTACGGTATTGAATTTCTTATTGCTCACATTTGTAATCGTGGATCTACCAGCAATGGATAAATTGCTATTACTATTCATTGGAACGGTAACTAAGCCAGATGCCGTAAGGAAATCTATGTTAGCTATTGCGGTCGTTTCGGTTGGCTGATTACTGTCACTGAATAGTTCAACTAAGCCAGCTGTCTTGCCACCGTACTCTAATGGATATGTGTTTTTGAATAGATTGACTGAGTCAATATACGCCGTATTAACACCACTAAAAATACCGTAATAATGGTTTGCACTATAAATAGGCATCCCATCAAGAATCATCAATGTTTCTTCACTATTACTACCTCTGATTTTGATCTCAGCTGAGTTATCGTCGTGAGCAGAGATTCCTGGCATTAATTGTAGTTGACGACCAAAATCTTTTCCCATCACACCAGAAGTGCTACTTAATATTTGCCTACGATTTAAAGTAAGTGAATTGCTTGAATTCCCAATAATAATTGACTTTTCTCTATTTACAATAGTGATCTCATCTATGGCATATTGGCTTTCATTCAAAGGAATAATGAGGAAAGCATCTTCTAATTCTGATATCATATATTCAGTGGACTCGAAACCTATATATTGGATAGTAAGAATTTCGTCTGAGTACTTTTCCGGGACTTCAATGTCGAATCTGCCTTGAGCATCCGTATATGTTCCTATTGTAGAGTTGCTTATGCTTACAGTTGCGTAATTTAATTCAGTGGAAGATTCTGAATTTGTAACTTGTCCTCTGAGATGCATTGATTTCTGATATGATTCATTGTTGTCTTCATTGTATGATATTGATTTTCTTACTAAGACATTATTTTCAAGTATTTTATATTCCATTTCAATATCTTCAAGGAGATATTCGAGTACATCTCCTATTAATTCTCCTTGAAAATCAACTGCCATTTTTTTACCGCCAATAGACTGTGTCGCATACGAAAACCTAATTCCATATTGTTCTTCCAAGTCTGCAAAAATTTCTAGTAAGCTTGCTTCAGCTTTCGAATATGTAATCAATACATTGCTACAGTCTGTCTGTGCATTTACAAAAACAGCGATTAACAAGAATGTGAAAACAAGTTTTATGCGCATAAATAACTATGATGATATGAATTGATCTTATTCTTTTGTGATTATTACATTCTTGCCATTTGTTGTAAATTTCAAGCCGAGTGGCCACATTACTTCAGATAGAGAATTGTCTATATTTCCATTTACAAATCCACCAGAATACTTTATTGTAGATAGATTCTTAGCAATTGATATTTTAATATCATACTGTCTTTCTAAGTCTAATATTACATTCGATAGTGATTCGTTACTATAGGTATAGCTCCCTTTTATCCAACTGCTTCTATCTTCTATTCTCGGAGTATTATTGTTGAATTTATGAATTTGACTTACTATACTAACAGATTGATTTGGTGTCAATATTGTTTCATTTTGTGAATTAGAAACTGCTACCTTACCAGTTTTGCATATAACGTTGAGAATTTGATTTCGAGTATTTACATTGAAGCTAGTTCCTAATACTTGCACATTTCCATATTTAGTTTTGACAGTGAACTTCGATCCTTTTTGTACAGAAAAGAATGCTTCTCCTTCAAGGGAAACATGTCTATTTTTATCCCACGATTTAGTGTCATACTCTAATTTTGAGTCTGCATTCATTTGGACGGTTGATCCATCTGGTAGCTGTATTGATTTTGACATAGCATATGGTGTTTGAACGCTTGTGTCGTAACCAGATCCTATATTCATCATAAGCAATACAAGTGCTATCGCAGCCACAGCTCCATATGATATCAGTTTGAATATAGATGCTTTCTTAGTTGATTTCTTTTGACTAGAATTGATATCAGTACTTATCTTCTCATTGATTTTAGACCATACTTTATCTTCAGTAGCTTGAGAAACAGTTTCTTCCTTAAATTGAATGCCTAATACTATATTCTTAGCAGTTTGAACATCAGATGTTTTCTCAGTATGAGATGCTAACCAATTGTCCCAATCCAAGTCTCCTTCTTGGGAAGTATTTTTTGCCCATCTAATGAATGAATCATCATCAGCTAGTTCAATAGGTGTACATTGTAGATATTTATCCATATTTATATTTTATCTAAAGTGGATTAATTAGAAAAAAGCTCACTTAGTAATTGTGCTTTGTAGTGATCGTTATAGACACTTTTACATCCATTATTCCCACTTTGCATTATGCTTATACAGTTTCCATTTTCATCTATTCCGTCATTATGTTCTCTATTTAAGACACAATGACCTAGCTCATGAAAAACTAAATACTCTTTTTCGGAGTCAGAAATTCTATTCCAATATTGCTCGTCTACAACTATTTGTTGTGAACCATCAGAATATGACTTGCACTGACCGAGCGTTCCTCTTGAATCTATGTTTTGTATGTATCCATTGATATCTAAAGACAAGAGATCTATGTCTAATCCATGAGCAACAGCTTCTGCCTCAAAGTTAGTGAAGTGAATTAGTAACTCACTTTCAATCACTTGACTATTGTCTTTATTGCAACTGATAAAAACCAGGTGCAAAATTAAAGCAAATCCTATATATTTCAACTTCTTCATACTGACTTGTTTATTATCTAAGCATGGTAATTCATTTTTGTACTCACTTTTGAGGATCAATTTTCTTATTTATTCACTTTTAAGCCTTGTCTGCGATACTTAGCATAAACAGGATGGTCAGAATTATGTGCTTTGATAGCTTAGTAAGTGCACGAGATACTAAGTTTCGTGCCGACTGATAATTGAGATCCATAATCTTGGATATCTCATCATAGTCCATCTCTGAGTAATACTTGAGATAAAGGATTTCCTTTTGGCGAGCACTCAATTGTGAGAATGCTTGATTGAGTTTACTTTTTTGCTCTTCACCAATCTCACTATTTATCAATATCTGATCTATTGACAATTCAGCTTCGAAGAATGATTCTTCTAATTCTGTGTCTGTTGATTTTCTTATTTTTTTAACTGAATGGAAAATCTTCCGTTTAAGAGAAACTAATAAGTACGGTTTAATAGCATCTGTCTCTGATAATTTTTCTCTACGATTCCATAGTTCGATAAACAGCTCTTGGATGCAGTCTTCTACATTATTCTCATCTTTCGTGAATTTCTTACCGTAGCTATATAATTCGGAGAAATAGGTACGATATATCTGTTCTAGTGCCTTTGAGTCACCATTTTTGAGATTTTTCCATAATTTTTTATCCGACATATTATTTCTTGTGATCCCTCTGTTTATAAGGGGATTAGCTGCCAAAGGTATTTTATTTATTGATCGAATTAAATCTTTTTTCAATTTAAGTGAGTACAAAATGCAGATGGAAAGCTTATCTCCATGTACTCACAAACGAAAAGAGTACAAAACATATTTATCACACATTAAAAATTATAAGTTATGATGATTCAAATTAAAAATCTAAGAAATTTTGGCTTCGCATTTTTAGCTATGCTTGCTTTCTCTTTTACATCTTGTAACAAAGAAGCTGAATTAGTTGATATCGAAAGTTTCACAGACAGCAGTATAGAAAAACTACAAGGAGGTGCTATGGGTAAATCCGCTTGTCTGGAGTTAATTTTTCCCGTATCTATTCAATTTGTAGATGAGTCAACGGCAGAGGTTGCGGATTATAAAAATCTTCACGAAACTATTGTGAATTGGTTTACTGAAAACGATGTAGAGAAGAGCAAAGAGAATAAGCCTCAATTGGTTTTTCCTATTCAAGTTTTAAATGAAGAAGGAGAAATAATAGATGTGGATTCACATGAGGCACTCATAGAACTAAAAAAAGAATGTCCTAAAAGAGGGGAATGTAAAGGCAAAAATGGAAGAGGATTTAAGTGTTTTTCTCTAGTGTTTCCAATAACCATTACGCTAGATGGTGCGGACGTTACTTTTGATAATAGAATGGCATTAAAAGCTGCGGTGAGAGCGTATAAAATGGAAGCTGGTGACGATGCAGTTAGACCTACTCTAGTATTCCCGATTACTGTTGAGTATGATGATGAAACTCAAGTTACTGTAAATAGCAAAGAAGAATTACAAGCATTAAAAAGAGATTGTAGAGAAGAAGGATAGAGTATTGCAACCAGACCACTTGTATATGAATTTGGTACCAAACTGAAAGCTATTACTTCACTAGAAGTGATTAGATCATTCAAATGAGTAAATGTTGTTCATTGATTGTTCGTGGTTGGTATGGAGAATTAGAAAAATCTCAAAAGAAAATTATTTCCTGAATAAAGAAGTAAATGATTTAGTTGTTATTACAAATTGATTAAGCACTTTTCAAGACGTTGGTTTTGGAGGGTGTTTTTTATTGTCAAATAAATATCTCCTTGATAATCAATATTTTATTAATTTTAGTCTTGTTAGCCTAATGAGATCTAATTTAGGTTTTTTATTAATCAATTACATATAACAATCATGGAACATCACAATTACAGGAATATTGAAAAATTAGAAGAAAAAATGAGATCCTATCAGAGTATAAACTATGCACTGATTGGTGGTTTTGTACTATGTGTTTTTGCTGCCATTTTATGGGCAGTAGTTACTGTTGTCTCAGGATATCAAACTGGATTAATGGCGATTGTAGTTGGTGTGATTGTGGGAGTTGGTGTTCGGTATTTTGGTGCTGGATTTGATCCTATTTTTAGTGTTATTGGAGGATCTTATACTCTGTTGAGCTGTCTTTTAGGTGCGATATTCACCCAGATCGGATTTATCATGAATTTTGAAGGGTTGGACCTGATGCAAGTTCTTAGCTTTCTTAATTTCGAAGGTGTCACATCGATGGTTGTTGATTCTTTTAGTTTAATGGATTTAGTATTCTATGGTATTGCCATATATGAAGGCATTGGGTTGAGTCGAAGATCATTAGAACCAAATACTGATCCTAGTGATTCTTTAGAACCAGCATTTTCAAGTCTTAGAGGCCCATTAATTGGAACAATCTCTATTGTGCTTTTTTGTGGGTTGGTTTATTTTACCTTACAAGAGCCTAGTACGTCTACTTACTATCATGACACAGGAGAGAAAATGTCAATTGGGGCATATTCATCTGGATATGAAGATGGGGAGTGGGAATATTTCTATAAAAATGGACAAACAGAAAGTAAAGGAATTTATAAAAACGGAAAACAAGTCGGAGAATGGAATAATTACTATGAAAATGGTCAGCAAGCAAGTACCTCAAATTTTGAAAACGGATTAGAGAGTGGACGATGTATAGCTTATTATGAAAATGGAAATACCATGACGATCTGGAATAGTGCTAATGGTAGATTAAATGGAGATTTTGAACATTTTCATGAAAATGGAAAGCTGTCATCCAAAGGAGCTTACAAAAGTGATAGAGCAACTGGCAAATGGGAGTATTTTTATGAAAATGGGAATAAAAGCTCGGAGGGTGGGTACAAAGATGGTGAGGATATAGGTAAGTGGACATATTGGTATGAAAGTAGAAAAATGAAAGAAGTACTTGAACATAAGAATACTGAAGATTTTAAAATTGTTGAAGCTTATGACCTTAATGGAAAAGCATCTGTGATAGATGGAACTGGAAATTACTCATATTTTAACGAAGATGGCTCAATTGCTTCTACCGGTGCAGTGCAAGGTGGAGAGAAAATAGGGTTATGGAAAATTTATAATCCCAACGGAAAACTGAAGGAAGAGGGTGAATTTGAAAATAGCATTTTTAAAATAAAGAACGCGTGGAATAACAAAGGACAGCACATTAAGAATGGAAATGGTTTATACAAGATCTACTCTGAATTATCAGGTAATTTAATAGAATCAGGAGAGATTAAGGATGGATACAAAATTGGCGATTGGATATATTATCATGATAGTTTGCAAATTCCATTGGCGGAATCAGAATATATTGGTGGGTTACTAAATGGAGAATTGGTTCAATATTACGAAAATGGAAAACCAAGTGTCAAGATGAAATATAAAGATGACAAACCACATGGAATCAGTACATGGTATGATGAATATGAAGCGAAAACAAGTGAAGTCAATTTTGTAAATGGGAATAAAGAAGGTGTGCAATCGTTTTGGAATGGAGCAGGCGTATTGATCAAAGAAGAATTGTATGAAAATGGAGTTTTGATCGAAACAAGATAAACCTAATACTTAATATCCATCTGGGATAGCATTACTGCAGCCAAGTGTTTACATTTTTGATCATAAGGACAAGTACAACTACCCAATATTTCATTACCAACCATTTTGATTTCGATATCGTATTTTTTAGTGCCAGATATTTGACAAATTATTTTGGTTTTGTGGGATGCTATAAGTTTAACTTTTGATACATATTCAAATGCTCTACCTAAGATTACTGAGTCGAAGAAACTATCCAATTGGAATTCTTGAAGTTCACGGAACCAGGTATTCAAATTTTCAGTGGAAGAATGAGTAATTTTCATTTGTAAATGCGATAAAGTTTTATGTAGTTGGCAAGCTGCAAAATATTGTCTCCTACAACATATATTAATATCTTATTTTTGTCTTCATTCATGAAAGTTTGCAAATTTAATTTACTTTCAAGCACAATTTGCAGATTAACAAAATAAAAAATCTAAAATCTTATATATGAATCGAATTATACAATTTATTTTTCTCTTATTATTTCTATGCTCTTTCGCAAATGCACAAGTAATAATAAGTGAATATTCTGCATCAAATCTTAGCACTTATTTAGATGATTACGGAAGCTATGATGATTGGGTAGAGTTGCATAACGAATCAGATATGGCGGTTGATATATCTGGATGGTTCATATCTGATAAAAGCTCGAAACCTACAAAATATCAATTCCCAGAAGGAACAATGATATCCGCTAATGGCTATAAGATAGTTGTTTGTTCTGGACGAGATTTACAACAAACAACAGAGATTCATACTAATTTCAAATTGTCCCAGACAGAGCAAAAGGACGTACTATTGCTTTCAAATGTAGCTGAAGAGGAAGTTGATTTTACTGAGATGATTATCACAAATGCAGACCATTCTGTATCAAAAATGGATGGTGTGTGGATGATCGACAAATCACCCACTCCTAACGGTGAGAACTCAGCAGAATATACAAGATATGCAGCAGTACCTAGCATTCAGTTAGAAGCTGGATTTTATCAAGATACTGTCACAGTTGAGATCATAAATAATGAAGAAAACTCTGTTCTAAGGTATTCTATAGATGGGAACAGAGTGAGACCTAGTTCACCTATCTATGAGGCGCCTCTAAAAGTTGGGAAAACTACGGTAGTCAAAGCAAGAGCATTTAGTAGTGATGTTACAGTGTGGCCAAGTAGAATGGATTATTCTACTTATTTTATAAATGAGACATTTACACTACCCGTATTTTCTGTAGCCGCTGATGGAGTTCAAGATCTAGCTAACAACATGGATGGCATGGGAGGACTCAGTAGACCTATAGGGTCCGTAGAGTATTTTAATGTAGACAAGGAAAGAGAGTCCGTATCATATGGTGAGTTAAACAGACACGGCCAAGATTCATGGGCACTGAATCATAGAAGTCTTGACTATATCTGCAGAGATGAAATGGGATATACCAAAGCGATCAAAGCAAAATTATTTCCTCAAAAGAGTCGAGATGAATTCCAAAGATTGATGTTCAGAGCCTCAGGTGATGATAATTATCCAGCTATCCAAGGTCAAACACATGCTGGATCTACGCATGTGAGAGATGAATATGTACACTCTCTCGCATTGGAGGGAGGTATGGAGTTGGATGTTCGTACTCCACAGAGAGCCATCGTATTTTTAAATGGAGACTATTGGGGTGTATACGGTCTAAGAGAGAAAATTGCAGATCATGATTATATTGGAGAGTATTACGATCAAGGAAAATATGATATTCAATTTAACTCTACATGGGGTAATTTTTTACAAAGATATGGTGGGCAAGCTGCCGGAGATGACTGGTTGGCGCTTCAGGATTTTATTCTTACTAACAATATGGGCGATGAAGCTAACTACCGTTATGTAGATAGTCTTCTAAACACGACGAGTCTTATTGATTGGGTACTTATCAATACCAATACAGTTGCAGCTGACTGGTTGCAATGGAATACTGGCTGGTGGAGAGGAATGGATCCTAATGGCAAGCATAAAAAATGGGGTTATATTGTTTGGGATCTTGATGCAACTTTTGATTATTATATCAATTATACTGGAGTGCCTAATACGGATCCAGATGCTGTGCCATGTGATATTGAGGAATTATTCCAATGGGTAAATGAATGCCAACAAAATGTAATTTTCTTAAGACTATTAGATCAAAATGCAGAATTCAAAGAGTTGTATTATCAAAGATATGCTGATATGATGAACACTGCTTTTACTTGTGAAAATATGTTGTCTACATTGGATAGAATGATCGCAGAGATCGCTCCAGAGATGCCAAGACAAGTAGAGCGATGGGCTGTTCCTGGATCCAATGATTCTATGGATGAGTGGGAAGCCAACGTTGCCAGATTAAGAGGGTTTATTGAAGAAAGGTGCACACTTTTAGATGATGGGGCAATGGAATGTTATCCTGAATTATCTGGGCCATACACTATTACATTAATGACAGAGCCAGCTGGAATGGGAGAGATTGATTTCAATTCTCTTGACATAGAGGAGTTTCCATGGTCAGGAGATTACTTCGGAGGCATGAAAAACAAAATCAAAGCCAAAGTTTTCAAGGAATTCGAAGATGATTATGTATTCAGTCATTGGGAAAGTATATCAGGGAATGTAATATTTCCAGATGCTACCTCTAGAAAAGCGGAGATAGAATTGACTTCTAACGATACATTGGTGGCTGTTTTTGATATTTTTTCTGGAGTAGAAGATGTATTTGAAGAAAAAGGATTTTCTCTATTTCCGAATCCTGCAACTGCTATTATGCAATTGAATTATAGTATTGACCAGGCATCTGATGTACAGATTTCTATGATCGATGCAAGGGGTAGGAGTGTAATGATAAGTTCTGAAACTGGAGTTTCCGCAGGTGCTAAATCAATGTCAATTGATCTACAACAGCATAATTTTGTTTCTGGAGTCTATGTATTGAATATCAGATTAAATAATGAAAATATAAATAGGAAAGTGACTGTGATCCGTTAAGTTTTTTAGATAGAATAATATAAAAAAGCATCGCCTAAAAGTAATTTTAGGCGATGCTTTTTTATGACATGAAACTATCGAAAGAAACTAAAGTCTCGAAAACCTACTGTACCCCTAATGGCCTACCAAATTTATTTGGTAGAAAAAAGTCTTGCAAAGCAAAGCAATATAGAAGACACTATCCTTCTATACGAAACTAACGTTTCAAAAACCTTGCATGCCTGAGCCATGACCTGCACACTCAAAACATCTTAAAAAAAAAGTGATCCAACATCCCAAACCAAATCCACAAATCAAACAAATCCACAAATCAAACAGCAAAGGAACTACTCCTTCACCACCTGCCTACTCCAAAACACCCGATCCTCATTCTCCTCAGAATACAATTCCACATGATAATACCCACTAGGATATCTAGTAATATCTATCGACACAGATAACGTACCACCCGACACCACCTTACTCTCCACTACCTGCCCATCTAGATTAAGCACTGATAATGTGCCACTTCTAAATCCATCCGGCACCTCGATCGTATATCTCCCATCTGACGGACTAGGATATACATTGAGATCTCTGCGATAGTATACAGCATCTCCGAATACGGAAGTGAGCGTAGGATCACATTTTTCTTCTTCATCTACTCGGAAGCGGGGGAAGTTGAGAAAGCTACCAATCCCACTTGGTCTTGGCAGTTTTATACCATTTTGCACAAAATTACATGCAGTTCCTAGTTCATTTGGATTCTTAATTATGTGATATGAATTTGTCCCGTTTTTTGGGGCTAGATATATTTTACAATCAGGAGCAAGGCTAAGCATAAAAAAAGTTGTGGTAAATGGGTCTAAAGTACCATTGTATGTATCTATCAATCTTATGCCATTTTGTGGATTTTCTTCCCACATATCAATTTGATGCAACTCTAGCAATGATGCTGTATAGATAAATCTACTATTAGAAGACCACTCCAAACTACTAAATCTGATCTCTTCAGTGTCTATTTCATCAGGAGCAAATACTTCAATTTTTTGATGATTAGAAAGTTGCCCAGAGGATCGATCAAAATCATAGACGTGTAGTTGGTCATACCAATTATAAACAGCATATTTAGTGCCATCTGGACTGAATCTAGCAACGCCTGATGCACTTGAGCGATTAGTATTAAAATACTGATGAGAGTTTTGTACTCCTTGAACACTTAAGCCAATCTCATCTAACAAAAATGTTATATAGGAAGAATCATTAACCAATCCTTGCATAATCCACCAATCTCTACCATTAGTATGGTTTATTGCAGTTAAATAACTTGATAAGACACTATCTTGGCCAACCAATGAACGATCATAATAGACTACATCACCTAGATTATCATTTAAGCTCATATCTACATAACTATGCCTAAGTTCTTTAGTTGTCTTAGTCCCAAAACCATTAAAAATGTTGGCTTTATGAATAATATGATATCCATCATCGTTAGCGGGATCATATAGAATCAAGATATCCTGAAATCCAGGATAACCATATATACAGGAACCGTCCCATGCTAGTTCATACCACTCATCATAATTAAGCGTATCACCATGAGGCATTACTTCTGCATTTTTATTTAACACTGCACATCCATTACTAGAAAATAATAAATCTCCATTTTTAGAACTAATACTTGTAGCCTGCCCGCCTATACCAAGTCCATTATCAGAATTTTTAAAAGTCGGTGGATTATCATTAAAATCTATTTTATAAGCATTGACACCGGGTTCAAGTCCTTGATCTATTCCTAGAAACCAATGATAGTCTTGTTTGGATTGTGAAAAGGCTACCTGAGTAAAAACAAGAAAGAAAATAGTAAGTAATGACTTGTTCATAATTGGTTGTAATTGAATCTTAATTGCAAATTAGTCAAATCCAACTGAATGGCATTGCGAGAGGGAATTTAGTTCTTATTTATGTCGTTGGTATTGAATTCTATATTAAACCCTATCTCCTGTCTTACTTGATAGTGTCTTCGACATAATTAGTATAGTGCTGAGCGATAGTGATAATTATCAATTGGGTGTTTGGAAATTTTATTGTCATGATATCATATTCACTATGCTTAAAAGGGCAAGATGTACCGATAGTGATTGAGTGCGAAATCCGTGATCATTGAGCAAAAGAGCAGTGAGAATCTGGTTGATCACCGGACAGGTCAGTGAGCACATCAAACACACCAAGCATAATTACTGACCACCAACAACATCTAAAATCAAAGTGATCCAACATTCTAAACCAAATCCACAAATCAAACAGCGCAACTACTCTAAATACTAAGCTGCCTAATGTCTAAAAGCGCAACTGCTTAACATTTAAAAGAAAATCGAACTAAGTTACATCACTTTCTATTCATATCCATAACTCCAAAAAAAATCCATTACTTTTGACTCCCAAGATAAACACAATCGGACAAAAGTATTTGCATGAAAATATTCAAGATATCCTTCAAAAATATCAACAATCTAAAAGGGGAGAATAGCATCTCATTTGACGAAGAACCGTTAAGTTCTGCGGGAATCTTTGCAATTACTGGCCCTACAGGATCAGGTAAGTCTACCATTTTGGACGTGATCACGCTTGCACTATTCAACAAGATCCCAAGATTTAAAGGATCAATAAGCAAAAATGCTATCGAAGGCATGGGATCTGTGATCACACATCACACCACTGATGCTTATGCTAGGATAGAATACGAAATCAAAGGAGAAAGATATACCTCAGAATGGATCACAAAGAATACAAAGGCTGGTAAGCTGGTAGATTATGAGATGTTTATCTATGATCCCACGGGCAAGCCCTTTGATCTCAAAAAAAGTGAAGTTCCAGCTTACAATGAAGGAATCATTGGTTTGAAATATGATCAATTTGTGAAATCTATCATTCTATCACAAGGGCAATTTGCTAAATTCCTAAAAGCCAGTAAAGATGAACGAGGACAACTCCTAGAAAACCTAACAGGATCATCCATCTACCGAAAAATTGGAATTGCCACTTTCGATAAGCATCGTGAAATTAAGAATGCGGTGATGATGGAAAAGGATAGATTGGAGAATATTTCTTGTCTGGCAGAGGATGCAAGGAAAGAGTTGAAAAATGAAATACTAGAAGCCGAAAAACAAAAGGTAGGTGCAGAAAAAATATTAGTAAAATTAAATCAACAACAATCCGTCAAATCTGAAATCAGAAAGCATACGGCAGAGATAGAGATCTTTTCAACCGAGCAAAAGAAAGTGAAACTAGAAGAAGGAGTTTTCGAAAGTCAAAAGAATAAGCTTGAGATTTATGATAAACTGTCTCCACTGCGAAGCGAAATGACAAGGTATCAAGATGCTTCTAAATCTTCGATAAACTTAAGGACACAGATAGCAATGATTAATCAACAACTATCTACAGCCCGAGAAGAATACAACTTAACGATTTCTGAAATGTCAAATCTAACCAAAAAGGCTGTCACCGCGGACAACTTTTCTGCAGTGATGAGCGCTTTTGAAAAAGAGGTCAATACATTAGATCAAGATCTAAAGCATATCATTTCCCGAGGAAGTGAAGCGAGGAGTAGAATAGTATCAAAAGCGAGTAAGGCAAAGATAAATCTTGGCGATAAGCCTTCATCTACCTCATCGGTACCAATATTAAATCAGAGAAAATCAGCTTCGTTAGTTTTACTGAGTGAGGCTAGCCTATCTCCAACAAGCAATGCTAATGAGATCAGAGTGAAAGTGAAAACTGACTCTGAGAACCTACTAGCGCTCAAAGAAATCAGAAATGCTTGGTTACATGAGGCTGAAGTCAAGCAAAAGTTAGCAGTTTGCCAAACCAAAGAAGTCGAATATCAAGTGATAATCAACAGGTTGACACCATTGTTAAAAACAACAACAGATTTAGAAGAAACCACAAAGGAGAAAATCGATTTACTCAAAAAACAAAGAGAAGACCAATTATTAATTGCATCATTGACTGATCACAGAAGTATGCTTATCGATGGAGAGCCTTGTCCTCTTTGTGGAGCGGAACACCATCCTTGGGCTGATTATTCACCAGTGCAGAAAAGTGATATTGATGATAAGATAAAAGCAGCGAGCCAAGAGTTGAAGAGCATACAAAATGATCTTCAATTGCAAACCAAGCAACTAACAACAAACCAAGCATCCGCCAAGCTTAATGCATCAAGGAAAGATGAACTTGACCAAGACGTAGCTCAAATCTCTGCATCGATACTAAAGATGACTGAGGAATATCTAGGTGAAGAATCAATTGATCAAAACGACTGCGAAAATAGTATCCGAACACTCACTAGCAGAATCGATAAATTAAGCAGAGCTGTAGGAGCTATCGAAGAATTAGAAGTAATTGATGAGCTACTTCAAGATTTTAAAGAGCTAGACAAAATTTCAGCGGACTATAAAATAAAAGATGCGGAACGCAAATCACTGTATGTAGGTAAAAATATTTCGGAGGAGTGCAACCGTCTACAGAACAAAAACGGAAATGCAAAAACCAGAATAGCAACCAGTAATTCTAGACTTGAAATCGGTGAGAAATCTTTGTTAGAAGCACATGAAGTAATTGTGACGAACAAAGCTAAGTTGGATCCAATAATCTCAACTTTGGGTTTTGCAGATATACAAACTGCTAGTGCTCAACTGATATCGGAAGCTGAATTGTCTGCGTTAAAGGTAAAAAAAGAACAAATTCAGAAAGCTAAAATTGAGACAGCTACAAAACTTCAGACACTACAAACACAATTAGAACAGGTAATAAAAGCTGATTCAGAAAAGGATGTAGCGCTAGAAACTATAGTTGTGCAAATCAATGAATATGAAAGATTAAGAGATCAAACTATAAAATCAGGAGCAGAAAAATCTGCAATTCTTAAAAAGGATGATGAGGATCAAGTGCGACTAAAAAACAAAGCAGGAGAGCTAGATAAACTCAATCATAAACTTGAAAAGTGGGATTTGCTAAACAAGATGATAGGGGATCGAAATGGAAACAAGTTCGCCAACTTCGCACAAGGATTAACGCTTCAAAATTTACTAGTATTTGCTAATAGAAGACTTAAGAATCTTAGTGATCGATATTTACTCAATAAACCAGTAGATGATGGTCCACTAACGGTGTTAGATCAATATCAAGGAAATATTCAGAGGTCTGTTACTACGTTATCAGGTGGAGAATCATTTTTGATAAGTTTGGCGTTGGCACTTAGTTTATCTGATATGGCATCGAAAAATGTAAAGCTAGAAAGCCTATTCATAGATGAAGGCTTCGGAACACTAGATCAAGAAACACTTGAAATTGCAATGAATACATTAGAAAAACTGCAGACAGAATCTCAGAAAACAGTTGGTGTAATCTCACACGTAGAAACGCTGAAAGAGCGAATTAACGTCCAAATAAAACTTCAAAAAGATGCAATGGGGTACAGTTCGATCTTAGTAGAGAGCTAGCCTTAATTTAGAACAGGATAAATAAATGAAAGTAAATTTAATCAACGAACATAAGGATCGATTCAAGGAGTTTCTAAAGTCAACGGACTATTTAGAGAATGCATTCTACTTTGAGATTATCGAGAATTGGAAAGCAAACTGGAATATAGAAGGCAAAGGGTTTAGTGAAATTTACGATGCCAGTCTTCAATCAAAAGTGTCAGGTAGACATTGGGGAGGGAGTAAGAATTCACCAAAATCGATGATGATCACTTTGATAAATCAGAATGAAGATTTCATACGTCCATGCTTCAGAGACTTATTTAATGAGACATTAGATCTTGGACTTAGATTAGATAGATTTGGCTACCATGCGGATCAGATTTTGAGACCAATGATGGGTAAGAATCCTAAATTGTCTACTCATTTTCATAATGACAGATCGATTCTTTGTCTCTATCTTGCATTAGAATATCCAGATCGTTACTGTTTGTTCGATTATCCTACGTTTTACAAAATGATGGAAAAATTTGAATCCAGAAATATTCCTACCAAGGTTGAAGTAGAGCGATACTATAAATCATGCCGTGGAATATTCAAATTAATAACCAAGGATGAAGAACTAGTAGATTTGCTCCAAAAAATTACAAAACAAGAAAACATAGAACTCATGCTAATGTCCATCTTTATGGAGTTTGTTGCTGAGAATTGAAAGAATTGTTGAATTTAATGGTCGTCGAATTACTGAATGTCAACTTCTCAAATAGAAAATATAAATAAATCCACCTAACAACTAAAGATATGAAATACACAGCCAAAGATAGATTTCTGAGATACGTTCAGATTGATACACAAGCCAATCCATATTCTGATACAGTACCGAGTACAGCCAAGCAAATCAACTTGTCTCGGATTTTGAGTGAAGAACTTACTGGAATGGGAGTGCAGAACGAACTGACAGAGCATGGTTATGTGTATGCTCGTATTCCTTCAAACACAAGTAAGTCAGATGTTCCATCAATATTCTTTTGCAGTCATGTAGATACAGCTTTTGATTGCAGTGGAACAGACGTGAAACCTATTGTTCATGCTAATTATCAAGGTCAAGAAATAGTCCTTCCAGATGATAACGAACAAGTGATTTCTCAGGCGAAGTTTCCAGAATTGAAGAATAAGATTGGTCATGATGTGATCACAGCAAGTGGATTGACATTGCTTGGTGCGGATGATAAGTCTGGAGTGGCATGTATTATGGATGCTGTTTATAATTTAGTCAATAATCCAGATATAAAACATGGAGAGGTCAATGTACTATTCACTACAGATGAAGAGATCGGTAGGGGAGTAAAGTATGTAGATGTCTCAAAGATCGGTGCTGAATTCGGATACACTTTGGATAGCGGTGATGTAGGTCATTTTGAGTATGAGAATTTTTCGGCTGATGGAGCAGTTTTAAAAATTAAAGGAGTAAGTGCCCATCCTGGATATGCTAAAGGTAAAATGGAGCATGCATCCAGAATTGCGGCCGATATCCTATCTCAACTTCCTAAAGATCACCTTTCCCCAGAATCAACGGAAGGTAAAGAAGGATTTATCCATCCGAATAAGATCGAAGGAATGTTGGAAGAAGCATCAATTGAATTTATAATACGGTCTTTCGAAACAGAGAAACTTGCAGAGTACGAAGCGCTTATTGAAAATACTGCTAAGAAGGTTCTGGAAAACTATCCTGGCAGTAGTTATACATTTGAAGTGCATGAGCAGTATCGAAACATGAAAGATGTGGTAGATAAGCACATGCATATTGTTGATATAGCAGTTAAAGCTATGGAAAATGCAGGAATAGAGCCATTTATAGATTCTATAAGAGGCGGTACAGACGGTTCAGTTCTATCGCATATGGGGTTACCGTGTCCTAATATTTTTTCTGGGCAGCATGGAATTCACTCAAAATTAGAATGGACAACAGTTCAAGATATGCAGAAGGCAACGGATACTGTCATGGAGATAATAAAATTAGTAGAAAGAAGGTAAATGAAATGTAGTCAGTCTATAGACATAATCTAGCCCAAATTCATCAAATACTCAATGATTTCATTTCATTGAGTATTTTTTAGATGTTAATTTTCGTATACTACTTATCAATTACATAATTATCAAAACCTTTTACCATGAAAAATCTAATTACACTTTTGTTTATTTTTATTTCTGTTGTTTCTCTTCAGTCACGTCATATTATTGGAGGAACTGTTGAATATACCGTTAACTCTGTTGTTGGTGATTTAGTCAATATTGATGTCACCTTCCATGTGTATCGTGATGCAACAACTGGCGGAGCTCAATTTGATCAATCTATTAATATTGGTGTATTTGGAAATGCAGGAAGTGGATTTTTATATGATCATTTGGTCACGGGTATTACTGAAGTCAGTGATGTACAAAATGTTGATTTTGGAGAGTTGATTGATTGTGTACCAGGTAGTATAGACATACAATCTGCAGAATATTCTTTAAACTTAATATTTAACTTAGATGAATATGATAATTTTGTTATTGTTTATCAACGGTGTTGCAGGGCAAATTCTTTATTCAATATACTAGATCCGGAAGTAACAGGAATAGCATTAAGTGTAGAGCTAACTCGGGAGGGAATAGAAAGAATAGGTTCAGTGAAAGGCTTTCCCAGTGTCTTTCCAGTTACAATTTCTCCATCAGAAGAGAAAACGTTTGATCTATCTGTAAATGATGGATTGACAAAACGATATGCACTTACTCATGCAAAGACTGCAGGAGGTGATGATGGGGTAATGGAAGGGGATGCTGAAAGTTGTACAGGAATTACACCTGATTCTCAATTATGTCCACCTCCATTTGTAGGACCGTTTTATAGACAAGGTTCTGGTGAGTATGGACTCTATGATGAAGTAACGGTAGATAGTATCTCAGGGGAATTTATAAGTAGCTTATCTGCACAAGGATCTTTCTTAATTGCTGTCAAAGCGGATTCTTATGAAAATGGAGCGTTGCTTAGTACGACATATCAACAATTTGTACAAGTAGTATCAATGTGTGACCCAAATAGTGTTTTTGAGCATGAAGTTCTACCTCAAGAAATCTATCCAGTGCCAGCTCATAGTATGATTTATATAGGTATTCCTCTTACTGATGTTATTGTGTATGATTCAAAAGGGACTAAACTTATGTCCAAACCTGTCTTTAATACTGATCATGGAATTGATGTAAGTGCTTTAACCGTTGGAGTATATTTTCTTGAAGGGTTCAATGAAGATAGTAGAAAACTTATAAAACGATTCGTAAAATAGACAAACAATTATTTCTCTTTCTTTGTTGTATCTGTTACCAAAAGCTAGTATTAGTATATTTACATCTAGAGAATAAATAAGATACAAAATGGCAGATATCCTTCCTGCGTTTCCAATTGGCTTAGTTGCGTTTCCCGGTGAAGAGCTTAATCTTCACATTTTCGAACCTCGCTACAAACAATTAATGCATGAGTGTGAAAAAAATGGAATTACGTTTACTGTAGTACCTTATTTTGATGGTAAGAAAGCAGAATATGCTGCAGAAATGAAGTTGCTTGAGATCTCTAAAATGTACCCCGATGGTAAAATGGATGTAAAGACAAAAGGTATTGGCTTATGTCGAATAATAGATTTCTTTGACAGGCATCCCAATAAGCTTTATCCTGGAATCGAGATTGAGAGATTGGCATGGGATGATACTTCGGATATCGTTCTTACTTTAGATATTTTGGATCAAGTAGCGGTGCTTTACGATACTATGAATGTGGATAATGTGAAAATTCAGTCCCCTGGTGATTTTCGAACATATCAGATCGCTCATAAAGTAGGATTTAATGTGGATCAAGAATTAGAGTTTCTGACATTACAAAAGGAAAGAGATAGACAATTGTTTATGATCGATCATCTTAACAAGATCATCCCTGTTGTTGAAGAGATGGAAGTATTAAAGAAACGTGCAGCTATGAATGGACATTTTAAGAATGTGATGCCAAGGAAATGAAAAGATGTTTATTATCAAGCAATTTTTACTTCCTGAATAGACAATAGATATTCAAAGACAATTACGATGAAAGCAATAATGACAATTTTTGTCCAATTATTAATTGGTTCTTGTCTTTATGGACAGATTAATATGCAAGATTCTACCTCACAAGTTGTAGGGTATTGGCATATTGGAGAAACACAGACACTTAGTATTACAGACTATAAGTATGAAGTAAGAAATGGAGATTCGACCAATGTACACTTCCTTAAATATGAAGTGGATGTTACCATCAAAGATTCGACAGAAAACAATTATCTAATAGAATGGTACTATAAAAACTATGAAGTAGAAACTCAAAATCCAATCATCAAGAAAGTAATGGAATCTGCGGCTGATATAAAAGTTTTGATCAAAACTGATGCGTTCGGGAGTATTCTAGAAGTCGTCAATTGGGAAGAAGTAAGGGATTACATAAAAGAGCAAACTGATGAATTAAGTAATGAACTAGGAGATTTGCCTGGATTACAAGACATGATAACAAGTATGATTACTACATATTCCACAAAGGAAGCTATAGAGAATAATGCAATTAAAGATGCAATGCAATATTATACATACCATGGGAGACTTTATAAGTTAGATGAAGAGGTTTCTGGAAATGTAAAAATGATGAATAATTATGGAGGTGAACCTTTTGATTCGGAGATGACTGTAGTTTTAGATATGATAGATACGGAACGTGGTGAATCAGTTATCAAAATGAAACAGGTAATAGACTCGAAACAATTGACGGACGCTACGTTTGATTATCTAAATAACTTGGGAATTCTGGGTAATAAATTACCGACACGAGAGGAGTTCCCTTCACTGAGTAATGAAATTTGGATTGGCTCAGTAGTTCACTCTTTTACAGGGTGGGTAACTTACAGTATCGAAACACGTGAAGTGGTAACACAAAACCATATGGCAATTTAAGAAAGAATAATAGAGTTGAAATAGATTATGTAGCTTTAATTTACTATTTCGTCATTATTATTTACACGAGCATTAAAATCAAGTGTAAGTGAAAATACATGTGAAACCAAAATGCCAGAGACACTTCCTATGTTGGTTAATGCATAATCTACATTTAATCTACCTAAGTTTAATCCCATTCCGATATTTGGTTGAAATTCTAAGTTGCGTTCTATCTGATCAATTGCAGATGGGTTAATCACGCTTTGAATGTTCCCTACACCTACCCTAACAAAAACTCTGTCTGCAAACCCGACTTCTACTCCTATCGTTGGGTCTACGGCAAATTTGTTTCCTGACAAAACACCAGCCTTCGTTCCATTGGTGCTTATGTTAAGATCTGCTTCAGCTAGGTAAGACATTTTACCACTTTTTGTATGAAATGCGGCACCAACAATCAATCTTGGTAGTGTAACTTCTGTACTACTCACTGGAATATCATTATCTGTTTTTTGGAACGTTAGTTTTTCCTCCTCAGTTAGAGTGAAACTCCAGGCATTGAAGGTAGTTGTGATATCTCTCACAGATGCACCAAAACTAAATTTATCTCCTCTCCATTGTGTTCCAATGTCTGCTCCAAATCCCCATGCAGTACCAAAACTACCTATTGATCTATTTATGACCTTAATATTTCCACCTATAGAGAAATTACCTTTAGCGTTCATGTCTCTTGCATAAGAGAGGATGGCTGCATAATCACTGGTAGAGAAGGTTGTAATACGATCATAATTAACTGTTCCATCAGCCCCGATAAGGTTTAATGTGTTAGGGATATTATCTACACCCATTCTGATGATTGTGAATCCACCCGCGGCATTTCTCTCTCCTTTGAACTTTTTTGCAATAGACAAGTAATCGTAATTAGCAATACCTCCGAACCAGTTTGTATGCATTGCACTGACCTGTAGGGGCGCATTTAATTGTGTCAATCCTGCCGGGTTCCAATAACCAGCTGTCGCGTCATCGACATGTGCCACTACACTACCAAACATTCCATGGGCTCTTGCGCCAACTCCAATATTCAAAAATTCATTCACAAATTTTTGAGCGGTAGATTCTTGTAAAAATGAAATGGAAACTAATAATACCAGAAATAAATTTTTCATCGGATTGGGTATGGACATAATGTTTATCTTTAAGAGTAGTTTTGGAGTCATATTATATTAATTTCTAATATAACTAATATGATACCAGTTTTTCGCACCCAAAGTAAACGTATTTTAAAGTTTCCTATTATTCAATCTAAGACAAATCTTGTTTTTATGTATAAAAATAGCCATTTATATGTTGCATTCAGTATCATCATCACGATTATTCTCTTCTCCTGTAGGACCGATAAGCAATCAGAAACGCTGCCAATTTATAAAATAACTAAGACAATGGTAGATGATTCTGCTATGGTAGTTACAGCTCATCCAGTGGCTTCTCAAGCAGGATATGATATTATGAAACAAGGTGGAAATGCCGTTGATGCAGCCGTGTCTGTTCAGTTTGCCTTGGCAGTTTGTTATCCTATTGCTGGGAATATTGGTGGAGGTGGATTTATGGTTTATCGTGGGGCTGATGGTTCTACTAACACACTTGATTATCGCGAGATGGCACCTGCTGCTGCATATGATGACATGTACTTGGATGAAAACGGAGATCCAATTGCTGAGAAAAGTCAAAATGGAGGGTTGTCTGTTGGAGTACCGGGAACAGTAGCTGGAATGTATGCCGCCTTCGAAAAGTATAGTAAACTCAAGGATTGGAAAATGCTATTAGCGCCTGCTATTCTAGCGGCAGAAGAAGGATTCAAGCTAACTGATCGACAAGCCATGTTGATGAATAAAAACAAAGCGAATTTTGATAAATATAATAATGAACCAATCGTGTTCACTTCTAAAGCGTGGAAAAGGGGCGATCTGCTGATACAACCAAAATTAGCGTCGACCTTAAAGCTCATTGCAGAAAAGGGGCCGTCAGGATTCTATCAAGGAATAGTAGCGGATCAGATTGTGACTCAGATGAAAAAATCTGGAGGAATTATAACGCACGAAGACCTCAAAACTTATAGCGCCAAGTGGAGAGAACCAATTACTTTTAACTATCGAGGTAATAAAATCATATCAATGCCTCCTCCGTCGAGCGGCGGAATAGCCTTAGCACAGATCTTTGGTATGGTAGAAGCTTATAACCTAAAAGATCTTAAATATCATAGTAAAGATCATCTTCATCTAGTAGCGGAGGCAGAACGAAGAGCTTATGCAGATCGTGCAACTCACCTAGGCGATTCAGATTTTTATAATGTTCCAATATCAGGATTGATAGATAGGGGATATCTTAAAAATAGAATGTCCGATTTTGACCTTGCAAAAGCAACTGTAAGTGAAAATACAAAAGCTGGTGATGCAAAAGAAAGTTTAGAAACGACACATTATTCTATCGTAGATGTGGAAGGAAATGCGGTATCAATGACTACAACGCTCAATGGAGGCTATGGATCTAAATTGGTAGTGGCTGAAGCTGGTTTTCTGCTAAATAATGAAATGGATGACTTTTCTGCTAAACCAGGCACACCAAATATGTTCGGTCTTGTAGGTGCGGAAGCAAATAAGATAGAACCGGGTAAAAGAATGCTTAGTTCTATGACCCCAACTATCGTAGAAAAAGATGGTAAACTACTATTGATATGTGGTACGCCAGGGGGCAGCACTATTATTACTTCTGTCTTTCAAACGGTATCAAATGTCATCGACTTTGATATGACTGCTACAGAAGCTGTGCAATCGCCAAGATTTCATCATCAATGGTTACCTGATGCACTGATCTTAGAAGATGTTGGGTTTGATACACTATTAGTTAATGAATTGAATGAGATGGGACACCACGCTAAGCTTAGAGGGAAGTTAGGTAAAGTAGAAGCCATAAAAATATTGGAAAATGGTAATATTGAGGGTGCAGCGGATACTAGAGCGGACGATGATGTAAAAGGATTTTAATTCGATCAATAATCCAACTGATCCATTGTTAAAGTAATGACAGAGAATAAAATTTCATAACAAAAATGAAAAAACGATTCTTCAATTCATCAAACTAAACAGTAACATCTTAGCTGGAAACATAGAGTTGTACACAAATTGGTATTCTATTGGCTCGGGTCTCCAATCTTTAGGCTGATTTTCATTGACATCCCAGATTTCAACTGTTTGCACATGAAGTATCGAACACATTTATCAGCCCTAGTTTTATGATCAGAGATCCACTACGATGACATCTACTTATTTTTAAGCATAGCGAATATGCTAATAATCGCTATGCACTATTGAATTTATGTCAAAGACAATATTTAGCAAAGCGAATATGATACCCCAATCCAAAATTAATGAGCAATGAATTAATATCATGATCGATTGGAAATAGGAATTCTGATGTCGAAGACATATCAAAGATGGGATATAGGGTTGACCACGCTAAGTTTAACGACGTAAGATTGAAGAGCGGATGTATACAATAAGCTGAAGCATCGAATACGGATCAAGACAAAACCCTTCTGGGCTAATTAGCTAATAATGTGTTTTATTTAAAAACAAGATATAACTAACCAGGTTTTGATTTACCAGTAGAACAACCGTGAGAACAAGTCCTAGAGGGACGGTTTCTTTGTAACACGGTACTATTAGGTGTTATGATAGCCCCGTAGGTGCGGCATATTGTTTTGCATGTAAAAGTGAACAAATGTTAACTTATCAATAGCTCGCCACATTTTCGTCGTTATCCTCCGATACATTTCTCTGCCAATTTAGTCAGCTAACAACTAAAGTATAAACTTGATATAAAAAATAATTGCGCATAAAAAAAGCCCTCGCACAAAATGCAAGGGCTTCAATATATTTTTTAGCGAAAACGCTTAGTAGCTATTTTGTTAGAATTTAGGACAGTAAACACCTCTACTCTCAGGACCACAAATTTCATATACTAATGAAAACTCGAAGGATCCATTTCCAGATCCTGCTTGTGCAAAATCAGAGATAGTTAAATCATAACTAAATCCTATACTGAATTGATCATAGTTAAATCTTGTTGAAAGGATAATAGCATCTGAGTGCAATCCACCTTCTACTTTAGTACCTAATCTGTACCAAGCTCCTATTTGCCATGATTGATTTGACGTTCTACTTGGTCCCATCGCAAATCTAAGAGAAGCTCCACCATTAAATTCTTTGTGAGGTCCTTGAGACATAAACACGAAGAAAGGTAATACACTCATTTTATGAGCTATTGGAAATTGTGCTCCACCATGAATCGTAGCTCTACTATATAGAGATACAGGATTAGATCCTAGAAAACTTACATTTGGTTGATTCAAGTGATGAAGAGCTGCACCAATATAATAGTTAGTCCTCTCATCAATTACACTAAACCACATCAAACCTGCGGCAATGTCTGGATAGATAAAATCTCCATCAAACATCACTTCACCTGTTGGTCTTGTTGGGTCAAATCCATTTCCATCAATCTGACTAGGCCATCTTAGATCATCAGTACTTATTCTTCTCTGAGTTAATGCAGCATCTGCACCAATAACAAGATAAGAAGCACTTTTTCTTTGTCCAGCCATTTTCTTACTGTAAGAAAGAGATAATCTTCCTTGTGTCGTGCCGAATCTAGATTCACCTGCAACATCGCCCCAAAGTGATCCACCGATACCGAAGTAATCTTCTCTACCGATTGGCATTTTTTGATCGTATGAAACAGAATAGGTGTTGTAAGCATTCGCACCCAGAGCACTTGCCCATTGATTACGATAGTTTACAATCATTCTTGTCTTACAGTTATTTACACCTGTCATGGCTGGATTAAGATTCAGCGGCGACATGTAGAACTGTGTAAAGTGGATATCTTGGGCAGTACTGGTAAAACCAATCATGAGGCCACAAGCCACAACTAAAAGTTTGTAAAAACCTTTCATTTAATCTCTATTTTAATATCATTCACGAATAGGTAAAAGTCAACTGTATTTTTATTCGCAACGAATTGCTAATGTAGTAATATTCATTAAACAAAACAGAAAATTACTAATACTATTATCTCAATTGGTAAAAATAAATTCAATTGTTAACTATTGAAGACAGCTATTTGACAATTATTTTCCACTATTTTGGGATTCAATGCTCTTTTCTAAGTCACCTATGCTATGAATCTTTATCCAAGTAATACGTAAGTTTTGAGCATTTTGTCTGGATGGAAAATCTCTCAAATAAAAAAAAGACAGCCTCCCGACTGTCTTATATATCATCATTTTTACCAAATCGTTGCTTTTGGTAAAAAGTTTTTAACAAAATTGATCGTAAGCCATTTTTAAGTTTTCTGCAATTCTATCCGCAGTCTGTCCTTCTATATGTCTTCTTTCTAGCATGTGAACCAACTTTCCATCTTTGAAAAGTGCAATGGCTGGAGAAGATGCAGGATAAGGAAGTAAATGCTCTCTAACTTGTTCAGTAGCATCTTTATCTACCCCTGCAAAAACAGTGTAGAGATTATCAGGTTTTTTATCATTTTGAACAGATATTTTTGCTCCTGGTCTAGCATTTGCTGCGGCACATCCACACACTGAATTTACTACAACTAGTGCAGTACCCTCTTTAGATGATAATTTTTCATTTACTTCTGCTGGAGAAGTCAAACCATGAAACCCAAAATCTGTTAAATCTTTTGACATTGGTTTGGTTAATTCTGCTGGATACATATTTTTATATTTTTTGAGTATACTTAATTGATAAATAGTTTGTTGCATTTTTGTTGCCTATTATTCCTAATGACAAAAACACAACTTATTACTGTAACATAGGATAAGATACAAAGATTTCAATATTTTTGCTTTTATTATTGTAATCTGCCTCCAAATTAAATTTGACAACAATATTATGACTAAAAACTTACTTACTATAGTTATACTCTTGCTTACAACATACAGTTATGGGCAAGAAGAAATAGAGAAGGTATATCAGACCTTTAAAGATACTCGTGTGATCAATGCTCACTCGACAGAAATGCTAAAAGCGGGCTATATGGATTTCCGGATAGGTCACCGATTTGGTGATTTTGCTGGTCCTGGTGGAGGCTGGGAAACTTTCGGCGGATTAGAAAATGCTACTGATGTGATGATCGGGTTTGAGTTTGGTCTTACTGACAATATGATGATTGGTATCAATAGAGCAAAAGGCAGTGGTCCACTAAGACAAAATGTAAATGGTATAGCAAAAATAAGGCTGGCAGAGCAAGATGTAAATGGATCTCTTCCATTTAGCATCGCCGTATTAGGTCAGTCCAGTATTTCTACAATGCCTAAGAGTCTAGTGGAGGGCCAAATTAATTTCTTTGCAAAGTTTGCACATAGAATGACACACCATGCTGAGATTATTACTTCTCGTAAATTTTCAAACTATTTTTCATTACAGCTGAGTGGGGCATGGACATATAGGAACATTGTTCCTTCTTTAGATAAGAATGATATTGTAAGTGTTGGTATAGCTTCTAGAATTCAATTGACTAAAAGTATCGGATTAATCCTGGACGGCCGTATAGTGTTTTCTGAATTGAGAACTACCGAGGCAGGATATTACCCGCCTCTTGGTTTTGGTATAGAATGGGAAACAGGCGGTGGTCATGTTTTTCAAATGAACTTTACGAATGCTACAGGTATTTCACAAACAGATTATATCCCATATACGCAATCCAATTGGCTAGATGGAGGATATAGATTAGGTTTTACAATAGGAAGGCAATTTAAAATATGATTAAAATATATAGTATATCAGCAATATCGCTCTTGTTTGGGATGGGATTGTTTTGGTCAGGAAACTCGAATGCTCTAGACAATAAGTCAGTTGTCGAACTGCTAGAATCAAAAGGTGTTGATTATAGTGAAAAGAAACCAAATTTTGATTTAGCTGGCGTAAGTGCTGAAGCAGGTGAGCAATTATTCCATTACGGATTTGCTCAGAAGCCTAATGGGGGCAAATCGCCAAGGCAGAGTAAGCATTTTGTGTGTACGTCTTGTCATAATGTGGAAAAAGAAGACCCAGATTTGTCTGTTTCAGATCCACAAGCTAGACTGATCTATACCAATGAAAGAGGGTTTCCTTTTTTACAAGGAACTACCATGTATGGTGCAGTCAATCGTTCAACATATTATAATGGAGATTACGAGAAGAAATACGGAGACTTGGTCGAGCCTGCAAGAACTGATATCAGAGGTGCGATCCAATTATGTGCTACAGAATGTGCTCAAGGACGGGAGCTGAAGGATTGGGAATTAGAATCTATCTTGGCATATCTATGGACATTGGAATTAAAAATAGAGGATTTAGGACTGACAGAAGAAACAGCATCTAAACTAGATGTAGAAAGTATTCAAGCAAAATATTTACAGGGAAGTCCCGCTACTTTTTTACCCCCTCCGTCAGATAGAAAAGGAGGTTCTGGTCTCATTGGTAGACCCGATAATGGAAAATTGATATATGAAAACAGCTGCTTGCATTGTCATTATAGAGGGGAGTATTCTTTCCTGCATTTGGACAATAGTCGATTATCATTCAAGCATCTGAAGCGAAATATAAGTAAGTATAGCCGTCATTCTCTCTATC
>CAXBGT010000014.1:0-49010 GCA_963975265.1 uncultured Saprospirales bacterium
TTTTGAGAAGACAGGTGATGGCAACGCCGCAGAAGCGCTCAAAAGAGTAACTGGAGTATCTATCGAAGGAGGAAAGCATGTATACGTTAGAGGATTAGGTGACAGATATACCAAGACAATCCTGAATGGTATGGATATTCCTGGTCTTGATCCTGATAAGAATGGATTCGAAATGGATCTATTGCCTACTAACTTGATCGATAACATCTTAGTCTTCAAATCATTTACACCTGATCTTCCTGGAGACTTCACTGGTGGAATGGTAAATGTAGTAACTAAGGACTTTCCTGATACTAAATTCACAAAACTATCTTTAGGAATCGGTTACAACCCTGATATGCACTTCAATTCTAACTTCATCGGACAAGAGAGAAGCGGAACAGACTTCTTAGGATTCGATGATGGAACTAGAAGACAGCCAATCCCTAGTGATCAGAAGATATTGAATCCTGCGCTAAATGATAACAGCACAAGCAGAGTCACTGCAAAATTCCAAGACAATGCAGGTATAGTAAATAGAACTAATGACTTGAATAAGTCTATCTCATTCGCTACTGGAAACCAAATCAAGAAAGGAGATGTGAAGTACTCTTACCTCGCATCTGCAAGCTACAAGAACAACTCTAGCTTCTATGATAATGCACAATACAATACATTCATCTTTGACGAGCAGAACTTTCCTGGTCAATACAAGTTGGTAAGCGACAGAGAGATCACTGGTGGCGTTGGAGAGGAATCAGTATTAGCATCTGCATTGGTAGGTGGCGCAGTAAAATTCAAAAATCATAAGATCAGTCTGCAAGTAATGAGGTTACAAAATGGAATCTCAAAAGCTGCAAATCAAATTGATGCTAAGTCTCAATCATCTTCTGCATTATTGAAGAGAGAGATTCTTGAGTATGCACAAAGAGAAGTAACTAACTTCAACTTAAGTGGTAAACACTTGATAAAAGATGGGAAATACACAATTGACTGGAGTGCCGCTCCTACATTTATTAATGTAGATGAGCCGGACATTAGGTTTACAGCATTTGAAGTATTGGAGGAAGGTCAATTTCAGATTGCTCCTGCTGTAGGTGCAGATGTGTCAAGATCTTGGAGAAACCTAAAAGAGCAAAATTATTCTGGAAAAGCAGATCTTACAATCAATCTTGGAGTTAATACAGAGAAAACGAATAAGATCAAAGTTGGATTCTTAGGAACCCGAAAGAATAGAGATTTCGGAATTCAGAATTATATTTTCAGAATCGAAAATCAATCCTCACTTAACTTGAATGGAGAAGCAGCTAACTTATTCAATCCTGATAATATCTGGAATAAAGAAACAAGAACAGGTACTTACGTAAAAGGAGGATTCGAGCCAGCTAACACATTCAATGCAACTCAATTGCTTCTTGCTGGATATGTAATGAATGAATTAGAAGTCACATCGAAATTAAAAGCTATTTATGGAGCTAGAGTTGAAAAAGCGACGAACAGATATACTGGACAAGATAATTCTGGTGACAGATTCTATGACAATCAGATAGTCTTAGATGAGTTGAATGTATTGCCATCTGTTAATCTTATATACACACTCAAAGAAAAATCAAACTTGAGAGCATCATATACTAAGACCGTTGCTAGACCATCATTCAAAGAGAAATCTATTGCTCAGATACAAGATAGAATTTCAGGAAGAACATTCATCGGAAATATTGATTTAGTGCAAACAGACATAGATAACATCGACCTTAGATTTGAGACTTTCGGAATGGGTGGACAATCATTCTCAGTAAGTGGATTCTACAAGCACTTCAAGAACCCTATCGAGTTAGAATCTTTCTCTGATCTAGCTCCGAATGACTTCCAACCTAAGAATATAGCAGAGACTGCTGACCTTCTTGGACTAGAAGTAGAAGCATCTAAAAAACTGGACTTCATTGGTGAATTCTTCTCAGCATTCACTGCCGAAGCAAATGTAACTGTGGTAAGAACAGAAGTAGAAAGAAGTAATTCAGCTGATCTCCCAGAAGACCAAAGAATGAGACCAATGGTTGGGCAATCACCATTTATCGTCAACGGTTCACTAGGATATAATAGTGCAGATAACGGTTGGGAGGCAACAGCATCATTCAATCGACAAGCTAAGAAATTACTGATTGCAGGATTCGGATCTAGTGCAGATGTGTATGACCAACCTTTCAATAGTTTAAATTTTAAGGCATCAAAGAAGTTTGGGTTTGATGATAAATTCAAAGTAAGCCTCGGAGTAGCCAACATTCTTGGCGATAACCGAGAGAAGCTATACGAAGCATTTAGTGGAGATACAGGGATATTCGAGGCATACAACATAGGTAGAACGATATCTGTTGGATTCTCGACTAGCCTTTAAATGCTTTGATTTAAACATAAGTAGTTATTTGTTAGTGAGAAAGTAGTTTAATATTTATTCCTCACTCGGGAAATTTTCATGCAAATGCCCTCAGTCGGGAAACTGAGGGCATTATTTACTACTAATCAAATATAGATTTGATAACAATAAGCTAACAGTAAAGATATAGTTCATTTACATGTAAGGCCTTTATTTGTGTTAATATTATTACCGTAATATTATTACCTAGGATAGGGGCAGAATCGCGGACAAGGCTTCTGCTCCTTCCTTTTCTAATATACAAAAGTGTATCATAGATAATATTCTGTAACCTTTTATTTAATATTGGCTTAACATAGTAAGCCTAACTTTGCACTCGGTAATAATAAAGGAGATTCAAGAATATATTTAATGATCTCTTTTCTGGTAATAATAAAATTCATACTTGTCCTATGAAGAAATTCATGCTTAGTGCATCAATATTGGTGTGCTTCTGTTTAACAATGTCTGCACAAATCTCAACTAAGAAATTTGGCAAAGGAATACAATTTCAAGACAAGGACTCTACATTCTACATGAAAATGAATGTAAGATTTCAAAATCTCGTAAGCAATTCTTGGGATCTCGAAGGAGATGACTTCGGATCATTTTCAAATCATACTAGTAACATACTCGTGCGAAGATCCAGACTCAAATTTGGTGGCTGGGCTTACAGTCCAAAAATTCAATACAAAATTGAGCTTGGACTATCTAATAGAGATATCGGTAATGCGCAAGGTAGTGAGTTCAATAAAGCGGCTAATGTAATATTAGATGCCCACGTAACATGGAATTTCTACAAAGGATTTTCACTTAGATTTGGCCAAGGTAAACTACCAGGAAATAGAGAGAGAGTAATTTCATCTGCTAACTTACAATTTGTAGATCGTTCTAGATTGAACTCTAGATTCAATTTGGATAGAGATGTTGGATTGATGTTGGTACATAAGCATAAAATAGCTGGCGACTTTATTTTGATAGAAAAAGTGGCAATATCGCAAGGGGAAGGAAGAAATGTCACAGCTGGACATTTTGGAGGATATGAATACACTTTCCGATTAGAGGCTTTACCGTTTGGTAGCTTTCAATCAAAAGGAGATTATGTATCTTCGGCAATCAAGAGAGAACCTACACCCAAATTGGCATTAGGTTTTACCTATGACATCAATAATAATGCTGTGAGAGAAAGGGGAAACTTAGGTGATTTTATCTTAGACAATGGATCTTACAAAGGCAAAACATTGAATTCTTTCCATGCAGACTTAATGTTCAAATATCAAGGACTATCTGTAATGGCAGAATATGCGAATAGAGAAACAGAAGATGGCAACCCTCTTATATTAAGTGCAGATGGTATAACTGTGATTGGTGAATTCTATACTGGTTCTGCATTAAATGTTCAATCTGGATATATGTTCAAAAACAACTATGAAATAGCTGCAAGAGTGACAAAAATTACTCCTGACTTGGGAATTGATAGTGATGATACTAGATATACATTAGGTCTATCTAAATTTGTAGTTGGTCATAGTCTGAAAGTGCAAACAGATTTTACATATAGATCAGTAACTACACAAGGAGATGTAGTTGACACCAAAGACGATCAATTCATTTGGAGAACACAATTTGAACTTCAATTTTAAGAATATCAACCAAGAAATAATTAATATAAAACTTTACAACTAAAACCAATAAATTATGGAATTTGGAATTTGGGATTTTTTCAAAATAATTGGATCGTTAGCATTCTTTGTTTACGGTATGAAAATGATGAGTGATGGTATCCAAAGAGCTGCCGGGTCTCAGATGAGGAATATCCTCAGAACTATGACTAAGAATAGATTTCTTGGAGTCTTTACAGGTTTTCTGACTACAGCAATGGTTCAGTCATCGTCAGCAACTACTGTAATGACAGTAAGTTTTGTAAATGCTGGTTTATTGACACTAGTAGAATCTGCGGGTGTCATGATGGGTGCGAATATAGGTACTACTATTACTGGATGGATTATTTCTCTTTTGGGATTTAAGATCAAAGTCGGTATGCTATCAGTTCCATTATTTGCAATTGGTGTTCCAATGTTATTTTCCTCTAAAGGTAAAATGAAGTATTGGGGTGAATTCATTATTGGGTTTGCCATCCTATTTTTAGGATTGGATTATCTAAAAGGTTCGGTTCCTGATCTAAAGGGTAATACTGAAGCATTAGACTTCTTAGCAAGATTCTCTGACTGGGGAATACTTTCCAGGGTTTTCTTTGTTTTCGTGGGTACAATGGTTACAATTATTGTACAATCTTCTAGTGCCGCTATGGCTATTACTTTGGCGTTGTGTGCGCAAGGTTGGCTACCATTTGATGTGGCGGCAGCCATGATTCTAGGCGAAAACATAGGGACCACTATTACTGCGGAGCTTGCTTCTTTAGTTGGAAATACTAATGCAAAAAGGTCGGCTAGAATTCATTCATTGTTCAATATTATTGGAGTCACTTGGATGGTTATCTTACTCCCCGTATTCTTAACTGGTCTCACTACAATCCTTGAATCTCTGGGAATGGGTAACCCTATTACAAACGCTGAAGACATGCCAATCGGTCTGTCTGCATTCCACACAGCATTCAACTTACTGAACGTGATTATAATGTTAGGATTTGTGAAATGGCTAGTCAAGGTGGCTATATGGAGCGTCCCCGAAGGTCCAGATGAAGATGATGATACAAAATTGAAATTTATAGGAGCTGGAATAAGGACACCTGAATTGGCGACTGTTGAATTACAAAAAGAAACAGCGCATTTTGGTGAAGTTGTAAGCAGAATGAGTGGTTTCGCTAGAGAATTGATCAATGAAACGGATAGTAAGAAGCAAAGGAAACTTCATAAAAAGTTGAACAAGTATGAAAATATCACGGATAAGATGGAAATCGAAATCACAGAGTACATCACAAAACTCTCTGATCAAGAAATTACTTCGCGGACAAGTCTAAGACTTAGAAGCATCCTTAATGTTTGTAATGATCTTGAAAGAATTGGTGATATATACTTCCAAGTTTCTAAAACGATAGAGCAAAAGAATGAAAATAATACTTACTTCACTCCAGATCAAAGAAACAACCTGAATAACATGATGGATAAGGTAGATGAAGCATTCCAAGTAATGATAAACAACCTTAACAACCCTCACTACGATCAAGTATCGAAGGAAAAAGCTGTAGATCTAGAATATGACATCAATAAGCTGAGAGACAAATACAGAAAAGAAAATTTAATCAAAATCGGAGAAGAAGATTATAACGTAAAATCAGCAATGATATATAACAATATCTATTCTTCTTTAGAGAAAGTTGGTGACCATATAATTAATGTCACCGAAGCTGTTGTAGGGGAGATATAGGAAAATCGACAGTAAAAAAGATCCTAAATTTTGACTACCCCACCGCAAGCGGATGGAGCAATAGCCAAAATTTTACCAATCTAAAGGTCGGAAATCAGATCTTTTTTGTGATAAGGCGTTTTTATGCAAAAACATCTTTTTTATGACCCCGATACAAGCATCGGAGAATTTAAGTATTAAATATCTAAAGATTAAGACCTGCTATTTTTAGTGGGTCTTAATCCTTTGGACCCTATTTACAAGATAGTGTATTCTCATTAAATTACGAAAATGCAAGTCCAATACGCTCACTTTGAATACACCTCTATTACTGTAAGGCTCATGCAAACTCGCTCACAACCTTATTTACTTGGTATATTGGAGAAAATTTATTACTTTTGCAGCCCTTTAAGGAAATTTATTTTTTAATCATAAAACATAACTTCTGTATATGATACAATATGAAGTGACTTTTATCGTCGATCCCGTTCTGTCTGGCGATGAAATTAAACAGACAGCTAAGACCTATGAAGACCTATTGAAAGACAGTGGGTGTACTATCGTAAATAACGATGGACTAGGACTTAAACAATTAGCATACCCAATTAATAAGAGAACAAGTGGTATCTATTATGTAGTAGAATATTCTACACCTAATGGTACATTCTTACCAAAATTCGAATTAGCTCTAAAAAGAGACGAGAGAATTTTGAGATTCTTAAATGTGAGATTAGACAAGTATGGTGTTAAATACAACGCTGACAAAAGAGCTGGTCTTATCGGTAAGAAAAGAGAAAAGGCTAAAGAGGAAGTAAAAGAAGAAGTAAGAAAAGCCAAACCAGCTGCTCCCGCTCCTAAAAAAGAAACTCCAGCACCAGCACCAGCACCAGCACCTGTAGCTGTAGCTGTAGCTGACAAATCAGAAGAAGAGTAATCCATATTAATAAACTTAAAAATTAAAGACAATGGCATCTAGAGATGATATCAAATTTTTGAGCAATCCTAATATCGGATCTCAAAGAAAAAAATACTGTAGATTTAAAAAATTCGGAATCAGACATATCGATTATAGAGATCCTGATTTTTTACTACAATTTATAAACGAACAAGGTAAGATCCTTCCGAGAAGAATCACTGGAACCTCATTGAAGTATCAAAAGAAAGTGGCTGTAGCTGTAAAAAGAGCAAGACACCTGGCGATCCTTCCATATGTAGCTGACCTTTTGAAATAATTAAATATCCAATTTTTTAAAATCTATATACAATGGAAATCATTTTATTAAAAGACGTAGAGTTCGTTGGCTATAAGCATGACTTAGTATCTGTGAAGAATGGATATGGAAGAAACTACCTTATTCCTCAAGGCATGGCTGTAATAGCGAATGCTTCGAACAAAGAAAAGCTTGACAAAATCATAACTGACTTAGAAGCTGCAGAGACTTCTAAACTTGATGATTACAAAGCAATGGCTGCAAAGCTTGAAGGTCAAACATTGAAAATCGGTGTGAAAGCTGGAACTTCAGGTAAGATTTTTGGTAGTGTAACTGGACTTCAAGTAGCAAATGCACTCTTAGAGCAAATGCAAGAAGAAGTTGAAAGGAAGAAAATCATCCTTGATGAGAATATCAAAGAGGTTGGAACTTACGAAGTAATAATTCAATTGCACAAAGAAGTTGCTGCAACAATGAATATCGACTTAATCGCAGAGTAAATATGAGCTTACGAGAATTATAGATTCCGAGAGATCGAGATTTTTGATTCTTTTACTCAGCTCTGATTGAGAATAATAAGACCTGTCATTCATTTGATGGGTCTTTTTTATATATTTCATTTAGCAAATGATATAATTAATGATTCCTTTTATCAAGCCCCCACATCAATTTCCCTCTTATTGTCTTCATGAATGTGATATCATTTAGATGAGCAAGCTTAATATTGAAATTTGCCTTGCTGATACTTATCTGATGATCCGCAGTTACTGTCTCATACCTAGAATCTAGTGTACATAGGAAATTCTCTGATCTCCCCTCAATTTCAAATGAAATCTTAGAATATTTAGACAATACTATTGGTCGCACATTAAGATTATGTGGTGCTACTGGAGTAATAACGATATTGCTACTACTTGGAAATATAATAGGTCCACCACAACTCAATGAATATCCTGTACTTCCAGTTGCTGTAGAGACAACAATCCCATCAGCCCAGTAACTGTTTAAGAATTTTCCATCCACATATGTATGAATTGTGATCATTGACGAAGTATCACGTTTATGTAGAGTGAAGTCGTTTAATGCATACGGCAACTTCTCAAAAAGTGGCATATTACACTCTAAATGCAACAGTGTCCTTTCTTCTGTATAATACTCTCCATTAAGTACTCCTACTAATGCACTCTTTATCTTAGTTTTTTCTATACTGGCCAAAAAACCTAACCGCCCAAGATTAATACCTAAGACAGGGATTCCACTATCTCTTACTACATCTATTGCGCTTAATATAGTACCATCACCTCCCAGAGTAACTACCATGTCAGGTTTTTCTAGCAACAGTTCATCATAAGAAGAAACGACTGAATGTTGTGGTAATTTTATATCAGCGCTTTTTAACTGTTCTACATAGCCAATCATTATTGACACCTCAATATTTTGCTCCTCAATTACAGAAAACAAGTCCAGAACGTATTGTCTATCCTTATCCTTAAACAGTTGACTATATAGAAATAGCTTCATAAGTTTATAATTAATTGGTAGATAATTGCAATATACAATTATGATATGAAATCAAAAATTAAGCGGAATGCATAGCTATCTCAATACCCATAATATTGCGATACATTTCAATGGCATAATCATCGGTCATCCCTGATACATAGTCTATCACTCCCATAACTTTTTCATAAGATGAGGCAGAAATGTCCACTTTAAATTGTTCGGGCAGCAATACTAAACTTTTCTTTTCTATTCCTGAAGGGCTATCATTAACTATTGCAGGCACGAATATATCTAGTAAACCAGACATAACTTTGTACCCTGCCAATTCAACTTTGATTACAGAATGATGATCATATATTCTACTTACCGATAGTTTTTGGATATCATCTAGACTAGGACATTTAGCTTCTACATCATCCATCAATGTAGATGAATAATTGCCATTAATAATAGCTGCGGCATTAGACTTAAATACATCTGCACTCTCATTTACTAAAGTATTAATCACTTTCGCTCTAAGGTATGCGACAGACTCATTTGCATCTTTCAACTTAAATAGTGTGTCCTTTATTTTTGAAATATTGTTATCGGATCTGTTTGCTTCTGATAACACATTTAGGAAAGCTTCATAAATTTCTTCTTTTGAAATAATCTTTAATCGATGTGCATCCTCCATATCTATTATCCGATAACAAATATCATCCGCTGCCTCTACTAAATAAACAAACGGATGCCTAAAATAAGCCAAAGGACTATCATCCGCCTGATACATATTGGTGTCTGATACTATTTCATTAAATATGAATTTCTCAGCTTGAAAGAAACCATACTTCTTTCGGTGCTTCTCCTTAGATTTCGCAACAGATTCACAAGGATACTTTAATATAGATGCAAGAGTCGTATATGTTAAACTAAGTCCACCTTCCATCTTTCCTTTGAAATGATGGGTCAACACTCTAAGCGCGTTTGCATTTCCTTCAAAATCTGTAAGGTCTCCCCATTCTTTATTATTGAAATATGACCTTAGGTCTTGTCCACCAATCTCTGTGTTCGCATTTTGAATAAAGTAGTTGGAAATTGCTTTTTCTCCGCTATGTCCAAATGCGGGATTCCCGACATCATGGGCCAAGCAGCCAGCACCTATAACTCCTTTCAAATCATATTGATAAAAATGTTGTGCTTCGTTATTATCTCCAACTTTCTTAGCTATAAAATCTCCCACTACTGACCCCAAAGACCGTCCTACTGATGCTACCTCAAGTGAGTGTGTGAGTCTATTATGCACAAAGGTACTGCTGCCAGGCAATGGGAATACTTGTGTCTTATTTTGTAGCCTTCTGAAGGCTGAAGAAAAAATAAGTCTATCATAGTCTCTTTGGTAATCTGACCTGATATGCGGCGCTGTAGAATAGGAATATCCAGTTCGTTTAGCGGAAATACAATTAACCCAATTCATCATGGCGTAAGATTACCAATCTTTTTCTTAAATATCAAGATATATTGGATTCAAAAACACCTATCGTGTCCAGTATCACGACATAAAAATTGCTTATTGGCTATGTTATACTGATTTAATAAAATTTATTTACTTTTGCGGCGTACACAATCATATGTGAAAATATATTAATACGTTTAATTCATTTCATTTGAAACACGAATAATTATGAGCTTACTTACAATCGGAACAGTAGCCTTTGATGATATAGAAACTCCATTTGGCAAAGTAGAGAAAGCAATTGGTGGAGCATGCACTTACGCAAGTTATGCTGCATCGTACTTTACAGACAATATTAGACTCTGTTCTATTGTTGGAGCTGATTTCCCTATGAATGAAATAAAAGCACTTGAAAATAGAGGTGTTGATATGGAAGGTCTTCAAATTAAACAAGATGGCCTGACTTTTTTCTGGGCAGGAAAGTATCATGAGAACATGAATCAAAGAGACACAATTTCAACTGATTTGAATGTGTTAGATGATTTCAATCCTGTGCTTCCTGAGTCGTATAAAGATAGCAAATACGTAATGCTAGGAAACTTGACTCCAGAAATACAAATGCAAGTCATAGATCAATTAGATGGGTCTCAGGAACTTGTAGTGCTTGACACAATGAATTTTTGGATGGATATTGCTATGGATAGCTTATTAGAAGTAATTGCAAAAGTAGATGTTATTACTATCAATGATGAAGAGGCAAGACAATTATCAGGTGAATACTCCTTAGTAAATGCAGCTGCAAAAATCCATAAGATGGGACCTAAATATGTAATCATCAAAAAAGGGGAACATGGGGCATTATTGTTTTCCGAAGGAGAAATTTTCTCAGCTCCTGCTCTTCCATTGGCACAAGTATTCGATCCTACTGGTGCTGGAGACACTTTTGCTGGTGGTTTTATTGGTTATCTTGCACATACTGAAGATATATCTTTTGATAACATGAAAAGAGCTATCATGTATGGTTCTTGTATGGCATCTTTCTGTGTAGAGGAGTTTAGCATCGAGAAATTAAGAAATTTATCAAATGACGATATAGTTGAAAGAATGGGTCAATTCAAAGCAATGACTCATTTTGAACTTTAAGAATATTAGTTTGAGTTAAATTATACAATTTGACTTCATCAAACAGCCTCTCCATAAATTGTGGAGAGGCTGTTTTTTTTTGCCAGAAATCAGGGACGTCTTAGTATTTACAGAGGGTAGCTTACTAAAATAAAAAGCCCTTCCACAATTTAATGCAGAAGGGCTATATTTTCACTTATCTATGAGAGAGATCACATCGCTTTAAGCGATCGTATCTCTACATGTTGTTATCTAACTACAATCATCTTCTTAGTAGCCGTAAACTCACCACTTTCGATAGTATAGTACAATACTCCAGTAACTCCTAAATCGTCTGCATCCAATGGAAGTAGATTCATTCCTTTAGTTCCTATTGTATTTATTACTTTCAATGTCTTACCAGCTATATCAGTCACAGTAAACAATACCGCTCCTTACCCTGCCAATTCAAATCTGATCATCGTCTGATCTTTGAATGGATTTGGTTCGTTTTGGTATAGGTTGTTTGCTACACTTGCTGTGACATCACCTCTAGTGCTGATTACTACTTCTCGAATCTCTAGTGACTCTCCTACACTCGTGCTGAGCGAAGTCGAAGCATATGCTTCTGCAGCAGTTACTTTCGATGTTACTTCTATCTTCTCTGATAACTGTCCTTCTTCCGTCGCCGTAAACACTGCCAAGTCCTGAAAAAGGTTGACTTGAATTATTGTAAGTATACTAACCTATGCCATTAAATTGGTATAGGTTTTTTGTTTCCATGTTTTAAGTTTAATTTTTCGTTGTTTGTAAGCTTCATTTGGCGTTAATAAATTAATAGACATATGGTCTTACCTAATTATACAGGGCTACGGACTGTATAACTTCTATCTCTAATAATTCATACGTTTTAAATATATTATCCAATCCAAACTCTGATTTAAGTATTCCGTTTACCCTTTCAACTACTGCATTTTCATAAGGATCTGATTCCTCTGTCATGCTTATATACATCTTGTTTTCAAGTAAGGTTTTTGTGTAAACAGAACTACAGTATTGTAATCCTCTATCAGAATGATGAATTACTTTTTCCTTGTACTCTCTTCCTTCTATAGCCATGTTTAATGCTTTCAAAGTTGTGGTAGCTTTCATATTATCCGCTAAACTATAACCTACTATTCTTTTGGAATATGCAGCTGTTACTAAATGTAAGTAAAAGGGTTTTTCTTGTACTTGCAAGTATGTTATATCTGCTACCCATGCTTGCTCTGGTCTATGTATTTCACGGTTCTTTAATTTGTTTGGATATTTTTTCATCCAGTGTTTAGAGTTTGTTGTCGTGTGATAATTCTTCTTTTGGGAACTAATAAATTCTCCGAACGCAAATAAGAAAACAATTTGTCTCGACCCATTTTTATACCTCTCACTTTTAATTCATTAGATATCATATGGTAGAATTATCTTCCGCCACATCTTGGTAATTGACATTGAATTACGATTACAAGAGACTTAACTTCACAGAAATCTTTCGTAGTTGTTGAGTTTAATCTTTTGTAGTATGCTTGTTTACTATAACCAAACAATCGACACAGCTTAATGATCTCCAGCTCATTATTTAGTGTTATCTCATGGATTGCTTGGTGCCAGACTTTTTTTACAATCTTAATGTTTAACTCTCGCTCAGGTATTTCTATAAACTGTTTGTAAGCCCGTAATTCATTTTCTTTTTCTATGAGTGCTTTTTTGAGCTTATTCTTACCCGGGCTTCAAGTTCTTTAATGTATTGTTTATCCTTATCTTTCATTGGTCGTCCTATGAAATTTGTTCGCACATATTCAAACTTACCATATTTTTTTAACCATCTGAGTATGCATGAATTTCCCGCAATTCCGTATTTTCGTTTAAGCATTGCTTTGGTCGATAAGCCCGATTCATATTCTGCCACAATCATCCTTTTGAAGGCTTCGCTGTAATTGGATGGGAATCTCTGTTTCTTTCGTTCTTCCATTTCTGTTGACTTCTTTTTGTTTTAGTCAACTTTTTTCAGGACATGACATTTCATAAAAAAAGCCCATCGATGTTATCGATGGGCTTTTAAATATCTTAAGAAAGAAATTTTCTTATTTCACTTTGTTTACGATTGCAGTAAATACTTCTGGGTGGTTCATTGCCATATCCGCAAGTACTTTTCTGTTTAACTCGATCTCAGCTTTGCTTAGTGCGTGGATGAAAGTACTGTAATTCATTCCATGCATCCTTGTCGCTGCATTGATTCTTGCAATCCAAAGTCTTCTGAAAGTTCTTTTCTTGTTTCTTCTGTCTCTGTAAGAGTATGTCATCGCTTTCTCGACAGCATTCTTTGCTACAGTGTAGACTTTACTTCTAGCACCGAAATAACCTCTCGCTGCTTTAAGAATTTTTTTTCTTCTTTTTCTAGATGCTACCGCATTTGTTGATCTAGGCATAATTTTGTGTTTTTAGTACAATGAAGGGATCATATTGTGATACTTTTCCTTCATCCTCGTTAAAAAATGTTTGTTTGGAAATTGTGAATTACTTACAAAGTAATCTTTTGATTCTAGCTTCATCTGCTTGTGAAACAAGAGCAGAACCTCCAAGCCTATTCTTTTGCTTTTTAGTTTTGTTTCTCATCATGTGAGACGTATAAGCTTGAAACCTTTTCACCTTTCCTGATCCAGTAATTTTGAATCTTTTCTTTGCACTTGAGTGCGTTTTCATTTTAGGCATAATCTCAAATTTTTAAATTGGAGTGCAAAGGTACTTTATTTATTGGTACTTACAAAGACCAACAAGTTGTTTTTTGGCTTATTCAATGATATGATGATTCCTTAAATATGTAATTATCAGAATAATAGCAATCCCCGAGGAGATCCTTGGGAATAGAGTGCGCTTACTTTCCTTTATCAATCTTCTCTTTCAAACTTTGGGCATTAAGTATTGAAGATGCTTTATTCTTAATAGTGAATAATGTAAATTCCTCATTGGCCTCAAATCCATATCCATAGCTGGTATCACCACGCATTGGTTGTGTTATTTGCACAAACTTATTTGTACGAAGTATGGATTTATCTTCATCCCAAATCAACTCAGTACTGGTTAATGTCTCCTTTTTTTTGTTGTAAAACTTGGCATTCCCCTGTGCAACAACTTCATTCTTTTTGTCATAGCGGGTCGCCCTGTCTGCCTCTAACCAACTATTGACTTGTCCATTATTTCCTAAAAATTCCACAAATATCCCTTCAGGAAATTCGTCTCGCGGGTTTGTATTTGTGAGGTGTCTAATCATCTTATTTGCAGAGATCCTGACTTTCATATCAGCAGAATCGCTATATAAAATGGTGACCATTGTAGCCTCTTCTTGCTTGAATATTTCATGGTCTGTAATAGCATTCACTTCCGCTATGTCAGTAGAACAACCTAGTGCAGATAATGCCAATATAAATATAAAGTGATTTTTCATTTACCTAAGAACTGTTACATCGCCAGCGTAGCCTAACACCACATTCTGACCATTTGCATCCCGATCAATAAAACGAATGGAAGCTAGCCATGCATATACCCCTGGATTCACCTCTTGACCATTAAAAGTACCGTCCCACCCATCTGTATAACTATTAATTTGAGGTGCACCATCATACATAAGATTTCCCCATCGATCATATACCTTCAGGTTTTCTATACCATCCACTGCTGGACCACCAAAAATGTTGAAATAGTCGTTATTATTATCTTCATTTGAGGAAATAATATTTGGCCAATAAACGGGTCTAACGACGTTGACTAAAAATTGCACCTCATCGGATGATGTGCATCCATTTTCATCTGTAACTGTAAGTGTATATGTTGTAGCTCCTAATGGGAATACTTCAGGAGTAAGGCACTTTGTACAATCTACAAATGAATCTAAAGGGCTCCATGTAATATTGGTGATATCAAAATCAGAAATCACACTTCCGTCAATTATACCCGTAGCACCTAAATCAACCGTCATATCTGGTCCTGCATCGGCAACAGTCTGGGTTGGTTCCACAATAGGAATGATAGTCGTATCTCTACATCCTTTAATATCAACAATAAATAAATTATACTCACCAGAGGGTAAATCAAGAAATCTTGGATTAGGCTGAAAATTTATTCCATCAATAGAGTAAGAATATTCTGGACTTCCTGATGAACCAACAGCCAATATTTGTCCATCATCATCACCAAAACAATCTAAATCAGTAGCTAAACCATCAATATTGAGTGTGGAGGTATCCTTGCAACAAGGCTCCACAAAAAAGTCTACAGTTTTGGTAACCAAACAACCTCTTGAGCTTTCTATTGTTAGCGCAGCTACCTTATTTCCAAATGACTCATAGATAACATTTGGTGGGTTGCTATTACTAGAAAATGAAGGTGAAGATCCTGAACCAAAATTCCAGCTCCAACTTGTAATAGGATCTGTCAAAGACTCAGATAAATCAGTAAAAGCTACTGTTTTGTCACATTCAAAAGCTTGTAGCATATTTATCTCAAAATCAGGATCTGGACCAAGAAATGTCCCTGTCCCACCAAATTCTATAGTAAATCCAAAACCAGTCATACTGAAATTGTTGATAATCATGCCATAATGTTTCCCAGCTACCATATCTAACGGAGCTAGAAAATTATCATCTCCAGATTGACACCCTGCAAATTCCTGTGTATCAGACGAACTTGCTCTTAAACCTGTAGCTCCATAACAAGGACTACTATCCAACCCACCTGTTTCTCCACTCAACATACATCTTACCGATAGTCTATTATCACAATCATTGAGTCCTCCAGGTAGTTCATATACCACAAAATCTAAATCTTCTTCATCATTATTTGGATTGTTTGGCGTTAAAGAAAATTCAAGAGTCCCAGAGTCCTTACATGTCCATACATACCATACTGAGGCCTGCTCTTTCGTCTGGCCAACATCCTGTATACAAGAACCTGTCATTTCAAATTCTAGATCACCAAAACTATTAAGATTCTCAACTGCAAAAGGAGATTTGTCACATAGTACTACGGCATCTTTACAATCTGACTCAGGCGTTTTGACGGGTGCAAATGATTTAACGCACAGTTGAAAATCTCCCGTCCTTCCATCCCTTCCGTCAATTCTAATATAGTATGTTTGACCAATCAACAAATCGAATACTGATGTTTCAGCAAAAAAACCAGCTGCAGTAGAAGAACAACTTACTTCAACTAACGAATTACAGTTTCCTTCATAAATTACTATAGATGGAGATCCTAACGAACCCGAAACACTAACATAAAGGCCTCCTTGTCCAGGAGTAACAGAGTACCACACATCATGATCAGCTCCTCCAAAGAAACAAAATGGGATCCCATCTGCAGATGCCGTAGCTCCCATATTTGAAAGCTCTTGTTCTCCAGAACAATAGTCAGTAACAATGCCCAAATGCTGAGCGAACTCACATTCATCATTCGACACCTGTGCTGTAGCTGTGTACCCTACAAAAAGCAATACTATATAAACATATATCTTCATCTTCTTTTAATTGTGTGGTTATCGCTATTCAACAATAAGGCTGATAAAATTACTATTTCATTATGACTCTAACACTCTCTAAACGAAAATAGCATGTATAGTTCATATAACAAGACTCTTTTGATGTCCCAAGTGCGTCATCAGATCAGAAAATTTAACTTTAAGTTAATACTTCTGTCGACTTTTCTAAGTCTCTCATCGCAATTTGCCCGTAGAAATTGAAAATATTCTTAGTTTTCTATTCAGAAGCAATCTATCATATATGTTTAAGAAAATAATCTCCATGAGCTGGAAATCGTTTATGCGAAGTCCTGCCTTTACTCAAAATCTTGCGACTACTATAATGATGGCCTTTCTAGGTTTATATTTCGGTGTGTCCTTTATAGCACTAGGGGCTGCTTCTCCTCATGCTATCACAGAAATGATGCCTGATGTAGATGGCCCAATTTACTTTGGTCGATATTTTCTCTATTTCACAATATACACTTTTCTGACTCGACTGATTTTTCAGAATTTTGGATTCAAAGATCTCAAGCAATATATACTTCAGAAGATCCCTAAAAGTACTCTACTCCATTACATTTTAACTAAATCTGCATTCAACTGGATTAATGTAATGTCCTTGCTTGGAGTTATCGCTTATCTAATATCCGCTTCTTTTGCAGAAGGCTACGATATGAATCTTCTGAATCATGGTTTAGCCTTAGTTGGACTTATTTATGCGTCAAACTATAAAGCATTTTTGTTTGACAAACAATTATCCATTAATAAAGTGGCTACAGGTAGTATCATAATTGTGGTAATTCTAGTTAACTACCTAGATTATAAAGGATTTATTCCCCTAGGCGATATCCTTGAGTTTATTTATTCATTTTTAGTTTTGAATATTGGCACAGCCCTTCTTCCACTTTTAGGTGCGATCTCCGCTTATTTTCTAAGTTATAAAACACTGTCCCAAATTGCATATTTAGAGGATACCAAAACATCTGAAACATCTATTTCTGATGTAAATATAGGTAGTGGGCTATTCGCTCGTTTTGGTAAAGCCGGTAAATTGATGGAGATGGAAGTGAAATTAATTTTAAGAAATAAAAGAGCTAGAAACATGCTCTATATCGTGCCCTTTATGGGTATCTATCCGCTCATTATTCATGGTCAAGGGGACCAAATGGGCTCTATGGGATGGATGATGTTTGTTGCTATTTTTTGTACTGGAGGATATGCGCTTACCTATGGTCAACTTTTGCTTTCTTGGAACAGTGAACATTTTGATCTTTTGCAAACTAAAATGACAAGTATTAAGGAAATTTTTCAAGCAAAGTATTTTCTACAATGCATCTTAATCATTTGTCAAACTCTGCCCATGCTATTGTGGGGTTTCTACAAGACAGAATACTTTTATCTTATGCCCGCTATGATGTTTTATAATCTTGGAGTAGTCTTATTTTTATATATGCTGTCGGCTAGCTACAATTCCAAAAGAGTTGATACTAACAAGGGTGCAGCAATGAATTATGAAGGGTTTTCACTAGCATTATTTCTGATAATTATTCCTATAATGGCTATCCCAGTTCTGATTTTTTATGGAGCAAACGCATTCGACCACCCCTTCTTAGGTGTCTTTCTAATAGCATTAATCGGCTTGATTGGATTTGTGTTCCATGACAAACTGATAAATATATCGGTAGCCCTATTTAAAAAAAATAGATATAAAATAGGAGCAGCGTTCAGAAATAAATAAGCTCTTGTGAACATTGCATCCAATAAATTTAAATCAACAATTATGCTTTTAGAATTTAGAAATATAAAGAAAATGTACGGTAGCATGACTGTACTCGAAATAGAAAACATATCCATTGATAAAGGAGAGTGTATAGGTCTGGTCGGTAATAATGGAGCTGGCAAAACAACTGCCTTCAGCTTAATGCTTGATCTTATAAGAGCTACGGAAGGACAAGTACTCACGAAAGGGCATGATGTAAGTGTGGATGAAACATGGAAAAAGTATACTTCCGCCTTTATAGATGAGACTTTCTTGGTTGACTTCCTTACACCAAATGAGTACTTCGATTTCGTAGGTGGACTTAACCAATGGTCTAAAGCGGATACAGATGAATTCTTAAAACAATTCGAAGTGTTTTTCAGTGGTGAAATAATAGGCGCTAGAAAATACATCCGTGATCTCTCAAAAGGAAACCAAAAGAAGGTTGGCATCATAGCTTCGCTCATCGGAAATCCCGAAATAGTTGTTCTTGATGAGCCATTTGCAAGTCTTGACCCTACTTCTCAAATCAGACTAAAAAAAATCATAACAGATAGGTTAGATATGCATACATTTCTGATATCTAGTCATGATTTGACACATGTTGCGGAAGTTAGTAGTCGTATTATTATATTGGAAAAAGGTAAGGTCGTGATGGACAATCTTAAGACGGAAGATACTGTAAAAAAAATGACAGAGTATTTTGCCGTTTGATGACTAAAGGTCTTGCAAATGTACAGTCAAAAAGGGCTTCTTGTTTAATGTTGGCAACTGGCCAATTGTTGAGCTAAATAGGAATATCCCGATAAAAACGGGACAGATCGGCGAGTAGTCAATATTTTAAGAACTGACCTAAAAGACTTTATTCCGTTAAAATCTTAATTGATTACTTACAATTGTGTACAATCCAGAACTTGAACCGAAAATTTGAACGCTAAGGTTGAAACATCAGCCACTCACCGACCCTAACGGCTTAACGATTGACTGAACTTGTTCTTCAGCTACCATTTCAAATAGACACCTAATGAAAGCGGTGATTGAAATGGCAAATTATTAGCTCTTACACTGATAAGATTAGCTGATCCATTTACACCTAACTTTTCATTAATCTCATATATTAACTTCAAGGACAAGCTATTATAATATTGATTATTGACAAAGAGACGAGTTTCTTCTATTCTATTGTCTAGTTTTTTATCGGTTCTACTAGTCGGTTCTTTCATGTTGAATGCAACAATAGTCCACAGTTTAGAGAAGAATTTTTGCCCATACTCTACCCCTAACCTTAGGTTATCATTGTAATCATTGCTTGTAAATTCATGACCAATATAACCGTAGATGTATGACTTACCTAATCCTTTACCTACACTAATATAAGGAGTGACCACGGTTGCATCATATCCTGTCTGCAGTCCTGACTCCAAATCTTTCGATCCTAATGGAAGACTCACTGATAACTGCCCTGTTACCAATATTGCTTTATCCAAGAAGTTATATTTCAATCCGATCTCGGCATTTCCTAGACCAGAAAGGCTGCCTTCCACTCAACCAGAAGATGTTGGTGCGTCTAGAGATGATTTTATCATATTGAAAGGAAGTGATAAAGTAATTCCAAATTTCTTGCCCAATCCAACATCGGTATATGATTGAATGCTAAATTCTGAGATTTCACCCTCCAGATCAGCTAGGTTCTTAAGGTTCCCTTCAAATATTTGATCATAGTTTAGTAGCGTACCAAATGAGATATGGCTGTAGCCGGCACCACTGGTATTGACCCACGGACTCTGGCTAAAACTAATTGTAGTGTAGAAGAAAAAAAAGATGCCTAAAATGTATTTCATATGATGTTTTTTCGTGCAGAGGCTCTAAGCTCGCAGAGTTTCATAAGATTTAATCAAAAAAATCGATATTATTCATTCGGAATTATCTTTTATCCCATAATTTTAAAAGCAACTATCATAGAGAATATACCTACGATGTATCCTCCATAGACATCAAATTCGTCATGCGCCTTTAGAAGTAATCGGCTAGTGCCCACTAAACCTGCAATTATCATGGCAACAATAGTTACAAAAGTTGTACTTATTTGAAATGAGCCAAATGGAAGACTCACAAAAAATGTCTCATAACTATATAGGTACTTAATAAATAGTAGACCAGTAACCAATCCCCCTGCCGCAATTGTATGAAGGCTAACCTTCGTAAAACTATTAAGCATCAAAGCCAAAAATAACCCAATCGTAGAACCCAGGACAAAAGAACTAAATGATACAGGTATCGTTGAGTTCCCCTTAAAGTTGACAAACATCCACAAATAGAAAACTCCAGTAGCAATCAATGGACCAATTCGTTCTGTCTTATCTTCCATCTTATAGGACTTGATAAAATCTAGCATTTTCATCAAAAAAATAGAAAACATTGGAAAGAATACCGACAACATAAACACATTGATTATTATTAAACCTCTTGCTTTCTGATCATTGACTATGAACATGTAAGGATTCATCACCAAAAGTACTAGGAGCATGTAGCCTATGATGAATAATGGGTGAAAAATTAATGATATCAGTTTTGCTGTGGACTTCAAATCTTACATTTTGCTAGTGAGGAGGAGGTCAAGTGAAGTGTATTTAAGACCAAATCTTCGACCGAGGTATTCATTTGTGATGCACCCTTTGTAAGCGTAACACCCATTTCGAATCCCAACCCTGTTGTATAATAACTCTTCGATATTAATATTGTTGCCCGCTTTTATCAATAAGGGAGTGATAATATTACTCACAGCAACAGAGGCAGTACGGCTTACTTTCGACGCTATATTCGGAACACAATAATGAATGACGCCATGCTTAGTAAATGTTGGATTTTTATGTGATGTCACTTCTGACGTTTCAATACAGCCTCCTTGATCGATGCTGACGTCTATGATCACTGAACCTTCTTTCATCTTAGACACCATCTCTTCGGTCACCAAAATTGGCGTACGACCATGTTTTGAGTGCATTGCTCCTATAACTACATCTGCACTCATCAGCTGATAGCCGAGATAAACAGGATTGATCGCTGAAGTATGAAGTTGTCTACCCACTGCAGATTGCAATCGCATCAATTTTGTTATATCATTATCAAAAATTCTGACAGATGCTCCAAAGCTTACTGCAGCTTTGGTAGCAAATTCGCCTACCACTCCTGCCCCCAGAATAACAACTTTTGCCGGTGGCACTCCACTCACACCTCCGAGCATAACGCCTCGACCCCCTTTAGTATTATTAAGATATTCGGCTGCTGTCTGAAGTGCTACCACCCCTGCCATTTCACTCATAATCCTTACTATCGGAAAGCTTCCATCCTCTGATTGAAGATATTCCATTGCAAGTGCTGTGATTTTTTTTTCTTTTATCTTTAGAAAATATTCTTGGCTCAAAGAAGGTAATTGCAATGGTGATATGATGATCTTATCTTGATGCATCATATCAATTTCATCTAAAGTCGCAGGTGCTATTTTTACTACAATATCCGACTTAAATACTTCATCTGCACTGTGGCTAATTTGTGCCCCCGCTTCTGAGAAATCATGATCACTAAAATTAGAATGATCTCCTGCCCCTGACTCCACAACTACACTATGCCCAAATCCCACTAAAGTACGAATAGAGTTGGGAACCATAGAGACTCGGTTTTCTATTTCGTGATCTTCCTTTGGAATGCCTATGGTTACTCTTTTCGACCGTTCGCCAACAGCAAGGCGTTCTTCCTGCGTCTCAAACTGAGATTCTGTGAAAAACTTAGAAAAACTTACTGGAGTTGAAGGACTCATTTGCTATATAAGGTTTAGTTCTTGCGTTACTTTGCTAAATAATTCTTACAAATCTAGCATCAAATTACCAAGTCTAATAATTTACGAGATCTATTTCGACAGAACGAGATTCATCTTGATTGGTTGTAATTTTGATTTCTACAGCTCGATTAATTAATTTCTCGATTACTTGTGGCCATTCTACCATACAATAATGGCCCGAATAAAGATAGTCTTCGATTCCAATTTCAAGCGCTTCTTGTTCGTCATTTAGTCTGTACAGATCTATGTGATATAAAATCCCATCAGTGATATCATATTCATTAACAAGGGAATATGTAGGACTTGATGCTTCATCAGTCGAGCCCAGCTTCTTTACTAGTCGCTTTACGAAAGTGGTTTTACCAGCTCCTAGGTCGCCGTATAGAAATGTCACCTTTTCTCCTTGGGAAACTAGAAGGAAGGCATCGACTAGTTTGTCGATTTCGGATTCGTTTTGTATGTGCAATTTCATTATAGTTTACAAAACTAGGAAGTAGAACGTTAAGTATCTACTAAAATACTAAAGAAAATATCAAAACAGGTTAGAATTTGCAAAATGGATTCCATTTATCATTCGTATTAATTACCATTGATATTTTTATTCCCCTCGCTTTGTTATTTACCCAACTACCACTGGAAACACATCCAACAACAATATCTTCAACTCAGGAAAAGTATGCGGACTCACAGACTCATCCTGAGTGTAAGTCCTAATTCGCTGATAATTCCCATCCTGCAAAACAAACACCTCTACAAGCCTCTCTTTCGGCATGACTATCCAATACTCTTTGACTCCAGACTCCTCATAAACATCATATTTATCATTGAGATCCTTTTTAGAAGTGCTATCTGACAGTATTTCTATGATCCAATCAGGTGGCCCGAAACAGCCGGCTTCGTCCAATTTTGTATGGTCACATATAACACAGAGGTCCGGCTGTATTACTGTTGTCGCAGAATCCTTCTTCTCATTCCTAACTGGCAGAACCACATCAAAAGGAGCTGGAAAAATTTTACATTCTTTTTTCCATAAAAAATTACCGATCAAAATATTAAGGTTACTACTTATCTCTTGATGATATGCCTTAGGTGCAGCACTCATTCGGAATATCTTTCCTCTTATGAGTTCTACCATTTCATCATATTCAAATTTTAAGTAATCTGCATAGGTATAGACTTTGCCATATTCTGCAAGTGGTTCATTGGCTATGTTAGATTTATCGTCAGTCATTTTATAAAGGTATTGAAATTATTGGTGAGGTACAAGTAGGTTTCTGTTTCTTAGTTTGTCTCACTGTCCATTTCTATTTTTATACACTGGTCAAGACTTCTATTCTGCCTCAATAAACTGAGAACATCCTTAGCTTGCTAGCACCAATTTATGGTAACGAATTTCGGCAAATGCTACAGGACCAAACCATCACAAGATACCCCATAAATAAGACCTGTTTTACCCTATATTTTGCTATCTTTGCTGAGCTAAAAATAATATATCAGATAATTACAATATGAGCGACAATAAAAGTAACTATGATGCGTCCAATATAACCGCCCTCGAAGGACTGGAGGCGGTAAGACTGAGACCAGGAATGTACATTGGAAGTACAGATACCAAAGGTCTGCATCACTTGGTATGGGAAGTAGTAGATAATTCGATAGATGAGCATTTAGCTGGTCATTGTGATTTGATCTATCTCAATATCCACGAGAATAATAGCGTCACAGTAAAAGATAATGGTAGAGGTATCCCTACAGGAATGCACGAAAAGCTACAGAAGTCAGCCCTTGAGGTAGTGATGACTGTGTTGCATGCTGGAGGTAAATTCGATAAAGACACTTACAAAGTGTCAGGTGGGCTTCACGGTGTTGGTGTATCTTGTGTGAATGCACTTTCTATGGACATGAGAGTTGAAGTACACCGAGATGGAAAAGTTTTCGAGCAAGAATACAAAGAAGGTATCCCGCAATATGATGTTCGTGAGATTGGAACAACTGATGTCAACGGTACCTATGTAACATTTCTCCCAGATAATACTATATTCGAAGAACTCGAGTATAGTTATGAAACATTAGCAAAAAGAGCTAAGGAACTTTCATATCTTAACATGGGTCTTACCATCATCATGACTGATGAGAGAGAGACCAATAAAGATGGATCTTTCAAAACTGAGACGTTCCACTCAGAAGGTGGGCTCAAAGAGTTTGTTTTGCATCTAGATGCTAATCGACCATCGATCTTATCAGAACCTATCCATGTTATTGGAAGAGATGAGAAAGAAAATGTCGAAGTAGAAGTTGCAATGCAATACAATACTAGCTACCAAGAGCACATTCATTCTTATGTGAATAACATCAACACTCGTGAAGGTGGTACACACGTAAATGGATTCCGTAGAGCGGTCACAAGAGAGTTCAAAAAATATGCGGATGACAATGGCCTACTAGCAAAACTCGACAAGGCAAAAATATCTATCACTGGTGAAGATTTCAGAGAAGGATTGACGGCGGTAGTCTCTGTAAAAGTACCTGAACCACAATTCAAAGGTCAAACGAAGGGTGAATTGGGTAACTCGGAGGTAACTTCTATTGTTTCTCAAAAAATGGGGGAAGTATTAAAATACTACCTAGAAGAGAATCAAGGGGAAGCTAAGAAAATCATCGATAAGATAATAATTGCTGCCATGGCGAGACATGCAGCAAGAAAAGCAAGAGAGTCTGTACAGCGTAAGAATGTACTTGCAGGAGGAGGTTTGCCGGGTAAGCTTTCTGATTGTAGTTCAAAAGATCCAAACATTTCTGAGATATTCTTAGTAGAGGGAGATAGTGCCGGTGGTACAGCAAAGCAAGGTAGAGATAGACATTTCCAAGCGATCCTTCCATTAAGAGGAAAGATTCTAAATGTTGAGAAGGCCTTAGAGCATCGAATATATGAAAATGAGGAGATCAAGAATATGTTTACAGCTCTTGGTGTAAGAATAGAGGAGAAAGATGGTGAAAGAGTATTGAATATTGAGAAACTGAGATACCATAAGATAGTCATCATGTGTGATGCCGATGTAGATGGTAGTCACATTGTAACATTGATTTTGACATTCTTCTTTAGATATATGCGACCGTTAGTCGAAGGTGGATACATTTACATTGCAGCACCACCCTTGTACCAAGTAAAAAAGGGTAAGAAATCTGTTTATTGTTGGAATGATGAAGAGAGAACCGATGCAATCAACCAATTTGGTGGAGCAGAAGAAGGTTCGATCAAGACACAAAGATATAAGGGTCTTGGAGAGATGAATGCTGATCAACTATGGGAAACAACCATGGATCCTGATACAAGAATACTAAGACAAGTAACCATAGATGAATATATGGAAGCTGATAATGTATTCTCAATGTTGATGGGAGATGAAGTACCTCCAAGAAGGAAATTTATTGAAGAAAATGCGCACTATGCAAATGTACAAGTGTAGATTAATGATATAATTAGAGACAAAAAGCCCTCATCAATTAATTTTGTTGAGGGCTTTCTTATTATGCTCTATGTAATTTGACTAAGTTTTACATCCTCATAAGGAAACTAACATTAATCACTAAATCCATTCCTTATGAAAACAAATACCTACATCTTAATAATAACACTTTCATTTATTTCTTTTTTCTCTAAGGCACAACCTACATACTACCCTACTTCTAATATAACAGATGTCGTGATATATGAACGAGGAGCGATGGTCACTAAATCCATTGATATAAATGAAGAAACAGAAGCGGGTATCATAATCATTGACTCTCTACCCAAAGACATAAATCCAAAATCGCTACAAGTCAATAACTCAGATGGGATTAAAATTATATCAGTAAAATATGATATCAAACAAGAGAAATCAGAGCTGCCCTCAGAATATGAATCCATCCAATTAGAAGTAAATAGGCTAAAAGATTCTATTCAATATTTCAATACAATAACATCAAGTATAGCACATGAGATCAATGTAATTGAATACAATAAAAACTTTGAAACGGATCAAGGTGTGAATATCGATCAAATAGCAAAAGCTTCTGAACTGTACAAAACTAAGCTTAGGCCACTAAAAATAGAACAGTATGATTTACAAATTGATATAAGAAGACTAAATAAAAAGATACGAGCTTTAAATGTAGAATTAATCGAACAAAACATAAAGACTTTCAATAACCATAGAGCGATTATTAAAATTGAAAAACCAACCATAGGGGATCGTTCAATCACGCTTTCTTATTTTACACCAAGTGCTACATGGTATAGTTTTTATGATCTAAGAGTAAATAGCGATGAAACGAAAAGTGTACTTGACCATAAAGCCTATGTATCACAATCTACAGGAGAAGAATGGAGTGAAGTAAAACTGACGCTCTCAAATAGAAATCCTCAAAAGAGAATCACTCCTCCAACTATGGATCCTTATCGACTGCAAAATACTCAGCATCGGAAACATGGTCAATACTCAAACCAAGATAATGCAGTATCTGGTATTATTCGTGGAATAGTTAGGAATGTATATGGAGAAACACTCGTAGGTGCCAATGTATTGATGAAGGGGACAACTAATGGCACGATTACAGATATAGATGGAAGTTTCCAATTAAGTACTCAAAATCGCTCTAAAATTGTAGTAGCTTATACGGGGTACGAAACACAAGAAATTGATATTATTGGGCTTTCTACGGCGAGTATAACTTTATGTGAAGGCCAAACTCTAGATGAGGTTGTAGTCACTGGTAGTCGTTCATACTCAGGATACAATGATCAAATAGAATATGCAATAAGAACAAAACCGGCACCAAAAAGAAAATCAATTTCAATTAAAGAACAACAATCCCTTAATATAAGTAGCTTCGAAATATTAAGACCATATACCATACCCTCAAGTGGTGAAGAGTATTATGTTCTTTTGAAAACAAGCAAAATTCCTTTCGAGTTCAATTATTTAATATTTCCATCAAAAGAACCAATAGCTTATCTGAATGTAGGTATCCCAGAATGGAAAGATTACAACTTATTCTCTGGGAATGTCAATCTATTTCTCAGTGGACAATATACTGGTGTTAGTAAGATCGATATTGCCGAAAGTAGTGATACACTTTGGGTTTCATTAGGAGAAGATCTAGGTGTAAATGTAGAACGAAATCCTGTAAAGGACTACAACAAAAAGTCATTCTTCAAAAACAAGACAATTGAGTTACATACGTTTGATATCGAGATTAAAAACAATAAAAATAAGTCCATCAATATGATTGTCATGGATCAAGTCCCTATTAGTACAGATGAAGATATAAAGGTGAAAATTCTAGAGATATCCGATGCAGATTATGTAGAAGATTCTGGTTTCTTAAAGTGGAAAGAAAATCTCAAAACATCTGAAAACAAGAAATATAGAATCAGTTATGAAATCAAATACGGGAAACATATAAGCGTAATTAATCACTAAATAAATTCATATTAAACCAAAAACTGTCATTTCCTATATGACAATCCAAAATGAAGAAATAAAAACAAGTCAATAACTTTTAAAGAGTCATCAGTAATCGTAATTTAGCTAATCGGGAAACCGAAACTACTTATAGACTACAATTTGATTTTGATGAGATATGGTGTAGCCTTGACCTTTTTATTAATATTGCTAATTGTATTTGGTTGTAAAGAAGATCAATCGAATATACCAGAAAGTGACGAAATCGTCCAATCAAAAGCTATCCCAGAAATAATCTCATTCAACTACCATGTGCGCCCTATACTCTCTGACAGATGTTTCAAGTGCCATGGTCCTGATAAGGCAAAAATAGAAGCTGGTCTTTCGTTGAATGCACGAGAAGATGTATTAGTAGCACTTGGTGATAAGAAAGATCACTATGCTATTGTCCCTGGAGATATCATAAATAGTGTCCTCATCGACAGAATATATGAGGATGATGAACTAAAACGGATGCCTCCTCCGGCTTCCAATCTAGTCTTAGCAGAATATGAGAAAGAAATACTCAAACGTTGGATTGAACAAGGTGCAAAATGGGAACAACATTGGTCATTTAATAAAGTATCAAATCCTCCCCCACCATCTATTGTCAATAATAACTTTGTAGGAAACGACATTGATAATTTTATACTTTCAAAAGTTGAAAACAATAAACAACTACCATCTCAAAAAGCGAAAAAAGAGCACTTAATAAGAAGAATATCGCTTGACTTAACAGGCCTTCCTCCCTCCTTTGAGGACATACAAGCATACGTAAATGATAATAGTGATGATGCATATGAAACTGCAGCTGACAACTTCCTCAATTCTGATGCCTACGCAGAAAACATGACTGGTCTTTGGCTTGATGTTGCTAGGTATGCTGACACTCATGGTTATCAAGATGATTTAGAAAGGACTATGTGGCCATGGAGAGATTGGGTGATTCATGCATTCAAAAAAAACATGCCTTATGATCAGTTTGTAGAATGGCAGTTGGCAGGAGATTTACTGCCAAACCCAACTCGAGAACAACTTATCGCCACGGGATTCAACAGAAACCATAAAATCACTCAAGAAGGAGGGGTTATACCTGAGGAGTATCGTGTAGAATATGTAAACGATAGAACTATGACCTTCGGAAAAGCATTCATCGGGCTCACCGTAGAATGCGCTAAATGTCACGATCACAAATACGATCCGATTTCACAAAAGGAATACTATAGTCTCTATTCGTTTTTTAATAATGTGCCAGAAAAGGGCCTAATAGAAGAATATGGTGCAACACCAGAACCGTACATGACACTTACTAAGGAAGAAATTGAGTCTCAATTAACTTTCATCAAAAACCTTGACACATTAGAGGAAATAAAGCTAATGGTGATGGAAGAAGATCCGACGCTGCGTAAATCATATATACTTTCGAGAGGAGCATATGACCAACCAACAGGAGAGGTAACTCCTACCACGCCAGTAGCAATCTTGCCCTTCGATGGTTACAAAAAAAATAGAAAAGGTCTATCTGATTGGTTATTCAATAAAGAAAATCCTCTTACATCAAGAGTTATGGTCAATAGGCTGTGGTTAATGTGTTTTGGAAAGGGATTGGTAAGTACTCCAGATGATTTGGGATCACAAGGATCACTACCAAGTCACCCAGAATTACTAGATCATCTTGCATTCAAATTCATGGCTGAAGGTTGGGATATCAAAGCGATGCTGAAATACATAGTCATGTCTAATACATACCAACAATCATCAAAAACATCACCATCGCAACATAATTCTGATCCAGAAAACATGCTATATGCTAGAGGTTCAAGAGTAAGGCTATCTGCAGAAAAAATACGAGATTTGACTTTAAAATCTAGTGGATTGCTGGTAGATCAAATAGGTGGACCATCTGTAAAGCCGTATCAACCTGAAGGACTATGGAAAGAAGTAGTCGGAGGTGGTGGTGGAGCTAATTTTGGCTATGAAATTGACAAAGGAGACAAACAGTACAGGCGAAGTTTATATACTTTCTGGAAGCGAACAGTACCTCCACCTGATATGATGACATTTGATGCTGTGACAAGAGACTTCTGTATGGTCAGTAGAGAAACAACCTCTACCCCGTTGCAGGCACTGGTTATGATGAACAGCCCACAGGTAATAGAAGCTTCAAGAAACTTAGCCTATCAAGCAGTAATAAAAACAAAAGATGAAAGCCAGCGAATCTCATTTATGTTTCAGAGTACGACTAGTCGAAAACCAAATAAAAATGAACTAGATAATATGCTTGCCTATTTGGACACTGAGAAAAAGAGATTTAAAGACGCTCCCAATGATGCAGAAGCTTATCTTTCAATTGGCGATTCTCCTCAAAGAGACTTAATGCCGAATACAGAAATGGCAGCGTATGCTACTGTTGCAAACATGATCTACAATCTTGACGAATCTATAACCCGATCCTAATGAATGAGATTGAAAAACGACAAATGACCATGAATCGGAGAGCATTCTTATCAAAGTCTGCTCTTGGAATAGGTGGTGCTGCTTTGACATCACTTCTAGGATATGGATGTAATATAGGTGGTACAACCAATCCAGCAAAAGCAATATCCCATAAAATAAATGCAGCACTTGGGCAAGGTAAACTACACTTTGCGCCTAAAGCTAAAAGAGTGATCTATCTATTCCAAAGTGGAGGCCCTTCTCAATATGAGCTTTTTGATTACAAACCGTTATTAGATAAAATGAGAGGTAAGAATCTCCCAGAAAGCATAAGAAATGGTCAAAGATTAACGGGAATGTCGTCTGATCAAGATTCTTTCCCTTTGGTTGGGTCCCAGTTTAAGTTTTCGCAGCACGGTAAAAGCGGCACTTGGATGAGTGAGTTACTCCCATATACTTCCAAAATTGCAGATGAAATATGTGTAATCAAGTCTATGCATACCGATGCCATAAATCATGATCCAGCGATAACGTTTTTCCAAACCGGATCACAACAACCTGGCAGGCCTTGCATAGGGTCTTGGTTGAGTTATGGATTGGGCAGTATGAATGAAAATTTACCCACATTTACAGTCTTACTTTCTAGAGGAACTGGAAGAAAGTTTGGTCAACCTCTATATTCAAGATTGTGGGGTAATGGTTTTTTACATTCGCTTCATCAAGGTGTACAATTTCGTTCAGCTAAGGATCCAGTTTTATTTTTACAAGACCCTAAAGGTATTACCAAGAAGTCAAGAAGAAATATGCTTGATCACATCTCTGAACTCAACCATATGCATATGGAAGAATTTGGCGATCCAGAAATAGCAAGTCGAATATCACAATACGAGATGGCCTATAAAATGCAAACTTCTGTACCAGAAATTATGGATACTTCTGGAGAACCCGATCATATATATAAAATGTATGGTGCACAATCTATGCAACCAGGCACTTATGCTGCAAATGCATTATTAGCTCGAAGATTGGCAGAAAAAGGAGTTCGTTACATCCAATTATATCACATGGGATGGGATCATCATGATAACCTTCCCGGTGCAGTAAAAAATCAAGCACATGATGTAGATCAAGCATCTGCAGCATTGGTAATGGATCTCAAACAAAGAGGAATGTTAGATGATACATTGGTAGTTTGGGGTGGAGAATTTGGCAGAACAAATTATTCTCAAGGAGTACTGACCGACACCAACTATGGTCGAGACCATCATCCAAGATGCTTTTCTATATGGATGGCTGGTGGCGGCATCAAACCTGGAATGACATATGGTGAGACAGATGATTTTGGCTACAACATTTCTGAGAACCCTGTTCATGTACACGATTTCCAGGCAACGCTGCTTCATCAGCTAGGAATCGATCATGAGAAATTTACTTATAAATATCAAGGTCGAAGATTTAGGTTAACTGATGTGAGTGGGCAAGTTGTAAGAGATATAATAACATAGATTGAATTAACATTAAAAAAAATAACCATCGACCGGAGATCTTTCATAAAATCAACTCTCTTAACTACTAGTTCTTTATATCTGACAGGTTATACATTTGTGGATGATGATCTTATTATTGGACATGGAGATTTCAAGTATAAAGTGATCTCAGACTGGGGAAACCTAGACAAACTAACTAATCCAGTTACAGACTGTCATGAAATGGTACAAGATTCAAAGGGGCGAATTATCCTTTTGACAAATAATACCAAAAACAATGTTATCATCTATAATAAAGATGGAAAGCTGATAGAAACATGGGGCAATAAATACCCTGGTGCGCATGGGTTAACTATCAAGAATGAAGGTGGAGAAGATTTCCTTTATATAACCGATATCAAAAAATCATTCGTTGTGAAAACATCTTTGAGCGGTCGGCAAATTTTGAAGATAAATAGACCAGAAGAATTTGATACTGAAGACAAAAAATTAAATTTCGTACCCACTGAAACGGCTATCGCTGAAAATGGAGATATCTATGTAGCGGATGGATATGGAAGTCAGTACATCTATATTTATGACCAAAAAGGGCAACTAAAATCAAGATTTGGAGGACCAGGAAAGGAAGATGGTCAGTTTTATAATTGCCATGGAGTTGCTATCGATGAACGGCAAGGTACACCTCGAATCTTAGTAACAGCAAGAGAAAAAAATCAGCTCAAATATTTCACTACTTCAGGAGAATTTGAGTCGACTATAGAATTACCGGGTGCGTATATTTGTCGTCCAGTGATTCGTGGTGAGAATATATATTTAGCGACGATCTGGTCTGGAGACAAAGGAGACAATACAGGATTCATCTCGATATTAGACAAGGATAATAAACTTGTCTCCGCTCCAGGTGGCAAGATTCCTCAATATGAAGGATCAAAACTCAAAAAAATGACCCAAGCTTATCAAGTTTTCAAACATCCGCATGATGTATGTGTAGATGATGACGAGAATCTTTATGTGCCACAATGGAATGCTGGTCAAGTTTATCCAATGAAATTGATACGGGTATGAGGTATATATTTGTCATATTAATACTTGCGTTTTGGGGCTGTAACAAAGTTACTCAGCAATCTATGTATGTTCAAAAATCAAATACTACCCTTTCCCCACCTTCCATATCAGTAGATGAGGCTTTTTTCAATATTCAAACATTGATAAGAGTCAATGATGTAGATCCAAAAATCAATATTCGTTATACAATTGATGAAACTGAACCAACTCAAAATAGTCCTTTGGCTAAAAAACACATCATTGTGTCTGAAACAGGAATTTACAAATTCAAAGCTTTCCAAAAGGAAATTAAATCTAGTAATACTGTAAGCATTGAGACAATCGAAGCACGCAAGGTGAATTGGATAGGATTAGAATCAAATGATCCAAATGAAACCTACAACTCAGGTATCAGTGTACTTACGGATCATAAAAAGGGAGATTGGAATTTCAGAAGTGACGAATGGTATGGTTATCAAGATAGCATAGTCCAATTCTCATTTATATTAGAGGAAGGAGAAGTTGTAAATGGAGCTGTTGTATCAACTATGATTGATCAAAATTCATGGATATTTTCTCCAGAAAATGTGAGACTTACCTATCATTTCGAAGATGGGCATAAAGAAAAGCATGAATTATCCATTCCCGATTGCATTGTCCAATCAAAGAAACAAATGAATTATTTAAAAATAACAACACCGCCGAGATATCCAAAAAAAATAGATATCACTGTTTATAACATGCTTTCTATTCCGGATTGGCATTCTGGGAAAGGATTGAAACCTTGGTTATTTGTTGATGAAATATTAGTATTATAGATGATCTTATTTATGGATTTCGTTGGTCGTTTTCACCCATTGTTATTGCATCTTCCGATAGGAATATTGGTTTTTGCATTCCTGCAATGGTGCTATGATATTTACAGAGTAAACGTATCTGGGGCACACCCCACAAACAGTGATGAAATTGTCCAATCTTCCATAAACTTTGAATATCGGAAGATTGATTCTAAAAAGACTAACAACAAAAAGACAAAGCCAACAGATCTCACTTTTGCACTTTCATTAGGCTGTATCACCGCAGTATTTAGTGCTTGGTCTGGCTGGGTACTTTCTGAACAAGGTGGATATGATCAAGAATTATTGGATTGGCACAAATATCTAGGAATTGGCACTGCTGTTGGTAGTATACTATTGCTCATTATCTATTCTTCAAAGCCATCGAAATTATTACTTGGCTTAGTTTTTACAGCTTTCATGGTCTTATTGGGTGCTACTGGTCATTATGGAGGATCACTTACTCATGGCAAGGGTTTTCTAACAAAGAGCGTAAAGAGAGAAGAAACTAAGCCAGTTGTCAATATTCAGGAAGCGCATATATTCAATGATATCATTATGCCTATTTTCAAACGAAAATGTGTTAGTTGCCATAATCCAGAAAAGGCAAAAGGCGATTTATTATTTGACAATTGGGAAGGGTGGCAAAAAGGTGGTAAAAATGGAAAAGTATTAACACCTGGAGTTCCAACCGATAGTCCTATTTTACTTAGAGCACATTTGCCAAAAGAGAACGAAGAACATATGCCACCAGATGGAAAATTACAACTATCTATTGGCGAACTTGACTTTCTAGAATGGTGGATAAAGGAAATGAAAAATTATGATCATCTGGTCAAAGATCTTACTCAAAACCCTAAAGTGTCTAAGTATCTCAAATCCTTAGAAGGTGATAAATTTGATGGGATAACAATGGTTTCACCTAGAGTTATTTCTGACCTTTATCAATCAGGGATAAATGCTATTCCAGTATCTGCAAAAACACCATGGGTAGATGTATCCTTCAGTAATAAAACTGGTATTAAATTATCCCTTAAAAAACTGAAGAGTATTGCTAAAAATATAACTGAAATTGATTTATCAAATACTGACATTTCAGATCGAGATATTAAGTTACTCAAGCAATTTGAAAACCTCATAAAGGTTAATTTGAGTGGATGTACAATTGGAAATAATGCTGTAGTCAACTTACAATCTCTTAAAAACCTGGCTAGTCTTAACCTCTACAATACTCAGGTGGATAATAAATGTCTTTTATATCTTTCAGAAATAATTGGTCTAGAAAAAGTCTATTTATGGCAAACTAATATTGATAAAGTTGCTGCTGAACAATGGGTAAAAAACAACCCTTCCATTGATATCGACCTAGGCATTGATGAATCTATTTTTGGAACTCCAAAACTTGCAGGTCCAATTATTGAGGGAAAGACTGAGTTATTCCAAGACTCTCTGTTGATATCATTTATAACGAGTAACCCGAGAGCAAAAATAAGCTATGCGCTAAGTACTAAAAACGGAACTACAACATATAACTACACCGTCCCTTTTCATATAAAAGAATCTACCGAAATATCCTCTTTCTTATTCCAACATGGTTGGACTAATTCTGACACTATAAAAGAGACATTTGTAAGAGCTAAGTACAAGCCAACAAATATTACCCTATCAACTCCTGCACATGAAAAATATCCAGGAGACGGCCCCTCAACCTTGATTGACTTCACAAAAGGAAGTGAATCTTTTGGAGATCGAAAATGGTTAGGGTTTTACGAAAGTGGCACATCAGTTGTGCTTGATTTAGGTAAAACACAAACGATCGAAAGTATTAGTGTTGGTTCTTTGATCGATGATAGATCTTATATTTTTCCTCCAAAAGGGATCAGTATTGAAATATCTGTTGATGGAACAAGTTTCCAATGGTTTGCCAATAAGAATTATGTTACACAAGCAGGTCCAGTTACTGCCAAAACTATTAATCATATCCTACATGGGGATAGAACCCAAGCTAGATATGTCAAAGTCGATTTAGAAAGTCAGAAATATAATCCATCGTGGCACGTCGCTCCGGGAGCTGCATGTTGGTTATTTTTGGATGAGATTGTTGTGGAATAGGACAGATTAATTGATACTCTCAGGTAATTGAACATATTAATTTTCAGAATTCTTTGGTGGGTCAAAACCTGATGTACCAATCTAATCTATATAAGCTGAAACTTTTAATTTACATCTAATCGTTATTAGTACTCACTTAACTTAATAGAAATGATTACTATTTCGACTAAATTGGATATAAACACCATTACTATAGATGAAGCAAAAGCCCTTTTTGTTGAGCTATTGAAAACTAGAAAATTAGACAAGTCGTTCCTCCAAGAAGTTGTTGATAAATACTCAAGCGCAATCGAAGACTCAGATGAAGAAATGATCATTATTGAACAACTGGTCAATAAACATTTCAAAGAATATGATGAAGTATTTAAGGCTCTAGCGTGATCAAATACTTAACAAAAAAGAAAATAGTATTTCTTAATAAATTGACAATAGAGAGGCATGGAGGAAACTTCAACACTCCATCAAATTTCCTTCACGAAGAGAATCTAGATTACCTTTTGGAAGTTGTCACAAGTGAGATGTTTGCTCAGCCTCTTTATCCAACAATGAGTGATAAAGCCAGTCTATATATGTTCAACATAATCGGGAATCATATATTTTCTGACGATAATAAAAGAACAGGGCTTGAAGCTGCCATTTGATTTGTGGACATGAATGGATTAAGGTTAAATAAAGCGATTGAAAAATCTAAGATTTTCAATTTCAATATTGATGTTGCATCAGGAAACACTTCTTTACAAGAAACACAAAAGTGGTTCGAAGATAACATTGTGAATGAGTACGTGAAATAATACTCATTCACGTTTTAATTTGCTGACATCAAACTCCGATAGTTTAATTCTAAATTGGATCATCCAAAATACCTCCTTACCTTCTTATATTCAGCCCACGTTAATGCCCCTTCTTTCACCTTGTCCAATTCTGTTCCAATCACTTCCTTAATAAGCTCCTTCTCTGCATTTAGTGCTTCTAAAGTTTGAGCCCGAGAAGTCTCTTTTACGAACTGCAGATCATTTTGAGTAGCTGCATTTAGCTTCCCTACATAAGAATGATAACTATTAGCTACCATAGTTTCATGTTGATCTAATCTGTAGTCATATGGACTGCGTTCTGAAATCAACTTCACAAAAAGAGGTGCTGTCTCTATGGCAATAAATAGCAATGTGATAAATACACTAGCCCAAAATATTGTTGAACTTTTATCTCCAAGTCTACCTAATGCATCCATCTGAGCCGCAAAACCATCAAGCCTTGATTTCTCCAAATTTGTATTTGTCTCGTTCATTAATGACTCGACTTTGAGTAATTCAGATTTCCTGTTTTCTAATTGAGGGCTGATAGATGCTATCGTATTGTCAAGTTCTTGTTGTGCAAGATCTGCATCTAACTTTTTGGCTTTATAAATCGGACCAAGGTTTCGTTGACCAGAGCCTCCTGTACCATCTGCTTCTTGAGTAGCGGACAAGTTTAATTGATCTCTATAATTTCTCTTAGATTCTACTTTGCTCTCAAGATCAGCTATTTCATTATTGATTCTATCCATTTCAGGCAGGAATCGTGTACGTAATAAGTCTTCTTGTTCTTTAAACCTTTCTTGTTCCATTAGAACTAATTCCGATCCTATCTCACTTTGAAACAATTTCAATTCTAAAGGCTTTGCTATTACAAAAGCGATCAATACCGCCAGTATTAATCGAGGCAATGCCATTCCAAATTCTTTCAAGGGCTTATCTTTTTTCTTGATACTCATCACAATATATCGATCAAGATTAAAAATCATCAACCCCCAAAGGATCCCAAATAGAATGGCTATTGGCATTGATTTAAAAACAGAAAAGAGTGCAAAGCCACCTGCAATAGCTGCAAATATTCCTGTAAAAAACACTGTAGCACCTATTCCTGCATATTTATTTTGATCTGTGGGAGTTCTCTTTAAGATGGATGGATCTATACCTGCACAGAAATGAAAAAATCGCGTTAAGCCATTCATATATATATAAGTTTGTAAGTGAGATAATATCAAACGCTGATCTAACCTTTCCAAAAGGTAGAAATCTATGTTTGATTTAATATAGAATGGATGCTTAATCGCAAGATGAGGGTAAATAAAAAGAAGAATAGACTAAATCGACGACTTACTATTAATTTCCTACTAACGAACTATTCTTCACTTATAAAAGTAATAGATCATCATTACTACATGATATGCACTTTGAACTTTACTAAACCGTTGCTGACATTTTCACCTTCTCTATGATCTCATGGTAATATTCTTCATAGACAGGAAGAATATTTGCTATATCAAAAGTCTTCGCATGTTCAAATGCGGCTTTACGGAATTTTTGATGCGTTTCTTCATTTTCGAGAATTGAAATAGCTCTTTTAGCCATACCTTCTACATCGCCAACATCACATAGATAGCCAGTTACCCCTTCAATATTCACTTCAGGTATACCTCCTACATTAGACGAAACGACAGGAACTTCACACGCCATTGCTTCTAATGCTGCAAGTCCAAAAGATTCATTTTCTGACGGTAATATAAAAAGGTCAGCCACAGCTAATAATTCCTCTACAGCGTCCTGTTTTCCCAAAAATCTGATTTCGTCGCAAAGGCCCAATTCTCGGCACAATTCTTCCATTTTTTGTCTTTCTGGACCATCACCAATCAACATTAACTTACATGGAATTTTATCTCTTACTCTAGCAAAAATATGTATCACATCATCCACACGTTTCACTTTTCTAAAGTTAGAAACGTGTACTATGATTTTTTCTCCATCAGGGGCTATTGCTTTTTTGAAATGATCTTTATCTGTTTTTCGGAATCTATCGAAATCGATAAAATTATATATCACCCTGATATCTGTTTTGACATCAAATGTTTCCTCTGTTTGTTTTTTAAGTTGATTAGAAACTGTTGTAACTCCGTCACTTTCGTTTATACTAAATTCAGCAACTGGAAAGAATGAAGTATTCGAACCAACTAGAGTAATATCTGTACCATGCAATGTAGTCACTACTGGAATATCGATTCCATGGGTTTTTAATATTTGCTTGGCCATATAAGCAACAGCTGCATGTGGAATAGCATAGTGCACATGGAGAATGTCAAGACCCTCATATTTCACAACATCTACCATCTTACTTGCGAGAGCAGTTTCGTAAGGCGTATATTCGAACAAAGGATAATCAAACGAACTAACTTCATGAAGATAAACATTAGCACTAAATGAGTTCAGTCTTGCAGGTCTCTTGTAAGTAATAAAATGCACTTCATGACCTAATTTTGCTAATCCTAGCCCTATCTCAGTTGCCACAACTCCACTTCCTCCATATGTAGGATAACAAACGATACCGATTTTCATTTCTCTCTTTTTTATGTGCAATTATAATTCACAAAGTAAAACTAAGAATCGAAGGATAGGTTTATGAAATCGTTAAATAAAATGAAGTGTTTGTTGAAATACATTTTTTCATTACTCTCAACATTGATATTACTAGATTCTGGAAACGTAAATTGTCTAATAGTATGTGCTCCATTATCATAATAACTTTTGACTAGAACTTAAACAATTTCATTTTCTCTTTCATATAGCTCCTCGTCTAATAGAGTGGCATATTGCATTCGAAATAGTGATATCCAAATACTACTTTATTGGATTTATTTTTTGGATTTATATCACAAGAAACTATTCCAAATAGATTAGTGGGAAATAATAGTTTATTTTCTATTTTTTCTAATTTATCGAAGTTCCTCAAAGCTTCTAAACAGCAAGAATATCCTGCTCTAATCTGGAATGCTTTATGTGTTTCTTTTTGACGTTCATTAGACATACCTCTAATAATTATTGATGTATTGTATTCATCAGTAATTCGGTCTAAGGAAGATAATTGTGCTCCAAAAACGAACGATAAAATACTTATTATACTTTGTTCATTTACAATTTGATTGACGGTTAAGAAATTATTTATTCCATCAAATAGTTCTAATGAATTTATGAAATCATTTACTGTCCCCCTCCCACCGTCCTGACCTTCGCAAAAAGCAGGCGGTTTCCTCATAAATTTATAATCAATATCATATATAAATGATACCGATTTTGCTTGTAAATTGGAAAAGATGTACTTCCTCTTACCTCTATTATCATTTGTGTAACTATGGTCTACTTCAATAGAATATAATATTCTTCCTTTATCCAGAACAACAGAATCCAATATTGACAAGAATTTCTTCTTATAAATTAATCCATTGATTTCCTTGTAATATAGGGAGTCGCGATATTTGATAAAACTATAAGCATTAATATTTTCATCTATGAAATCATCGTAATTAACCTCAGGGTTTTCACAAGTTGATAAAAAAAAGCATAAGCTCATCAGGGAGGAAAATGTAAATAACCTTATTACCCTTAAATCTAAACCCGCTCTTTCGGTCATATAACCTCGTACTAACTTCTCCGTTTCTTTCCTTTCCTAGTTCCCCGAGAATCCTCTTTACGGTTCTTGATAATCTCCTTCTTATTAGCTCTTTTACGATCTCCAACTAACTTCTCGATCATATCCTCACGGCCCATATTCGTCAGCTTTTCTCGGATCAGGCTATGATTCTCTCTTTTATACCAGAAAAAATAAAGGTGTTGATTTTTCTTTTGCTTGGCAGACTTGGCTGTATAAACAGGTCGCAATGTATATGGGTGAACTCCTGTATAATATATAATAGTTGCCACGGTCATCGGGGTAGGCGTAAAATCTTGTACCTGCTCCAGCCGGAACCCCATGTCCTTAGTTTCAGCCGCCAGATTTGCCATATCCTTTTCTTCACATCCTGGGTGACTTGATATAAAGTACGGTATTAGAGGCTGATTCAATCCATGTTTTTCATTTGCTTTTTCGTAGCTTTTTTTAAACTCATGGAAATGCTTAAAACTTGGCTTCCTCATGATCTTTAATGTATCATCTGAAGTATGTTCAGGGGCTACTTTGAGTCTCCCAGAAACATGACGACTTACCAGTTGATCCATGTATTCGTCCATCTCTTTCTCATCACCATTCTTGTTGTAACTTTTGGTAACTAAATCATATCTAATACCACTACTTACGAATGCTTTTTTTACTTCCGGGTGAGAATCCACTTTTCTATAAAGGTCTGTCATTGCCTTATGACTGGTATCCAAGTTACTACATACCACTGGATGAATACATGAAGGCGCCACACATCTATCGCAGATTGCCTCCACCTTTCCTTTCATCTTATACATATTGGCAGATGGCCCACCGATATCAGATATATACCCCTTGAAGTCAGGCATTTTCACAACTTGATCCACTTCTTTCATGATCGATGTCTCAGACCTACTGCTCACAAACTTTCCCTGGTGTGCAGAAATAGTACAAAAACTACAACCACCGAAACATCCTCTATGCATGTTGATAGAAAATTTGATCATCTCAAAAGCGGGTAACTTTCCTCGTTTATGATATTTAGGATGAGGAAGTCTTGTATATGGTAGATCAAAGGACGTATCAATCTGCTTTTCAGTCATCGGTGGATATGGCGGATTGATTACAAGCGTGTGATCTCCTACATCTTGTGTGAGTCGATTCGCTTTAGTTTTATTTGACTCTTGCTCTACATGCTTAAAATTGGCAGCGAATGCAACTTTATCTCTCATACATTTCTCATGAGAGTTTAACTGGAGGGTCTTCCATAATTCTGCATCTGGCAACTCACTTCCTCTAGGAACTAAAAAAGCTGTCTGAGGAATATGAGTCATAGAGGCTAATGGCACTCCAACATCTGCCAATTGCATGATCGCTCTAAGTGGCATTTCACCCATTCCATAAACAAGCATATCAGCACCACTTTTTGTTAGAATATTAGGCCAGAGTTTATCCTCCCAATAGTCATAATGTGTAACCCTTCTTAAGCTCGCCTCGATTCCCCCCAGTAAAACAGGCACATCTGGATAAAGATCTTTTAATATTCTAGTGTATGCCACGCAAGCATAATCAGGTCTAAAACCTGCTTTACCGCCAGGTGTATATGCATCTGTAGATCTTTTTCTTCTGCCCGCTGTATAATGATTGACCATTGTGTCCATACATCCGGAAGTAACCCCAAAGAATAATCTCGGCTTACCCATCTTCTTGAAGTCTCTCAGATCATCTTGCCAATTGGGCTGAGGTACGATAGCGATTCTAAATCCTTCACTCTCTATTATCCTTCCTATCACGGCTGTACCGAAAGCTGGGTGGTCTACATATGCGTCCCCTGATATCAAGATCACGTCGAGTTCTTCCCAACCGTGCATCTCTACCTCTTTTTTTGTGATTGGTAGCCAGTCTGTTACAGGTTTTCGAAAATCAGTCATAAAAACATTTATTGAATTCTGAACAAGGGAAATCGCCTTTGTTGCAAATAGGGTGCAAAGATAGGTCAATTGTTCTAAAGTAACTTAGTAGTTTATACTTAATACATAGTATGCTAATTCTTATGCTAATATTCAACTCTATGAAATATCTCTAATCAGTAAATAAATTATGACACCTTTAGGTTTGAAAAATCAAAAAGACTGCGCCATCATTAAGACGAAACCTTCAAGTAAAATCAGATATACCTCTCAATTGATCAACGGGGCATGTATGCAAACAATACAATCCTACTAAACACATTAAGCATAATGAATGCTTATTAATTCACTGGTAAGTAAATAATCAAATTTCGTAATGGACATATAGTGCTCATATCATATTTTGATACTTAACTATTATTAATGATATAATAAACATCCTCAAGAAAAGAACATCCAACTTAACCGCACAATAACAATACTTACTTTTATCCTTTCTTCAATATTCACTCTTGCAAGTGCAAAACATATAATCGGCCACTTACTTCGATAGGTTCATAACATGTCGCGGTAGTAAAATTGTTAAACAAGTCCTGACCAAAAGCGTCAGAATAGTTTAATTGCGGCGTGCTAACATTCATCGTCAGTATTAAAAAACCCGAACTGCCCGGACATTATTGTTGACGTCGACCTTATCGTTGGCGTACTGATTTCCAACGAGAAAATCCTGACTCCAAGCAAAGATGACGAAGTCCTCTGTAGAGGTCCAGTACCAACCAGCCGAAAACCCACCAAGATCGTTTAATTTTAAGTTATTATATAACTCATTTAATTCATCTTTTGACGGTAAAAACCAATCTTGATACCCTTCATGATCTAGACCATCACATAGCTCCGCAGCTATTCCGGATTCTCCACAATCATCAACAAGTATTATGGTATTCGATTGACCCGTCCCTATATCAGAACTTGTACCTTGTATATAGGTTCCCCAACAACCCCACTCCGCTCCTGTACTCTGATCAACAGATGCTGCAATCAAACCGCTACCTACATTTGTGTCTAAATACGCTATCAATCCACCTTCGTAGGTTTTGCCATATAGTGAATCCAATAAACTGTTATCACTGTTATAGATTGCTATTGGCGTCTCTCCAGCGTCCAATCTTTGTTGTACAGGTTCAATTATTCCATAATAGAAATTGCCTACCTCAGTAGCTTCATGGGTATAAATTACATCATCATCTACCTTATCTTCATCTGTACCACTATCGTTTATTGCCAATGTTTGATCCTTTGTGGACAGCTGGTTACTGGAGCCAGGACTACTACCTAAATCCAAAACATCAACATCATATGGTTGTATCATATCATAAATTAATAAATTATCTTGCGCAGGTATTGGGTCAGCTACATTCTTGATTATTTCTGAATAATCGTCTCTGGAGTCCGCAATAAATCCACCCTCCACATTTACAGTTTGACTAATTACATATAAAGGACTTAGTAAGACTATGAAAACATATAAATGCTTTGTCATGACGTGAGGTTTTAATTATTTAAGGTTTTTATCTAACAGTATCCGGTTGATATCTAGAGATCTAGTTTCTATCTTACATCCAAATTGAACTATATTATTTGTATTAACAAATAATATACCAATAACCTATTAATTTGCTAATAAGCTGACTAATTTTGCGCCATAATTATATTTTTAGAGGCCAATTGAAATTATTCTAAAGCTCTGAAACTGGATCAGGGGTTCTATTTTTTTTATATTAAGTTTTAGTCGTCTGTTAAAAGAAAATACAAATCTGGACAAACAAGGGACACTAAGGTTTTACATTTATGAAAAATATGTCTCGAAATTTCACTCACCCACCACAAGTTTCCATCCAAAATCCTGTTACTGTTGGAAAATAAACGAGAAGAGACAATGAATTAGAGATCGACTTTATTGTCTTTTTCATAGAGCGCACACCAGCCTTTTCAATTCTTACTCAGTTGCAGAAGGTAAGTTTGTGCAATCATCAACAATCATTATGGTATTCAATTGACCTGACCCTAAAAGTACTTTCACCTTGCATAAAGATTCCCCAACCACTCCGCCATTGTCCTCTGACCAACAGATGCTGCAATCAAGCCGCTCCTGCAATTCTGTTTAAATACGCTATCAACCCACTTTGATAAGTTTTGCCATATAATAAATCCAATAAACTGTTATCACTGTTATCACTGTTATAAATTGCTATTGGTGTCTTGCCAGCATCATGTCTTTGATGTACACCTAGTTATTACGTAATAATAAATGTTTGTCTCGGTAGCTTCATCGTTATAAATTACACAATCATCTATTTTATCTTAATCTGTGCCATGATTGTTTATTACCAATGTTTGACCCTTTGTGGACAGCCATTTACTGGGGCACGGACTACTACCTACATTTTTGCATGCAATCACAAAGCAGGACAGAGAATAGCGATGATGTATTCCTTCTTTGCTACATGTAAAGTCAAGAATGTAAATCCAAAAACCTAGCTTGAGAAATGCCTTGATACGCTATCTGATCCACATTTTAAAAATTATTACCAATTTTTACCATAGGTGTAGTTACTCGGATGCTACTCTTGAACTTACTCTCAGCACACTCCGCGTCTTTACGAGACAACATCAATGACTCGTTCAACCCCCATTCCTGTCTTCCCATTGAGAATGGCAAGATGTCACCTTTGTGGTTATCTGGGTTAATAGAATACCTAAACCCTAATAGCAGAAAAATGGCTAAATCATACCAGCCTCTTATTGCTCTTTTTCCTTCGCAAACTCCGCGCCTTTGCGAGATAATCTTTTCTCACTACCACAATGAACGATTCCTCTTCAAAAATCATTGAAACACTATCCTACAAAAAGATAAATCAATCATGGAACTCGACTTTGATAAATTACATACTGAATTTACATTCACTACTTCTCGATCTGGAGGTAGCGGTGGCCAGCATGTAAATAAAGTGGAGACCAAAGTGACACTGCGATTTGATGTGCAGGCTTCTGAAGTATTATCTGATAAGCAAAAGGTCAAAATACTAGCTCGACTTAAGAATAATATCAATCGTAAAAAAGAATTGATTATCCATCAAGAAACGGATCGATCGCAACATAAGAACAGGCTGAAAGTGGTCAAGAAATTTGATAAATTAATCAAAAAGGCACTAAAAGAGGAAAAGAAACGGAAACCAACTCGCCCGTCAGCAGCATCGAAAAAAAAGCGACTCAAAAGCAAAAAAAACCGATCCGAAATCAAAGCGGGAAGAAAAAAGGTTACGGACTATTGATTTTGCATACCTTTATTAATGTGTATACTATTCTATTAAATTCAACATAGTAAAATTACAACTTACCATCTTGCAATCTATGCACATACCTTTTGATTTCCTGAATCACTTTCGGAGCTAATATAAAAGTAGATACCATGGTAGGGATTGCCATCAAAGCAAAAACTCCATCAATCAAATTTAGCATCACGCTAAAAGGTGTCGTCGCAGCTAAAATGATACTTAGTACATAGAAATAATTATAGTAGTGTTTCTTATCCGCTCCTATAAGAAATGATAGACATTTTGTCCCATAGTAGGAATAAGAAAATAAAGATGACAAACTAAAAATGAACACACATATCATAAGTAAGTAAGGTCCAATTCCAGGCATGGCTTCCCCAAATGCAGAAGCTGTCAAACTAACACCATTAGTGGTAGTGGTTTCCCATACTCCAGTAACTAATATAGCTAAAGCTGTCAAAGTACAAACTACTAATGTATCTATAGCTGGACCTAGCATTGCAACTAAGCCTTCTCGAACAGGTTCATCCGTTTTGGCAGCTCCATGTGCTAGAGGGGCTGTACCTATCCCCGCTTCATTAGAAAATGCTCCTCTTCGAATTCCATGCAGTATCAATGCTCCTAGAACACCTCCAAACATAGGGCCTCCTTTATAGTTCTCCGCTGCAAAAGCATCGGTTACCATCATCACTAGATATTTAGGCACCTCTTCATAATGAGAACCTAGAATAATCATTACAAAAACAAAATAAAGTAAAACCATACTCGGTACCATCTTAGCCGCTGTACTGCTTATTCTTTTCAATCCACCAAACATTACTAGGGATGTCAATACTATTAATACAATAGCTATAATCATATTAGACGCAAAGCTTACTTCTACCCCATTGGGTATTAAAACAATGTCATTAATCGCTTGCGTTAATTGGTTAACATTTACCACAGGAAGTGCTCCCAACATTCCAAAAACACTAAACATAACTGCTAATGGTTTCCAAGATTTACCTAATCCTTCCATTATAAAGTACATAGGTCCCCCTTGTAGTTCTCCCGCGCTGTCTTTTCCTCTATACATTATTGCCAGAGTCGATGTGAAAAACTTAGTAGACATTCCCACTACAGCGCTTACCCACATCCAAAACATCGCTCCTGGGCCACCAATAGAGATGGCTACAGCTACTCCTGCAATATTTCCCATACCAATAGTAGATGACAGCGCTGTTGTCAATGCTTGAAAATGGGTTATTTGACCAGCGTCATTGGGATCATCATATCTCCCTCGCAGTACTTGTATGGCATGTCCGAGATATCGGAAAGGCAAAAACCTAGAAAGCACTAAAAGGTACAATCCCCCACCAATAAGTAAAAAAACCAATGGAGGGCCCCAAACAAAGGAAGAAAAGTCTGCAATTAATTTTTCTATTGACTCCATTCAATTATATATTTTTTTGCCAATATAGTGAGTTCTTGGATCAAACAAGAAGGACAAAAATTACTTATTATTGATATTTCACGCTTCAATCCTTACACGCTACCTGAATAATATCTGATAGATTATCAATGAGAACATGTCCATTGTAGGGTGTCAATAAAGGCGTATCATAATATGCCTCTATAGAAATAAACTTACAATCTACTTTTGGAGTAAACTCTAATATTATTGTCTCCCAATCTGAATTAGAAACAGGTTCTGATGTAGCCAGGAGCTCCTTCTTATCACAATAGCTTCTGCCGCCCCAAATCCTAACAATTACGGGCGTATCATAATTGTAAGTTTGCGATTTATCCCCTTTCGTTTTTAACATAAGTTGAGATCCGCTCAAGTACTTATCTGACTGAGCTACTGCCATAGACATATTATAGCAATTACCAGCTTCCAATGGTGTCTTGTTCTTACCAGCAAGATTTAATCTTTGACTAACTGACTCCCAGGATTCATTATCCCTGACTACTAACCCTAGGTAAGTCTTACCTTCAAAAGCGTCATAGTTTACTCCCCAAATATACATAGGGTGAATGTCTGGTGGCGTTTCAGCAGGAAATTCTATGATCCCACAACTATACCAATTCCTTATTCCATTCATAACTCCTCCCTTATGTGGTTCATCTTCGAAAGATGGATTAGTCAGAGAAATTGTACCCATCTGAGAAAATGAGATTGAAGAAAGGCATATACAAAACAAGAGAAATAAAAATTTCATAGATTAGCTATTTTTGTAATTAGTTAAATCTGAAATACAAATCTAAACGAATCTCCATTCTATTCATCATTTTCTGTTCGTACTTTAACATTACTTTTCAATACATATTCCACGATTAAAAAAAATCCCCCAACAAGTAATTAACTCATTGGAGGAATAATTTTTAACCATTCGATCTATTTCTTCAAGATCTATCGTTCAACTACTATTTTCTTAGTCGTCGAATGTATTCCATTATTTAGTCTTATTAAATAAACTCCATCATAAAGGGTTTGTATATCAAAATACGCAATCGTACTTCCTTTAGAGATCGTTTTAGAATCCACTATTTGGCCACTTGCATTCATGAGATCTACAGTTATATCATCTTTTACCAATGTATTAATTTGTACAGCAATCAAATCTGATGTCGGATTAGGAAAGATAGTTACATCAGTACTATTTAGATCTAATTCTTTCGTTGCTACTGTTCCATCATATACGGTTGTTGTTTCATCTACTGAATTTACATCTCTTCTTGCATAATTTCCATAAAAAGTTGGTCCTACTACATAAGGATAAGTTGAATTCCAATTCTCATCCACTGTTGCGAAGTATGCATAGGTACCATTAGGATACTCAGGAGTTACACAGTTTCTACCATTATGTACATCAAGGTAGTCATCCGTATCATGAGCCACCCATTCATAATCTTCTCTGAAATATCCTAGGATATAGGTAGAACTGATTGCTGGTCCATCAGACACATCTGCACCATCAGCATGCGTTTCTCTGACAGCAATGTCTCTTAGTTGATAGCCAGAATTTATCCTTACCACTCCTCCTGTACCATCGGCATTAGCATATCCATATGCTCCATAGATAGGATACCCATCATAGGCATAACCTATAAGTGGCGAGTGTGCTTCTGGATTGATAGCATAAAGACCATCCGCATCATATAAATTACAAATATCAGAAACCACTTCTAAGTCTAGTTTGAATGCAGAAGGATTCTGGTGATGGTGATAATTTCCCATTGCAGGGTGTGCTTTCGAACAATCAAATCCAGATCTTTCAGCTGGAATAGCATCTCTAGACCAATCCGTCTGAGCCATTGGTCCACCTGGGCAAGGAGGATTTCCTGGACCGCCACAAAGTGTATTCGTATTAGGGTTCCAACCCACTCCATCTCTATAGTCAAAAAGTGATACTCCATTTACGAAAATTCCGATATTCCCACCTACTGTATTATCTAAATTACCTGTGTTTGGTGTAGGGTTTAGTGGCATTTTATAGATTGCATCCTGATCAGAAGCTTGTGACGGATTGCCATCTTGAAATGGCCCTGTTGGATAAGAAGGAATCCCTTTCGTATGTACATATACGAAATCATCTGAATATTCTATTTTTTGACAATTAACAAGGATATTATTATTAATCGCAGTGGAATTACCTGACACATAGTATCTACCGGTCTCAGTTGTATTTTGCAACCAAGACGAGATGGCAGGAGATAACTGTGCAGCCATAGTGAAACTGAAGATTGTACAAATCAAAAAGCTAAATATTGTTTTCATAGTTT
>CAXBGT010000015.1:0-47289 GCA_963975265.1 uncultured Saprospirales bacterium
TTAAAAAAATTTTGGATAATGCTCCATCCGCTTGCGGAGGGGTAGTCAAAATTTAGGATCTTTCTTACTATGCACGCAAAGACTATTGACCTAGTTATCAGAACGATCTAGGAAGTTTTAGATCAAAATTGATCTTATAACTTCCAATACATCACCCACCTTGATGGAAGTATCAATACCCACATTTTTAAGGATAGGCTTCGTCTATAATTTCTTTTCTTCAATTAATTCTAGGAATTTTACGTAAAGGAAACCCCTATAACTAAATGCATTTTCAACTATTTTTCTTAATAGTTTTTGTGTCTTTTTCGGAAAGACCCATAAAATAATCTTCCATGATTGATTTGTGCAATTCAAGCTCGTGAAACCTTCCTATCAAAACCACTTCTAAGTTTGCAATGATATAGTCTAAAACCTGACTTATTACACATTGTTCATAAGGTGCAAGTTTGATAAGTTTTCGACTTAATGTTATTAAACACTTTTAAATTCTTCGATGTGTAAATAAAGTAGCTTCATAGTTTAAGGAAATATTTGTTGATATATAATAATCTAACCCAAAAACTTCCCAATCGCCTTCTTACTGAAATCCGACAACACCAATCGCCCACTCATCACCGCTCTCTCCTCCAATAATACATCCCAGTGCTCCGTCTCTTTCCAAAACACTGACTTAAGCAATGTCATAGCTTCAGGGTTCATCTTCACGAGCTTATCACAGAAGTGAGTGATATACTCATCCATTTGCTCTGTAGTGTCAAACACATCCATATACAGCCCTTTTTGTTTCGCCCACTCTGCAGTACGGAACTCTGTGGCATTGATGGCCATCTCGCTGTATGCGGATAGTCCAACTTTACGCTCTACGGGAGGTCCGATTACGAATGGTCCGATTCCTACAGCTAATTCGCTGAGTTTAATAGATGCATATTTAGTTGCCATGCAATAATCGACAGCAGATGCTAGACCGACTCCACCCCCGACAGCTTTTCCATGGACCCGACCGATCACTAACTTCGGCACTTTTCTGATGGCGTTGATTACATTGGCAAAACCCATAAAGAATGTCTTTCCGATTTGCTCATCTTCTATCGATGCTAACTCATCAAAACTAGCTCCTGCACAGAATGTTCTTTCGCCGGATGCTTTTAATAATATGATCGTCGCTTCATCATTATTACCCATATCGTAGATGGCTTGCTCTAGTTCTGCTAGTAGTTTTCCTGGTAGCGAATTATGTGATGGATGATAAAATTCGATTGTGCCTACATTATTTTTTGTAGATGTGAGTATATGTCCTTGTTGTATTTTATCCATTATGTTGTGATTTTGTATTTTTTGAGTTTTTCTCTTCCTTATTAGTGTTCTTAGTACCAAATTTGCTTTAGTTTTATTGACTGCCTAAGAGTACCCTCTTAATCATTTAGGTTACTTTTATTTTGACTGATATAGGTGGGGTTCATAAAATGAACGTCTTACTCCGCCAAAGAGGGATATATAGCCTCGGGCGGTGTCACATGATTAGATCAAGGAAAATCTTGAGGTGTATCTTTGCTTTTCTTTATTGATTAATTGAATGGTGTACATACCTTTTTCTATTTGAGAGACATCTATTCTATTGTTGTAAATTCCTTTTTTAGCTACGTGGCCTTTCATATTAAAGATTGTATATTTTATTCCTACTTCAGTGGTCTCAATAGAAATATATTCTGATGTTGGGTTTGGGTATACATCTATATCTATGCTTATTTCTTTTGTGATGGATGGATCTTCTTTCAGGATTATGGAGAAAAATGATCTTCCATAAGTTGCAGCTACCAGTTTTCTCGTGGGCACGTGAAAGTCTATATCAGTCACTACTACATTGGGCAATCCATTACCCACAGGTAACCAATTAACTCCACCATTGATAGTAGAAAACACACCTAAATCAGTTGCGATCAAGATCTCGTCTGCATCTGGTCTTACGATCAGATCATTAACTGGAATATCAGGTAAATCACCGTTTACGTTTTGCCAAGTCTCACCGTTATTATCTGACATTATTACTTGCGAATCATCTGAAGCATATCTAAATCCAGAAAAAGTAGCATACAAGATATTATCATTTTGAGGGTTAAAACTGACATTGGTAATCCATCTGCGCGGTTCAGAATTATAAATTTGAGATAAACTTCCAGCTTCGTCTACCAACCAAATATTACCATCATCTGTACCAGCTAATACCTTATCATTTTCTGATACACTGATCTCCGTAATTGTACCATAATTATTGATTCCGGAATATGGACCATCGCTGAGATCGTCAGAGATAGCAGTCCAGAAAAAAGCTTTATTTGTGGATCTATACAACTTCGAAGAACCGAAATACATGATATTTGGATCAGTAGGGTGCATCGCTATTGGAGTGTTCCAGTTAGATGGTTCAGTGCCGATGCCTACTTTTGCCGAATTAAAGGAATTTCCACCATTAATCGACTTACCAAGATTCCCTCGTTGTGATTCTGCGTAGATGATATTATTGTCTGTATAATCTACTAAAACCCTAAACCCGTCACCACCAAAGATATTGGCGTAATCATCCTTCTGACCTGTCAAGGTTCTATTGGTCCCATTATCCTGTGCTCCACCATACAAATTAGAAGGGGCAAGGTGATCAATCTCACAAGTATAAAACTGTGTAGTCGGCAGATTAAATGAGGTAAAGGAATTTCCACCATTAATAGAATGATAAACTCCACCATCATTACCCATCCAAACATCATGCTCATCGTCAGGATTCATCCATACCGTGTGTTGATCTACGTGCATCTGAAAAAACTCTTGTTCCCAAGAATTTCCTCCATTTGTAGATTTATTAGTAAGAAAACCAATATGATATAATAAAGAAGGATTATTGGGGTGAATAGAAATCCTACCAAACCACCACATGAATGGAACAGAAGTAATATTCTCACTTGATTTTTCAAACCAGAAACCGCCTCCATCTAATGTCTGATAGATTCCGATATGTGGTCCGTTTGGGTCAGCAATAGTTGTGTATAATGTTTCAGGTTCACTTTCTGATAAGGCTATACCAATTCTGCCTAGATCTACAGTAGGAAGACCATTGGTTAATTCTGTCCAGTTGGCTCCAGCATTAGTTGTTTTGTATATTCCACTGGTTGGTCCACCATAATCTCTAGTTTCAGGAGATCTTGTTCGCTCCCACATAGCGGCATATACATTATCTGGATTCGATGGATCGATCGCAAGATCTATACCGCCTGTAATGTTGGAAACGAACAGTACTTGTTCCCAAGATTGGCCACCATCTGTAGTTTTATAGATTCCTCTTTCATCGTTGGGGGCAAATAAAGTGCCCATAGCAGCCACATACACGATATCAGGATTGGTAGGATGAATGGCCACTCGGCCAATGCTTCCTACATTTTCTAATCCTCTTGGTGTCCAATTGCTTCCACCATCATCAGATCTAAATACGCCAAATCCATCATATGCGAGTGATCCCCCTCCTGCGTTAGACTCTCCAGTTCCTACAAAAAGGATATTGTTGTTACTGGGTGCTATGTCCATATCGCCAATCGAAAGCGTTATTTGGTCGTCAAATATTGGAGTCCAAGAATTTCCTTCATTGTCGGTCAGAAAGATACCTCCTGAAGCGGTACAAGCATATATTTTATTTTGAGGCGCTCCTGTGCCTTCAATATCTACAACTCTGCCAGGCACATTTACGGGTCCCTCCTGTTCCCAATCTGATCTATGTGCTTGAGAAGGGGAATTCTTCAGTTTTTGAACTTTATCATACCCTTTTTGAAACACATCATTTTTAATGCCTACCGGATGTTCTCTTTGTTTGTAGAGGTATTCAGCAGGATAGTTGTGTTTGTCTCTAGATGTTTCTTTCTCTGTAGGAGCACAAGAGATGATCAGGGCAGAAAACAAGATAAATACTAAAGCACTATATTTCATTTGGTTATTCATTTTTATCAGTTTATCACACAAAGGTGTCCGATGGGTTGATCTGACCATTCAAGGCAGTCATTGTCATAAAATGAAGTATTTGTGTATTGTAAGACAAACTTGCATCAGCTAACACTTGAATTCAACCCCCAAAACACTTAAAATTCAATAACTCAAATTTCTAATATTCCTTTTTAATCCGATCCAAATCGCGTTTATTTTGTCTTTCTTTTATGGATTCTCTTTTATCATAGGACTTTTTACCAACAGCAAGATAGAGTTCTATTTTGATAAATCCACGTTCAGAAAAGTAGAGTTTGTATGGCACTATTGTCATGCCTTTTTCGGTTACACGACGTTGCATTTTTTTGAGTTCCGTTTTTCGGAGTAAGAGTCTTCTGTCTCTTCTTGTCTCATGATTATGGATCGTTCCAAACTTATAATGAGCGATAAACATGCTCTTGAGCGTAAGGTTTCCATCCTCGAAGAGGCAGTACGCATCTGATAGATTGGCTTCCCCCTCTTTTACAGACTTTACCTCAGTACCAGTAAGTACAAGACCAGCTTCGAAACTATCAAGTAACTGATATTCGTATCTTGCCTTCCTGTTTACAATTTCTTTACTATTTGCGTCTTTCTTTTTTACCATTTAGTTTTTCCACTTGATATTACATCCTGCACTAGGGTATTGTTTCTCTGGTGCTGGTTTGTTATCGATTAATAAATCTAGTGCTTCTCTTATGTCTTTTCCAGTAAGAGGAATGTTATTCCCAGGTCGTGACCCATCGAGTCTTCCTCGGTAGTAAAGCTTCAATTCTTCATCAAATAAATAGATATCTGGAGTACATGCAGCATCATAATCCTTGGCTACTTTCTGGGGAGCATCATATAGATAAGGAAACGGATACTGAAGCACTTTTGCAACTATTGACATTTTATCTGGAGCATCCATTGGATAGTTCTCTACATCGTTTGAGCTAATGACTACCATTTTTATGCCTTTTACAGCATAATCATTTGCTACTGCTATTATTTCACTGTTCACATGAATGACAAACGGGCAGTGATTGCATGAAAAAATAATAACTGTTCCATTTTCACCTTTGACATCATTGAGAGATAAATCCTTTCCAGATACAGTGTCAGGAAGTTTAAAATCAGGAGCATGTGTACCCAATCTTAGCATATTTGATTCTTTTAAAGACATATATTTTTATTTTTTCGATAAATTTCGAATCTTTTTATAGATTACAAATCTACAATCTTCTAGTTTAGAACAAAAGTATCATCCTTTTTATACATTTGTGTTATGCGATTAATTTCGAAAATCATATTATTCTGTTTTCTTTCCATTTCTGGTGTTGCCCAAGATGGTGCCAATCCTTTTGAAATACAATCAAGGTTAGATTCTATATATCAATCAGTACCAGGGACAGAAAGTTCAACGATCAACGTATTTGATGTAGTAAGGTCAGATGATCCAACGGTAACTACTTCGTCAGCACTACAAAAGGCAAATTCAACAACTGAAGAGTCAACGATTGTCCCAGATGTAGGAGAAGAAGACTTAAGTTTAGAGTCCTTTAATGAGCAAAAGGCAGTTGCCAATCCGTTTGATGTATCTCATATCCCTATTCGAAAAAGTAAGCTAAAAAAGGAGGCAAATGCTTTCAAACCGAACTCAAGTACGGAAAAGAATACAAAGAAAACTAAAAAAGGATCAAATGCATTTTTGTTTTGGCTGAACTTATTGACAGGTTTTATACTTGCAATCGTGATTAATACGCAAAGAGGTGCCCTTGCAAAGATCACCAAGGCAATCACGAATGAGAATGTGCTGAAACTCAATCATAGAGAAGAGAAAAAAGGAGTCAATGGGCACTATATCTTGTTATATTTTTCATATATTGTCAATGCCGCTATATTCACTTATTTAGTCCTTTATAACTTGTATAACCAAAGTGGATGGTATATTTTCCAATTATGCTTCTTTACTATACTACTTGTTTATGTTGTGAGGCATATATTTTTATCACTTATTAGCACTAGTTTTCCGATTCAAAAAGAAGTTTCCTTGTATGGATTTACGATCCAAAGTTTTAACCTTTTTATCGGGATAGTCCTTATGCCATTGAACTTGGTCATTGCGTTTGGTCCTGAAAACTTAGCTGTACCATTGATCTATTTGACGATTGTAATTATAGGGTTACTGATAGTCTTGAGGAGCTTCAGAGGACTATTGATATCAAGTAGATGGATTTCGAGTAATTTATTCCATTTTTTCTTGTACCTTTGTGCCTTCGAAATTTTACCTATTCTACTGTTAATAAAGGTAATAGGAAGTTTCGGAATTGCTTGAAAAAAGCATAAGTTTTTTAAATTAGACTTTGTGTATGGCATCAAGAGGTACTGCAACGGCGAAAATAGACAATTACATGGAAGATTTCAAAGACGTGAAAACTATCTTAGTATCTCAACCAAAACCAGAAAGATCACCTTACTATGATCTCGAAGAGAAATGGGGGCTTACTATTGATTGGAGACAGTTCATCCATGTAGAACCTGTTATTGAGAAGGAATTCCGTAGAAATAGAATCAGACCGGATGAATTCTCAAGTATCATATTTACATCCAAACAGGCCATTGAGCACTTCTTCAGGTTATGTGAAGAGATGAGAATAAAAATGCCTCAGGAAACGAAATACTTTTGCCTTACGGCTACGATAGCAAATTATTTGCAAAAATTTATTGTCTATAGGAAACGTAAAGTCTTTGTAGGTAAACGAAAGGTGGAAGACCTCAACAATTACTTCATGAAACATAAGGAGAAGGAGAATTTTTTACTTCCTTGTTCTAATCTTGGAGCAAAAGACGTAGTTGCATATCTCGACAAAAATAGCATCAATTATAAGGATGTAATGATGTACAGAACTGTTGCTAGTGATCTATCTGATCTTAGTGATGTGGTTTATGATGTATTAATATTTTTCAGTCCTTTAGGTATTGAGTCCCTTTATGAGAACTTTCCAACATTTAATCAAAAGGATACAAGGTTTGCAGTATTCGGGAAGTCTACACTGCAAGCTGTAGAAGAAAGAGGGCTATTTCCAAATATAATCGCTCCTACTCCTGAGACTCCTTCGATGTCAATGGCATTAGAAGCATATCTGCAGAAGACAAAGAAATAAGAATTACAATAGAAACAAAAATATTAAAAGCCTCTTATCTTTGATTGGAGGCTTTTTTTGATTGTGGGAGGGTTTGTTTAGGTTGAAAGTGTAGCGGAAGGTCAGTCCCATACGGTCCCTCTGAAGGGAGATATAGTTTGGGCTCGGGCCTTTTTTAGTATTTGCACATTTCGAACCATGCAACATAATTCCTCTTTAGATGAATAAAGAGGTCCAGTTATGACCGCTCACTGCTGTAGACTTACAGGCTTGTGAAGTCAAAATATGGGAGCAGGCGCACTAACCACCATTTCAAACCACAAAACCACCAAAACCCAGAATAGTAAATCGAATCAAAACCATTAACGACCTAATCAATCTATCTACTTGAGCAAATCAAAGCAAAAATATAATTCATTCGTATCAGAAAACTATGTTCCTGTTTTCTACAGACCATGGTACTTAGATGCAGTATGTGACAGTCAATGGGACATTATCATGCACGAAGAAGATGGAGAGATACTAGGTATTTTGGTTTACATGATAAAAAAGAAGTTCGGACTTACTTATATCCTGCATCCTTTGTTATGCCCATACATGGGGCCTTTGTTTTATGGGACATTGGATGTAGACATAGTTTATAAATCATTGATTGACCAATTGCCAAAACATCATCTGATGGTGCAGGATTATTTTCATGGAGCGCCAGAGGTAAGTAACAATCCTGCAATTACTAAAAGGAAATATACTTATATCGTTGATAAAGACCTAGATCTTGAAATTCTCCAATCACAGTTAAGTTCTGATCGGAGGAGAAAAATTCGTAAAGCATCTGAACAGTTTATTTATCAAAAGGAGGAGCAATTTTCAGTGTTTTCAAATTTTTTAGATCGCACATTTACAGATAGAGGAAAATTAAACCCTTATGCAAAAGGAAGTTTGGAGAAGTTGGATGGACAACTCTTAAAGAATCAAGCACGAAAAATTGTAAAATGTATCGATCCAGAAGGCAAAATCATGGCAATGGGCTACTTTGTGAGAGATGAAAAATGGATGTATAATCTTGCAACAGGAGTAGATAGTAGTTATCCACATGAAGCAATGTCTTTGATGATGTGGAACGAAATAACTTCTTCGTTGAATTCTGGAAGATCATTTGACTTTGAAGGGAGTAGCATACCGGGTGTAGAGGCATTTTATAAGGCATTCAAAGGAGAAAAAATACATTGTCAGTCAATTTATCGAAGTCAAAATAGAATAATTGACTTGTTAGTAAAGATTAAGAACCCAGAAATCCTGCCGCAATGATTGGTTTTCTCTTTATAGCTGTATTTGTTCATTTATTGTATTATTTGTTTCTTTTTATACGATTAGGAAAAGGCAAAAATAAAGCGGAATTAAAGAAAGAGACAAAGCCGATTTCAATAGTTGTTTGTTTTAAAAATGAAGAAGATAATGTAGTTAAAATTCTACCCACTCTTTTAGAGCAAGCATCTGATGATATAGTACTGGTTGACGATTTTTCTAGTGACCAAACATTTGAAAAATTATCATCCTATCAGTCGGAAAGAATCCAAGTGATTAGAGCAACAGTAGACCGACTAGGTAAAAAACAAGCGGCGAATGATGGTATGGTAGCTGCAAAACACGATCGTATTCTATTCACAGACGCAGATTGTATGCCCGCATCATCAAACTGGACACAAAGAATGAATTCCATAGAAAAGTCAATCGTATTAGGATACAGTCCTATGAAAAAGACTTCGGGGGTTGTTAATTTATTTGCAAGATTCGAAACGTATATGACAGGTATACAGTATCTTAGTTATGCGCTTGCAGGTTTGCCTTACATGGGTGTAGGTAGAAATATGATGATTGATAGGTCATTGAAAACATCAAAGCTAGAGCAGATAAAAGGACAAGATCTCGCTTCTGGTGATGATGATTTGACCATAAATGCGATTGCAACAGACGAAAATACTGGAATATGCATCCACCCAGAAAGTTTTGTTTTTACTGATTCATCAAGTACATTGAAAGGATTTATTATACAAAAGTCGAGACACATAACTACCTCGGTACATTATAAATTAATTCATCAAATTTTGCTTGGGACATTCAGTGCCAGTCAGTTGTTTTTTTATCTATTGCTACTCTTAGGAGTAGTATTCGGAACTATCTCTATCCATATTTGCCTTATTGCATATATCGTCAAACAAGTGGTTCAGATTGTAATTCATAGGCTATTGTTAAAAAAGATGAATGAAAGCATTGCTATACACCAGCTTTTGTTGTTAGATTTGCTTCTGTTTATATACTATTTGGTGATGCCATTTATATTATTGATTCGTAAAAATGATAATCGTTGGAGTTAATTCATAAATATTTTCCAGACCTAACTGACAACCAATACAGACAATTTGAGCTGTTATGGGATGCATATCGTGAGTGGAACGACAAGATTAATGTAATCTCAAGAAAGGACATTGACAACCTTTATCTGCATCATATTCTGCATTCGTTGACAATCGCAAAGTTTATCCAATTCAAAGATGGATCTAAGGTATTAGACCTAGGAACAGGCGGTGGATTTCCTGCTGTGCCATTGGCTATCATGTTTCCAAATGTCAAATTTACGGCTATAGATGGAACTCGAAAAAAAATAACGGTCGTAAATGAGGTGAAAGAAATAGCGCAGATAGAAAACTTAACAGCACTGCAAGCTCGAGCCGAAGAACATCGAAAGAAGTATGAATTCGTAGTAACTCGTGCAGTTGCAAAAATTGAAAAACTTAAAGAATGGTCTTTGAGCCTTATAGACGCGAATGACCAAAGACATGCACAACCAAATGGGATCATAGCACTCAAAGGTGGAAGAATCAAGGATGAAACTAACAACCTATCTAAGAAGGACTATTTCGAAACATATCCACTAAGTAACTTCATCAAAGAACCGTACTTCGATGAAAAGTACATCCTATACTTACAACGATAATTATAGAAATCTGAAAAAAAGCTGATCTTGATACTATCGGGATTTAATACTTAAATCCTCCGATGCTTGCGTCGGGGTCATAAAGTAGATGTTTTAGTATAAAGACGCCTTATCACAAAAAAGATCCGATTTCCGACCTTTAGGTTGGAAAAATTTTGGCTAATGCTCCATCCGCTTGCGGAGGGGTAGTCAAAATTTAAGATCTTTTTACTCTAATTATTTCTATCACCTAACAGAATATTCTCAAATCACTTCACTCCTAATATGATGTAGTAACGACTTATTTTTTGTTTATTTATGAGCTTGATTAATAATCGATATTATGGCACATAAATAATACTATATGAATTTACTACTCAAAACTATCTCTTTTCTTCTCTTATCTATTTCAATTACCTATTCTCAAAATGGAATGGAATACTATTTGCCGGAAGGTGAGTACGATACCTCTATCCCAACTCCTCAAGATATCTTAGGTTATGATATAGGTGATTGGCATGTTAGTCATGATCAACTGGTTATATACCTCAAGGCATTAGATGCCGCATCTGACAGAATCGAAATGGTAGAATATGCCAGGTCCCATGAAAACAGACCACTCTACACTGTGATGATTAGTACTCCAGAGAATCTTGCAAGAAAAGAAGACATTCGGAGAGCACACCTGCAACTAACTGATTACAATGAATCTGACAAGGTCTCCATAGATAACCTTCCAGCTGTTTTATATCAAGGATATAGTATTCACGGCAATGAATCTAGTGGTGCAAATGCAGGATTAGTTAACGCATACTATCTAGCCGCTGGAAAAAGTGATGAAGTGATGCACACGCTTCAAAATGTATTCATACTAATGGATCCTTGCTATAACCCAGATGGGTTTAACAGATTTGCCTCATGGGCAAATACACACAAGAGTAAAACACTGGTAAGTGACCCTGCATCACGAGAACTTAATGAAGTATGGCCACGAGGAAGGACAAATCACTATTGGTTTGACTTGAATAGAGATTGGTTATTGCTCACTCACCCTGAGAGCCAAGGAAGGATCAAAGTATTCCACCAATGGAAACCAAACGTGTTGACAGATCATCATGAGATGGGCACAAATTCTACCTTCTTCTTTCAGCCCGGAATTCCTTCTAGAACCAATCCCAATACACCGCAACTTAATCAAGACTTAACTGAGAAGATAGGAACATATCATGCTGCAGCACTTGACAGTATTGGTTCTTTATATTATACTAAAGCTAGTTTCGATGACTTCTATTATGGTAAAGGAAGCACATATCCCGATGCAAATGGATGTATCGGAATACTGTTTGAACAAGCGAGCTCTCGAGGCCATTTACAAGAAAGTTCTAATGGGCTATTGTCTTTCCCGTTTACAATTAGAAATCAATTTGTAACATCTCTATCTACTCAAAAGGCTACTGCCAACATGAGGGAGGAATTGATAAATTTCAAAAGAGATTTTTATAAAAAACAAAATAAGGCAGCCAAAGCATCAAAAATAAAGGGGTACCTAATAACCGATAAAGATGAAGTAAAAATGTCTAATTTTTACAGGATTCTGTCATCTCATAAAGTAGAAATGTATGGACTTACTCAAGATGCTAATCAAGAAGGCAAACGATTCCCAAAAGAGAACTCATACTACATACCAATGGATCAGAATCAATATCTGATGGTCAAAACGATCTTTGAAAAAGTAAGAACATTCCCAGACAGTCTATTTTATGATGTATCTGCATGGACACTACCTTTAGCATTTGACTTAACATATGCTGAGGTAAAAGAAAGAGTGAAGACAGGAAATAAAATCTCATCAATGTATCCAATTGGCAAGCTCTATAAAATGAAAGATGCTTATGCATATATCCTTGATTGGAAAAGTTATAATGCTCCTGCTGCACTCTATCAGGTTATGAGTGCAGATCTGCGATCAAAGGTGATCAATAAGGAATTTACACTTGATACTGAGATAGGGAATAGAAAATTTCAAAGAGGAGATGTAGTTATACCTATTCAAAATCAAAAACTGAAGAAAGCGGAAATTGAAGCTAAACTGATGGCTATCTCACAAAAATATGGGGTAAACTTCTATGCTGTTAGTACAGGTTGGGCAGATAATAATATGACCCTAGGAAACCCAGAGGTGGATATTTTAGAGATGCCAAAAGTAGCAATGATCGTGGGGGAAGGTGTAACAAGTTATGATGCAGGCGAAGTGTGGCACCATATCGACCAACGGTATAATATTCCACTTACGATGCTCGATAAACGACAGATATTTAGAGCAAAGTTAGAAAGGTACAACATCCTGATTATGGTAAATGGCAGCTATAATGACTGCAACATTAAAGAGCTAGAGAAAATTACTAAGTGGGTTGAAAATGGAGGGAATTTAATTCTTTTCAGAAATGCCATCGATTGGGCAAGAGCAAAAGATCTAATCTCCTTAGAGAAAACAAAAAATGACAAAAGTGGAAAGTCAGAATCTAAGGCATACCAGATGTCGTCATCTTCTAGGGGTGCTGGTGTGTTAGGAGGAGCAATATTTGCCGCGGAGATGGATCTCTCCCATCCCCTTTGCTATGGTTATGATAATAGTAGCATTTCATTATTCCGAAGAGGTACATCAGTCTATGATTTGCCTGAGAATAGTTACGCATCTCCTGTGAAATATACGAGTTCTCCTGTACAGTCTGGTTATATACCAAGAGGTTTTGATAAGAAAGCAGCTAATAAACCTGCGGTTACAGTACATCGATCAGGTAGTGGAAAGGTAATCTGTTTTCAAGATAACCTGCTCTTTAGGGGATACTGGTATGGTGGTAATAAGATGTTTGCAAATGGACTGTTTTTTAGTAGTGTGATTAATGGAGGGACATTGGCTAGAGAAGAATAGTAATGAAATTCCGATTTTTGAATTTTGAAATAATTAGAATGGAATCTGGTATATGAATAAAATTAAATTAATACTCATATTCTTTGTGGGAGTTGGTATGTTATCTTGTGCAGAAAAGAAAGTAAAAACACAAGAAACCTATCAGTATCAGGAGGAGAAATCAATAATACTTGACTTAAAAGCAGCGAATAACTTAATCAAATTGCCTCTTGCTTGTGTGTTACAAGAATACCCTAATAAGTTAGGGCATGTAGTTGGTGACAAAGTAGACTTGCTAGAGCCAAGAGATCTTCATCCATCTTTTTATGGGTGTTTTGATTGGCATTCAGCTGTTCATGGGCATTGGTCATTGGTGAAGTTGCTTAAAGACTTTCCAGATGTCGAAAATAAAGTTGACGCTATCTCAAAATTGAGGCAAAACATTTCTAAAGAAAACGTCTTAAAAGAAATCGAATACTTCGAAGGGCATAATAAATCCTACGAACGTACCTACGGATGGGCATGGCTTCTGAAACTGGCTGAAGAATTACATACTTGGGAAGGTCCATTAGCTAGAGAATTGGAAGCCAATCTCCAACCTCTGACAGACATGATCGTAGATAAATATTCTGAATTTTTCCCAAAACTTGTTTATCCGATCAGAGTGGGTGAGCACACTAATACTGCTTTTGGAATGTCATTTGCTTTGGACTATGCGAAGACTGTGGGGAACACAGAATTTGAAAGTTTACTTAAAAACCGAGCAAAAGATTACTATCAAGATGATCATAATTGCCCAATTACTTGGGAGCCTAGTGGTTTCGACTTTCTGTCTCCATGTCTTGAAGAAGCAAGTCTAATGAGTAGAGTATTGCCAAAGGACATATATATGAAATGGCTAGATCAATTTCTCCCTCAATTAAAGGATAGCGATTTTAAGCTTGATGTAGGCAAAGTCAGTGACAGGTCGGATGGAAAATTAGTACATTTAGATGGAGTTAACTTTAGTAGAGGATGGTGCTTGAAATCCATTGCAGAAAAAGACAAAAAATATAATCACCTAATTACTGTAGCCAACAAACACATAGAAAATTCTCTCCCCTCTTTGGTCGGAGATAGCTACGAAGGTGGACACTGGTTAGGATCATTTGCTATTTATGCATGCCAATAAACATCGAAACATGAAAAATGTATTAACGCTTGTTCTATGTATACTTTATAGTATAAATGGATTTACTCAAGAACAAAATAGCCAGAGAGAGCTGACCAAAGCAACAGTAGAATCTTTCGAAGTGCTGAAAGAACTCTTAGGCATTCCAAATGATGCGAATCATCCAGAAGATATTCTAAAAAACATAGAGTGGGTTGAATCTCATTTGACTGACCTAGGATTCACTTCTCAGCGTTTAGAAACGGAAACTGTCCCTTTGGTATTGGCTAACTATAAAACACTAAAGGCCAATCAAAAGACTATAATGTATTACTTCCACATCGATGGACAGCCTGTGGATCCGCAGTTTTGGTTTCAGGATGACCCATATAAAGCTGTGCTCAAAGAACAAATAGAAGGTGAAGGATGGCTAGATATAGACTGGGAAAAACTGACTACTGAAGATGTTAACCCAGACTGGAGGATTTTTGCTCGATCGTCTTCTGATGATAAATCACCGTTTGTTATGTTTCTCACTGTCATGAAGTTGATCAAAGAGAAAGGAGAGGTCCTACCGTTTAACTTAAAAGTGATTTTGGATTTTGAAGAGGAAAAGGGATCTCCACGACTGGCAGGAGCGGTAGAAAAAAACAAAGGAGTGCTTTCGGCAGACATGCTTTTGATTTTTGATGGTCCAAAACATATAAGTAACAAACCAACAATTACATATGGTGCAAGAGGAATCACAACGATAAGTATAAAAGTATATGGTCCCACTTTTCCGTTGCATAGTGGTCATTATGGAAATTATGCCCCTAATCCTGCATTGCGGTTGGCACAATTATTATCATCTATGAAGGATGAAGATGGAAGAGTAACGATTCCAGGATTTTATGATGGAGTGGTTATAGATGATGCGACTAAAGCGATCTTGGCTCAAGTTCCAGACAATGAGAAAGAGTTCAGAGTCAAATTAGGAATCGGAGATACGGATAAAGTAGGAGCAAATTATCAAGAAGCAATTCAATACCCCTCGCTTAATATCAGAGGCATGGGCTCGGGATGGATCGGCAGCGAAGCTCGGACCATAGTACCTGCAACGGCTACAGCAGAAATAGACATCCGACTAGTACCAGAAACACCACCTCAAAGGCAAGTCGACCTCGTAAAACAACACATCATTGATCAAGGATATTTGGTTTTGGACAGAAAACCAACATCAAAGGAAAGGTATCTGAATCCAAAAATATGTCAGTTTACCAATAGTAGAGCGTACGAAGCTTTCAGAACGGAGTTAGATTCTCCTATTGGTAATATGGTCTATAGTGCAATAAAGGCTGAGTTCGGTACAGAACCAGTTCGGGTGCGTATTCTTGGAGGAAGCGTTCCTATCTCTCCATTTATTCAGTCATTAGGAGTGCCGGCGCTTATTGTTCCATTAGTCAATAGTGACAACAATCAGCACAGTCCAAACGAGAATCTAAGGATCGGAAATTATTTCGATGGAGTTAGAACTTTTCGTGGCTTACTAAAGTAGTAGCCGAGAAGCTATAAAATACTTTTTATCAATCCAGCAATACTTCTCACTTCTACAAATTCATCATTAATCGTTTGAGTATTTGCATGTGTATCAGTGCAGATGATTTTTTTTATTACACCAGATGATTTTAGTTTTTCAATAGATCCATTCACAAAGACTCCATGGGTTGTGATGACAAATATTTCTTTAGCACCAGCCTGATTATAAGCTTTTGCTGCATTGATAAGGCTGCTTCCTGATCTGATCATATCGTCGTATATGATAACCGTTTTATTTTTTACATCAGCATTGATAGCGGTGATTTCGGTCTTCGTTCCACTAAGACGACGCTTAAGTGCAAATGCAGCTTGCAAGCCTAGGTCATTTGCTAGAGATTCTACCCATTTTGCTCTGCCAGCATCGGTGCTAGCAAGGATGCAATTACTTCCTCCGTAATCTTTTACGGCTTTCATAATGATGTCTTTGCAATATACATGTACAGCTCTTAGATGACCTTCAAAGTAATGAGGTAGACCTTCTGTATGAAGATCGAAGAGGTAGACACGATTTCCTTTGGTACTTCGAGGAATAGATGAAAATAACCTAGCTCTTGTCTTCGCAGTTACTACTTCACCCTCTTTGACTGCCCGCTCCATAGTGGAGTATCCAAAATAAGGGATAACAATACTAAGACTGCTTGCACCTAGCTTTACAAGTGTACTACATAAGTCATAGAGCTCTAATGTTGAAGAATCATCTATTGTACCACCTACCACAATGACTTTTCTGTCTTCTACTTTGGTAATTATCCTTTGATATCGTTCACCATCAGCAAAATGGGAAAGCTCTAACTGACCTTCTTCGTAATTACCTTCGGCAAGTAATTTTTGAGCTAGGTATGAGTAAGCATTAGTGTGAAATAATATATTTTTCATGGGCTAGTTTTATGAGTGAAACTCTGTTTTGAAAAGTAGAGAAGCTTCGCAATCAAAATAAATAGTTAAACTAATCTCGATTTCGCTAGATATTAGGTTAAATATATCGATGCTTGCATATGTTTTTTAGGGTCCAGGGCTTGCCTTGGAGTTAATACCATTTATTTATTGTTCAGTAGTTTATTGATCGGGTTTGTTTCTAATAGTTATGGTCATTTGTAATTAGGATGGAGGCTGTTCATTAAAGTGTGTCTACTCTCTTTGCCTTCAGTTATTATTTTTACAACTTAGCCCTATCTCTAATGTCCTCAAAACTCCATTCTTTAACAATCTTCCCATTTTCGAAAACAGTTACTAGTTCATCCATATGATCTGGATATTTCTCCTCTTTTACTGTTTTATATTCTCCATCAATATTAATCAATTTCAATCTTCCACCTTTTGATTTTTTGAATGATTCTATAATATTGCCATCAGCATCCATTTCAGTGGGTCGCTTTTGTACTATTACGGGCTCCCCTTTGATCTCGGCATAAGAACATTTGAGCGCATATTTCTGAGTATCCCTATTTAGTTTTTGCAAGAGTGCTCCACCCATTCCGAACAGTAGGTTTTCTGCACTAATCTTGGCAGCTCTTAATTGCTCGTATATGTCTCGTATAGATTCATAATTGACACCATCACCTTGTAGAACTCTTACTTGTGAAGGTAGTACTTTGTAACCTTTACTATTCATCTTGAATCCAAATTTATCAAATAAGATCTCGAAGATTGCCAACAATGTCATCGCAGGATCTCCACTATCAGGGCGGATCACTAACACACCATCTCTATTCAGAATTTTATCCTTCAAGGCTTCACCCCAGTATTCTTTACATGCTCTGAATATATTGTAGCTATCAGAAACACAAGCTATAGTTCCAGTGGGGAAAGTGTCGATTACATGCTCGAAAATCTCTTTTTCCCCTCCTTCACCGAGCAAGGTGACGATGCTGTGTTCTGTGGCAGGTACACTTACCCCATAAACCTTCTTAGCATTGTAGTAATCTCTAGCTAACACTGATGCTGCTATCGTGTCACTGCCATTGAAATTAATTAAGTGGGCACTGCCACCAAGTCCAGCACTTTCGACGCTACTTACACCTCTGAACCCAAAATCGTTGAGTACATAATCTATTCCCGCTTTTGATTCTTCTGTAGCGGTTTCAGTGTAGTATTTTAGAACAAGTTTTTTGACTTCCTTACTGATTGTAGCCACGGTACTCGGATACCAAACCTGCATCAATAGTGTTTCCAAGAAGTTTGTCAGCCAGTAACATTCGGGATCCGTATTTTCAATGGTCATTAAGACATTACTGACGGGCACTTCTGATCCTTCTGGAACGGCCTTGACTCTAATTGGCAAGTATCCATCATGTTTATCTAGGATATATTGGAATTTTGACTTGTCGAATACATCATCTCGCCCAAAGACTTGTGGCATGAACTTCTCCGCTTCATCGAGATCCTTTTGCGTAAATGCTCGTCCTTCTAAGTATTTTTTAAGGAAATATTGTAAACCATAAAATACGGTGGTGTCGAAGTAGCCACCCCTGCTCTCGAGATATGAGTATACTTTTGTTGTACCAGAGTAGTAGAGTTTATGATGGCTGTATTTATATGCGTCTGCTAGTAGTATTAGGTTATTGCGTTTCATGGTAATTGTGTTTTATATTTTCAATTGTTCATTGATTTTTTCATCAATGCGACTAAAACTTACTATTTTGACATCTAATGGAGTCGATTTGAATTTTGAAATAGCAAGGGCAATTGCATCTAGTATCCATTTTTTTCTATTTCCAAAAGCTCCTCCCCCAACTAATGTTAAGAAGAGTTTATTATTTCCGTTTTTATCTAAATTGCTCAAAGCGGCATAGAAAGTAGCTTCATAGGTTGCCTCTAGAATCAGCCTGGAGAATGTTTCAAAAAGTATTGGATCAATTTGAGAATACGAGACAGGTAATGCTGAACAATATACCTGAGTAACCAAATGCGCATTAATTGAACTAGTAACTTCGGTATTTGATTGTATACCAACTTTTAGTTTTTCTTTTAAGTCTTCTCGATCTGGTTGAGAAAGAGATAAAATTGTTTTATTGATATGTAGTATTCCTTGAATACTTGGTAACGCATACCCGTTTCTCATATTCCATAAATTCAATTCTTCATTTTTCAGATGAAAACCAATTTCACTTAGGCAATCTATTTGATTATGAATTGTTTGGCCTATCTGACCGTTTAATTTGACGAAATAATTTCTATAAATAGTTCCTGCTCCACATGCAATGGCACATGCTGGACCTTGAGTATAATCTCTTTCATAACGATCCACTCCGTTTTCAGGAGATATATGAGGACCGATCATTTCTAATAAATTGAACTGAGAAGCAGCTTGAAAGACTGCATTTTTATTGTTTTCATCATTGTGCAGATCCGTGACATTTGCCACAATTTGATTTACTTGGATAGAACCTTTAAAAACACTTCTTGAAGGTGATTTTTCTTTTAATTCTTGCAAAGAAAGAACTTCTAGTTTCCCATATTGATAAGATTTTCCATTTACCAAAGACTCGATTTTATTTCCATTTATAAGGATATTTTTTTGAACATCTTTGTATTTAGTATCACCTAAACCCATTAATTTTTTGAACCACATATTCTCTTTTTTATTGCCAAATAAACTTAGCGTTACCAATAATATCAACATGCTCTGGTGTAACCTCCCCTCTCTCTATCATCGTTTTTAGACTGCCTATGTCATGCCAAGCCAACTCACATATATCATCTTGTGCTTCAAACTCTCCACTTACATATTCGCATTTAAAAACGGTAGTAATAATTTTATCTACCTCACTTCGATATCTCCAGTCATCAACTTTTGTACTCATAAAGTATGTCATGGTTTTGACTTTTATTGGCCCGGCTTCTTCTTCTAGTTCTCTTAAAGCGGCTTCTTCTAGGTTTTCATCTGTAGGGTCTACATATCCACCAATTAGTCTCCACTTCATGTTGTTCGGCTTTTTGCCTAGTAGGATTTCCTTTCCGCCATTTTTGAATACTGCTATATCAACAGTGGGATATACTTTAGGATATTGATTATGATAAGCATATAGTATTCCTGCTCGGAAGTCTTGACTATCGAAGACCTTGTCCGCATATTTCTGCCGGAGTTCTGAGGCATTGTGATCTCCATGTTCCGGTAGTTCAACAGTTTTGTTTCTACCGCTGTAATACGGTATAAAACTATCTCTACTGCCATATAGGGCAAATCGTTCTGCAGGACATGCCGCAACTAGAACATTGTCCAAGTTCTCACTCCACTGTGCATCACTCGGATGATCACTCAATGGGAGTACCACGACTTCTGGGTATTCCCTCTTTATCATCTTTTCACGAGTGAAGTAGTCATATGGATTTCTTCTACTTCCTCTCACTGGGCACACTCCTAGGACAATGATCAGTTTATCGTGATGATCGGCGACCTCATCCATGAGTGCTTTGTGTCCTTCGTGAAGATATGGTGTCTGAAACCTAGCTATAATTACTCCTACGTTCATGTTATTTGCGTTTGATTAACACAAATATACAATATGTGTATGAAGTACGCAAATAAAATGACAATTAAATAGATATTGATGCACTGGTAGGGTGATTCTCTTTTAGGAAAACACTCTTATAAACCTTCTATTTCCATCTAGTTAATGGATTAGGCCCTAGTGCCATTGGAATTTTAATGCAAGCTCCTTTTTAATAGAATTCTAGTAATGGAGAGACAATCGGCATGTTTTATATAAATGTAATTGTTCATTCAACACTTATAAGTATTAATTTGTAGTTACAGATTTTCTATAATTGTAATTGATTGTAATTGATTGCAATTGATTGTTAATATGACAATAGTGAAAACGATTCTACAAATTAGCGATTCTAGTGATTCCACAATAATTAATAGCGAGTAATGCAAAAGAACGACTAGAAGTTCACCTTTTTCTCAATCTACACCTCAAAATTAATACCTTCCTTTACCAATTTAAAATATCGTTTCTCATCGAATTTAAATAGGTTTCCAGGTCTTCCTGAACCTAACAATTTTTGTTTTTCATCTGTTTCAATCAAGAAGTTAAATTTCATAATCTTCTTTTTGAAGTTACGTCGATCTATAGGTCTGTCAAGTACTGCAGAATAAAGCTTCTCTAATTCTGAAAAAGGAAATTTTTTACCTAATAGTTCGAACCCGATAGGTTCGTAGGTGATTTTGGCTTTGAGTCTTTGGATAGCTTTAGTTACTATTTTAATGTGATCAAATGCGAGGTCAGGTAAGTCCTTGATAGGAAACCAAGCGGCGTCCATAGCGTCAGTAGCAGCTTTGAGACGGAAAGCCGACGGTCTTACTAATCCAAAATACGCAACCGATAGCACTCTATTTCTAGGATCACGATTGGGTTGACCGAAACTGTATAATTGTTCGAGGTAATTAATTTTTACGCCAGATTCTTCTTCTAGCTCTCTTTCTACGGCACTCTCAAGAGACTCTTCATTGAGTACTAAACCTCCGGGGAGTGCCCAGCTACCTTTAAATGGATTGATCTTTCTTTTAATAAATAAAATTGATAATCCTTCTCCGGAAGTGTATCCAAAGACGACAGCATCAACGGATACTTTTATATTTTGCGTTATTTTCACGCAGGAAAGGTAATAAGAAATTTTTATACAAGATGTATTCCTGACACTATTTAGATGCAAATTGTGTACTCCTAGCTAGTGCTTTCGAATTTTAGAGGTGAATTTCAATTGATTCTGATGACTCTAAAAGAAAAAAGCAAACACGATCAACGACCATCCTTGCTTTTATTCTTGCTATTATCTTGATGTAGAGTTTTATAATTGTAATCTCATCCCTACTATCTTAATTTACTCTTATTCTTAGACTGCCACCATATTTCTTTCGTCTGCCATCTTTCTCATATTGATGAGTGCATATCTCATTCGACCAAGTGCAGTATTGATACTTACTCTAGTCAGTTGTGAGATTTCTTTGAAACTCATATCAGCATAGTGTCTTAAGATTACTACCTCTCTTTGCTCTGGGGGTAACTCATCTACTAGGCTTCTTACTTTTTTGTGCATTTGCGACTTGATCATAGTCGTCTCCATGTTATCATCTTTAGATTCTAATACATCGAATATATCGAATGTCTCAGTTGACGAAACCTTGGTTCTTCTTTTGTTTCTTCTGAAATTATCAACACACATATTGTATGATATTCTCATAGCCCACTGTAAGAATTTTCCTTCATGGTTGTATTTTCCTTTTCGCAGCGTATCTACGATCTTGATAAATACATCTTGGAATATATCATTAGCCATCTCAGTATCTTTAACGAAAAGATAGATTGATGTATAAATTTTGTCTTTATGTCTTTTTAAGAGAATTTCGAAGGCTTTATCATTGCCTTTAAGGTAGGTTTTAATTAACTCTTGGTCCTTCATTTCACATACATTCATAGCTCTACACTTTTAATCGGTTAGGTAAATAATAATCTGATTAAGTATTCTTAGTGTAAAATGTAATGTATAGGCGAATTGCTTTTTTGTTAATTAAATATGATGCAATATATGAGGTTATATCCAAAGATGAAAGGCTTGATGCTCAAAAAAACATATTTTCTTTTTTAGATATGTTGTAAGCCATTGACAATCAGTGATAATTCACAGTTTGACGTGGCCATTAAATAAATCCTAATGTTTGCCTTACATGGGATCAATTCGAATTTCTACCACTTTTGACGATCCACCAGAACTTTCAGAATAGGCAAAAACTCGAAATGTACCTTCTTGGGTTGTGATTCTTGCAACCCTATAACTTGAGGCCTTATCAGAAGACTTACCATTATGCAGGATTTTAAATTTTTGGATCTTTTTTGTAGACAAGAACTTTTTTAATTCTTCTATGGCAGTTGCTTTGCTTACTTTAGTTTGATTGTCGTTTATACAAAAAGACACGGTTGGCGCTAAGTAAGCCCCAACACTTGATAGATCTTTTTTACCTACAGCATTTAGAAAGTCTACTTCTGTCTGTGCTGACAGGCCCATAGAGACAAATGTCACTAAAGCGATTAGTAATGATTTCATAATTCTTATTTTATAATTGGTTTGGAACCTGGGGAATTCCCAACCTTAAAACTCATGTAATAAATGTGTTATTCGACTACTACATCTTAATTACAGTCTGATAACGAATGGATTGGGAGATATAGTTCATTTGCTGAAAATTGTTTTCTATATTGCCTGCTGTATGCCAATACCTAAAAAGAGCTTTTGAACACTAATTCCGCCACCATACCCATTTAGTTCACTGCTAACTCCAATAAAGTACATATTTGAGGTAGTAACTCAACCGTATTCGTTAATTAGAGTTTATAGGCCAATCTCAAAGAAAAACCTATTTGGTTTTTTGTTAGAATATTTTCGACGTCCTCAAATTTTTTATCTGTAAAATTAATTGCTGCTGCCCCTGTATAACTGATACCACCAGTAACTTTACTAGCTAGTAATCTAGAATATAATAATCCAACATTCATTTTAGCCTTTTGTAGACATCTAAATTTGCTGGATAAAATCCTATATTAAGGCTTCTTTTGCTGGTTTCTACAAAAAGGTAGATAGTCTAGCATTTCCACCAGAAGATGAACGAAATTTTCCAATCGAATTACTCAGACAAATAGTAAAGCTTCCTGTAACACCGTCAAGCTCTTTGAGTCCAAATTTTATATCGGCGATTCCAAAAAACATTTCATGTCCCATATTCGAATTTGAGTCATTATTAAACCTGGGGTCATCATCGACTGAAAAGTCTGTTTTTGAGATTCCAACTCCGAATTCCAGTGTCTGACCTTGTAAGAATTGCATACTCAAAAAGAAAAATATAATAAGGAGGTATTTCATCATATAGTGATTGATGTAGATGCAATATAGATACCAAATCGTGTTAATTCAAACCTAATCACCTGACAGAATAAATCTTGATTCCGTCAAGTCAAGAATAACATATCACATATTCTAAAATAAATAACTAACAGCGAACATATTAATGCAAAAACATGAAACAGCAGACACTTTGTAAACACAAGATAAACTAAGTAATTTGTACCCTTATTTTATAAGGATTTCCATATCTTTGCACCAAAAATCAGAAAGCCTTAATTTATATAACTTAAATATCTATAGCACTATGGCTAATATCGGGAAAATCAAGCAAATCATCGGACCTGTAGTAGATGTAAGCTTTTCTCAGGAAGGATCACAATTGCCTGAAATCTTAAATGCACTTGTAATCAAAAGAGACAATGCAAATGATTTAGTATTCGAAGTACAACAACACCTTGGAGAGGACAGCGTAAGAGCTATTGCCATGGATTCATCTGATGGATTGACAAGAGGTACAGAAGTAATCGATACTGGTGCTCCAATATCTATGCCAATTGGTGAGCAGATCAAAGGTAGATTGTTTAACGTAACAGGTGACGCAATCGATGGTCTTGGAAACTTGGATAAAACTAAGAATACAAGATCTATCCACCAGAAGCCGCCTAGATATGAAGATCTTTCTACGGATACTGAGATCCTATTTACAGGTATCAAAGTAATCGACCTTATCGAGCCTTATGTAAAAGGTGGAAAAATTGGTCTTTTCGGAGGAGCCGGTGTAGGTAAAACTGTACTTATCCAAGAGTTGATCAACAACATTGCAAAAGGGTACGATGGTATATCAGTATTTGCAGGTGTAGGAGAGAGAACAAGAGAAGGAAATGACCTTATGAGAGAAATGCTAGAAGCCGGTATCATCAACTATGGTGAGAAGTTCATGCATTCCATGGAAGAAGGTGGATGGGATTTGAAGTCTGTAGATAGAGAGTTATTAAAGACGTCTAAAGCGACTTTCGTATTTGGTCAAATGAATGAGCCTCCTGGGGCAAGAGCAAGAGTAGCACTTTCTGGATTATCAATTGCAGAATATTATAGAGATGGTGACTTGTCTGACCCACAAGGTGGAAAAGATATCCTATTCTTTATTGACAATATATTTAGATTTACTCAAGCAGGATCTGAGGTGTCTGCCTTACTAGGAAGGATGCCATCAGCCGTAGGGTACCAACCTACACTTGCAACAGAGATGGGTCTGATGCAAGAAAGAATTACTTCTACTAAGAGAGGTTCGATTACTTCAGTACAAGCGGTATACGTACCTGCAGATGATTTAACGGATCCAGCACCAGCAACAACATTTGCTCACTTGGATGCAACGACAGTATTAAATAGAAAGATCGCCGCGAAAGGTATCTATCCTGCTGTGGATCCTCTGGATTCTTCATCAAGAATAATGGACCCTGCAATCATTGGAGATGAGCACTACGATACTGCAGAAAAAGTAAAAAGAATCCTTCAGAGATACAAGGAACTTCAGGATATCATCGCGATTCTTGGTATGGAAGAGCTTTCTGATGAAGATAGAAATATAGTATATAGAGCTAGAAAAATAGAACGATTCTTATCTCAACCGTTCCACGTAGCAGAGCAATTTACAGGACTTGTAGGAGTATTAGTACCAATCGAAGACACGATCAAAGGTTTTAACATGATCATGGACGGAGAGTTGGATCAGTACCCAGAGGCAGCTTTCAACTTGAAAGGTGACATCGAGCAAGTAATTGAGGCAGGTAAAAAAATGTTAGCGGAAGCGTAATAAGAGATAATGAGAAGTCGAGAGTTCGAGGGTTCGAGAAATCGAAAGCTGTCCTGGAGTCTCACTGTCTCGAAATCTCGAAATCTTTAAACTATGGAATTAATAGTACTAACACCAGAGAAAGAAATCTTCCAAGGAAGTATAGAATCTGTGAAAGTTCCAGGCACTAATGGACAGTTTGAGATATTAAAAGGTCATGCACCTATAGTATCTAGTCTAGTAGCTGGAGAAGTGAGAATAATAACTGGAACAGGTGAGAAACAAATATTCAACATCAATAAAGGGTTTGTTGAAGTATTAGGTGAAGAAGTTTCTCTACTTGTGCAAGGTGTAAAATGATAAAGAATTAGTTACCCAAGGGCGGCTAATTGGCAATAATCAGAGCTCCGTGGATTCATTTCCACGGAGCTTTTTGTATACATGCAAAGGTCGGCCTTTGTTGCATTTTGATTCTGTTTGTCGATCGAAAGTAATGGTCTTATATCAAAATTCTATGTTTCGATTTTGTAATAGACTTGTTAATATTTGGGAGGTTCACCAATTAAGTGACATCAAGATCGATTCTTAGTTTTCAATTTCTTGTGTATTACCATTTAATATAAGAGAATAAACGTCTTGAAATATTCTATATAAAAAAATAAAGGCTTGTTTTATTTGCGTTATTAATACACATAATATACATTTGCGTATAATTAACGCAATAGTGTTTATGTAAATCAATGCATAGTTATTACAATGGATAAAAAGAGAAATAAAAATAAGTCGATTGCCGATCATACTTTAGAGATATTAGAGAAAAGAAATTTCATTGCTTTAGATGGTAATAAAATATCAATCGACCAAGAGTTAATAGATTCAGTAGAGGGGACAATATGCTACTCACCAAGTATGTCAGACATGATTTTGGCATCAGGAGTGAGGGGTGAGAGAAAGAGAACTACAATTTCTGTAACTAGTGAAAGTACACTAGACTGTGTGAGAAGACTAAAATACGAAGGAAAGGAAGGAGTTCTATGTTTAAATTTTGCTTCTGCACGAAATCCTGGTGGAGGCTTCTTAGGAGGAAGTCAGGCATAGGAAGAAAGTATAGCTAGAGCAAGTGGTTTGTACCCATAGTTGCTGGAATGCGCTGAATATTATGAAACAAATAAGAAACAGAAATCCTGTTTTTATACAGATTACATGATATATACTCCAGAAACACCGATCTTCAAAAAAGAGAATGGTGAGAATATGGATGTACTCATCTGTGCATCCGTAATTACAGCTCCAGCAGTAAATGCCGGAGTTGTTATACATCGAGAGCCTGCAAGAATGGGAGAAATAGAAAAAGTAATGAAGCGAAGAATATCTAAAGTCTTGGCTATTTCCCACTCCAACAATCATAGAATATTAGTACTTGGAGCATGGGGTTGTGGGGTATTTAGAAATGACCCAATCGATATGGCTAGATACTTTAGAGAAGTATTAGAGGACGACTTTAAGAATGTAATTGAGGAGATAGTTTTTGCTGTCTATTCGAAAAACGAAAAATTTATAACACCATTTATAAACGAGTTTGAAAATTAAGATAAAATGAAAACAATAAACTTTTATAGAACAAGAGACGACTATGGGTGCTTTTCAAACTTTTCTTCTCACCCAATAACTATTGATGGTATAGAATGGAGAACTAGTGAACACTACTTTCAGGCAATGAAGTTCCTAGATGCAAAGTTACAGACTAAAGCAAGAGAAACTAGATCACCTATGGATGTAGCTACATTTGGTAGAGATAGAAACCTTCCTCTTCGTCCGGACTGGGATGATGTAAAGGATGATATTATGAGGAATGCTGTTTTGCTAAAGTAACCCAGAATCAAGAATTGTTCGATACTCTTTTGTCTACAGGGAATGATTATCTTGTAGAACATACCAAGAATGATTCCTATTGGGCTGATGGAGGTGATGGAACTGGGAAGAATATGTTAGGAATAATACTTATGGAAGTCAGAGATTCCATTAAAAAAGGAATGAATAATGTAGAAGTGATACAGGGAGACATCACAAACCTTAATGTAGATGCTATAGTGAATGCAGCAAATAAGTCGCTCACTGGAGGAGGAGGAGTTGATGGTGCCATACATAGGGCGGCTGGTCCGGAACTAAAAATGTATTGTGCAAAATATAGGGGATGTAAAACAGGAGAGGCTAGAGTTTCTTCAGGCTATGATTTGCCAGCCAAGTATGTAATACACGCTGTAGGTCCAGTATGGTATGGAGGAGATAAAAATGAAGATGAAAAATTATGCAACGCATACAATAACAGTATGCTTATGGCAGAAGAAATAAAAGCTCAAGCAGTAGCATTTCCTAATATCAGCACAGGAGCATTTCGGTTCCCTTTTGATAGAGCTACAGCAATTCAAAGATTTAGTATTGTCTCTTTTTTGATGCAAACAGATATTCTAGAAGAAGTAAAAGTTGTCTGTTTTTCTGATAACGATTTTCAACGTGTAAAAAGAGAATACCTAAAATATAGAGAATGAAACTAGTATATGATATGTCAAAACTTCTGAGTTTAGCACTGCGACATAAACCTGAGGCATTGGGTTGACCCTTGATAAGAATGGATGGGCAAATGTAGAAGATGTCCTAAATGGATTAGAAGCAAAAGGTAAAAAAGTCGACTTCGTGATATTAAAGAAAGCAGTTGAGGAAAATAACAAAAAGCGGTTTTCTCTCAATGGTACTGGTGATAAAATAAGAGCAAATCAAGGGCATAGTGTTATAGTAGATGTAGAGCTTAAGGGGGTAGATCCTCCAGAAATATTATATCATGGAACTGTTGAAAAGTATTTAGACTTAATCAAACGAAATGGGCTAAATAGTATGACCAGACAACATGTACACCTCTCTCACGAAACAGCTACTGCCGAGAATGTGGGTAGAAGGAGAGGTTGCCCCTTGATCTTGAAAGTGTCTGCACAAAAGATGGCTGCGGATGGTTATAAGTTCTTTTTATCTGAAAATGGAGTATGGTTGACGGATCATGTGCCAGCAAAGTATGTGCATACATAGAAAACATATACCTTTGTCACTTCATTACAAATAACACATGTCCATAACCTTTCACAAAGAAGAAATAGAATTTGACCTGCCATCAGAAGAAAAACTCACTGCTTGGTTACTTGATATTGCTAGCAAAGAAGATAAAACGATCTCTCAGTTTAGCTATATATTTTGCAGTGATGATTATTTATTGAATATTAATAAGACATATCTTAACCATGATTATTACACGGATATTATTACATTCCCATATAAACAGGGGCACGAAATAGAAAGTGATATCTTCATCTCTGTTGATAGGGTGAGAGATAATGCTACAGAGTATAAAACTACATTTGAATCAGAACTCCTGCGAGTTATGGCACATGGATTACTCCACATGGCAGGTTATGGTGACAAGACCGAAGAAGATCAAGATAAGATGACTGATATGGAGAATCAGTGTCTTGTAATGTGGTCTAACACTAAGAAATCACAATAATCCTTAGTCTTTTTTACTTTCCCAACCAAAAGCTTCTCTCATCTTATGATAGAGCTCGGTGTTCTCATAAATGCCATTGAAGTCTTCCTCTCCCGGTCCAAAAGCAAATACAGGAATAAGATCTCCCGTATGGTAGTCTGATGTGAATGCTGTCTTTAGATCATTTAGTTTTGATCCTTTCTGGATCGCAAAACCACCTGTTTCGTGATCAGCAGTAATGACAACAAGTGTGTTGCCGTCTTTCTCTGCGAAGTCAAGAACAGCACCGATTGTGTTATCGAAGTCTATCATTTCAGTGATGATCATATTAGCATCATTGGCATGTCCACCCCAATCGATCTGAGAACCTTCTATTAATAGAAAAAATCCGGCCTCATTGTTTTTATCCAAGTGCTCAATAGACAATTCTGATGCGGGTTTTAAATAGTCACGGCCCTGGGATACGGGCAGTGGTGAAGAGTCTGCTGTATAGAATAACAACTTCTCCACATCCGTCATATCTATATCGTTTATGGTTTTGTCCACGTGACTTACAACAGTATACCCTTTTTTGGTAAATTCTTTTGTTAAGTTTCTTTCGTCCATATCTCTTCTGTCAAAGCTTTTTTGACCTCCACCAATAAGAATTTCACACCCTGAATCTAAGTAGTCAAGAGCTATCTCTTCATAGTTACTTCGGTGCCGATTGTGTGCTGCAAACGAAGCAGGTGTAGCGTGCTCAATAGTTGATGTTGCGATCATTCCAGTCTTTAAGCCTTTTAGTTCTGCTTCTTCTAAGATGGTTAGTATAGGAATAGTATCTGGTCCCATACCGATGGCAGCATTGTATGTTTTTACTCCACATGAAAAAGCTGTAGCTCCAGCTGCGGAGTCGGTAATCAAATCATCATAGGAATAAGATTTATGAAGGCCAATTGTGTTGATTCTCTCTAGGTTAAGTTGATTATTATTACTGTATAATCCCGAACTGATCTGAGTGATTCCCATTCCATCACCAACCATGAAGATTATATTTTTTGCTTTTTTAACTACTTGTGTGATCGGTTTTTCTACTATTTGTGGCTGAGAAGTAATGACAGCTCTCTTACTGGTGTCACAAGAAAAGAAAGCTACTGCGAGCACTAAAAATACGGACGTATATTTTTTCATAGTTTAGAATTTATTAGAATTAGCTCAAGATATATTTTTTACCAGGCAATGAACGGATTGCCCCCTTAAATTCAAGAGTTAATAGCATATTGGCAAGATTCGAAGGTGGGAGCTTTAACAGATGGCTGAATTCATCCACAGTTACTGAATCTTTCTCTTTCAGAATGTCGATCAATTTTTGTTCTTCGTCATTGAAATCAATAAACAGAGCTTTCTGCACTACCCTAGACTTGTCCGTTTCATCCCATCTCATTATGTAACTGATGTCAGCTGCCGATTCGAGAAGATTTGCTTTGTGTTGTTTGATTAGTTTATTGCATCCTTCAGATACTTCGTCAGTCGTTCTTCCTGGGATTGCAAATACATCTTTGTTATAATTATTTGCAAATTCTGCTGTGATTATTGATCCTCCTTTTCTTTTACTTTCTACAACTACTATCACATCACTCATGCTAGCAATAATTCTGTTTCGCATAGGGAAGTTTTCTCTATCAGGACGGGTATTTGTAGGAAACTCTGTCAAGACACCTCCATTTTTGATCATTTTACTAACTAACTTCCTGTTCTCTGCTGGATAAAGGATATCCAGACCATGCCCCATAATACCTATGGTTTCGGTGTTGGTTTCCACACACTTTTTATGGGCACAAGTATCTATACCAAATGCGAGGCCAGAAATAATTTGTACCCCATAATCTTGCAAGCCTTCAATTAGTTTTTCGCAGTTGATTTTTCCTTGTTCTGTTGGCTTTCGAGTTCCTATTATAGCCACAGTTCGTTTATGGTTTAGGTTCATTTCTCCTTTTAGATATAAAACCAGCGGAGATGAGTCGAAGTGTTTGAGCCTTTGAGGGTATTCATCCGAATGAAAAACTACTGCTTTGCCATTATTGTTGGATAGGAATTTGAGTTGCACTTCAGCTCTTCCAAAAGTATTAGAAGAAATTAATTTTTCAACAGTCTTTTGGCCTACTCCTGGAATCTTTAACAATTCTCTTTTTGATGCTTTAAATACGGCTTCTGCGCTTCCGCAATAACTGATCAATAATTTAGCAATTACCGGACCAACATCAGGTACCATGGTAAGCGCTATATTATTGAGTAGATTCTGTTCCATATTAATTTTGTTGCTGAGCCATTATCTTAAAGGAATTAGATTTTTCAGCATCTCCAAGGACACTATAAACCAATGAGATACCCTCTAATACCTTCTTGTTGGATTTATCGAGTAAGTATGCTCTATTTAGATAATGGAGAGCCCATTTGGGTTGATTTGCTCTGTTCAATACATCGTTGATACTTACATCTACATACCAATTGAGTAAGTAATCCATGTCACTTGTTCTATCTTCAAGATACTCCATATATTCATTAATATATGCTACATCGGGGCGTTTTCTCATGACTTCAGCAAACCGACTCAAGAGCAGTTTTTCATCTCTATCATTTTTGTATAATTCTGCAGCAATTCCGGCTTTCATCAAATTTCCATTTTGATATGTGGGATGGATTTTTACTGCTTTGGTAGCATAGTCGTAACCTTGCTGTAGTTTTTCCCATTTATCTGCAGAAGTGCTCTCTTTTCCTTCATTATAAAGAGCCGTAGCCATGAAAGAATTGGCACGAGCGCTATTGGTTCCGTTTTTTACTGCGGATTTATTTAGCGAAAGTGCGCTTTCCCAATCTGGTACTCTCGTAATGGTTTTCACACAGTATCCTACGAACATTATCCCAGCAAGAGCGGAGGCGATAATTACACCAGTATTACCTTTCCATTTTCCTATTTTTTCACTTAATAGATATGAGAGAAGCAATGCTAATCCAACAGATGCCATATAGATAAAACGCTCGTTCATAAAAGTACCCAGGTTGACTACTATATTAGATACTATTGTCAATGTTGTGAGAAAGAATAGGATAGCATAACTCGAAAGCTTTTTCTTTTTTAGTCCCATTATACCCCATATTCCAAGTCCGAGATAAAGGAAAAGGGATCCCAAAGACCTGAAATCACTCCAACCTACAACAGGAATGGCATAAGGGTAATAATCATGAGATAGGGGATGTGGGAAAATATATAGTTGTATATACTTGTATAGGGTAAACATGATCGTTGCTAGCTTCTCACCTCCTTTCATACCCAAAAAAGGATTATTCATGAGGTCATTGATTTCACTACCAAACTCTGGAACACCGGCGGCACTAAATCTAAGTCCTAAATAGGCAATAGTTGTAATAGTAAGTGCTCCTAAAGCGATAAAATTAGGTTTCCATTTGTAGTCTGAGAAGAAGTAGGTAGTTAATGGGATGACAGCTAAAAATGTAATACTATTTTCTTTTGAGAGCAAAGCTAAAAAGAATAAGAAGCATGAGGAAATTAACCATACGATATTCTTTTTGTCCATATAACGGAGTACACCATATAATGTAGCTAAGGAAAACAGCAAAGCCATTATCTCATCTCTTCCTTTAATATTTGCTACAGCTTCACTATGGATAGGATGGGCGATATATAGGAGGCTCGTCAAAAAGGGAATTGCCAACCACCAAGTGACAGCCGTCCTTTTTCTAAGCATCATAGTCAATACTCTGAATAATAACAAGCCGGTCAAACCATAAAGTAAAATGTTGATAAAGTGACTTAGTCCTGGTTTCAGGTTCCCAACAACACCATATTCTATAGCATAAGTAATAAGAGATAGGGGCCTATATCGGTTTCCCTCTACGAGGTCTTTCTGTTCGCCGAAATAACCGGTCATACTCTCATTTGTCAATAGATCGCCAATGCCTTCGAATCCTTTTTTTGTAAATTTATTTTCAGAGACAACAATTTGATCATCTAAGACATAACCGAAATTGGTTGACTGGTAATAAAGTGCAAAGGGTAGAAGAAAAATAATGAGTGCTTTCCACCAATTCTTTTTCCAAAAGCTAGAGTCGTAAAAAGGAATTGTCTCCACAGCCGCCTTCTTAATGGGTTTTATTATAGACTTAGTTTTTGTTTTTGAAGCAGTATTCTTTCTCTTATTTTTAGCCATTTTATTAAATTCTTATAGTCTGTTTGGGGTTGTATTAATTTATGATTCCTAGCTTTTTAGCGCGTTCTTCCCAACTTTTTCGAGCGAGCAGTTGTAGATCAGCCACTTTATCTGATTCGTCTACTATTTCCATTCCCAGTATTGTTTCTAGCATATCTTCCATTGTAACGACCCCTGTTACACTTCCATAGTTGTCATGAACTATTGCAAGATGGGTATTTTCATCTGTCAAGAATTCAAATAATTCTTTGAGGGTTTTGTCTTGGTTGATCATTTTGACCTCCCGTTTGATACTTGCTAATGTATGGTCTTTATTCCCTTCTACCATATTGGTGAGGATTTCATCTTTAAGCACCATGCCGATAATTGAGTCAGGTTTTCCACTATAGATCGGAATTCTAGAAAACCTCATAGGCTTATGATTATTATAATATTCTTCCATGGTTATGTTTTCATCCTTCATTTGCATGACAGTTCTAGGAGTCATGACGTCCTGAACCTTAAGTGTGTCCATACCCAATAAATTAGATATGATTGATGATTCTGATTCTTCGAGTGCCCCACTGGTTATACCTACATTCGCAAGAGCTAAGAAATCTGTCCTTGTAAGTACTCCCTTCCCCTTTTCTTTTTTGAATCTTTTGGTGATCAATTGGGAAACCCAGATTAAGGGAGCTAATGCTTTAAGAAGAAAGGTAAGTGACTTCACCGTGAATGGAGCCAAGCTCTTCCAGTTATTAGCACCTATCGTTTTTGGGATAATCTCTGATAGAAATAAGATAAGTAATGTCATAATAACAGCTACTATTAAATCCCAAGATATGAGTCCTCCAACAGGTGACCAGTCAGTGAACACTTTTGTCGCTGCGGCCCCTACACCAATAGCGCCTAGTGTATGTGCAATCGTATTTAAAGTAAGAATAGCGGAGAGAGGTCTGTCAATATCTTGCTTGAACTTGTCAAGTGATTTTCCTAATGATGATCCTTTTTGTAATTCTGTATTTACGAATGAAGGAGTAATACTTAAAAGTACTGCCTCCCAGATTGAACATAGAAAAGAAAAACAGATTGATATCGCGGCATAAATTAATAGTATTCCCATAGCACAAAGAAACGAAGTATTCTTATTTCATGCATACCCCTTAGATGTTATTATTATTAAATTTGCTTCCTTCACTTAAGATGAATCCAACTTTTTAGATATTATCTTTCCAAATGATCTAAATTATTGTTAGCCGAATTCTACTTGGTGAAATGCATATATTGACTATTTTTAGCCTTGCAAGGTTTGCAAGAACACTTCTACAAATACCCACCATGAACAAAAAGGCAATATTTATTTTCACGATTTGCTCTATTTTTCTTTTTTCCTGCAAAGAAGACAGCTCAGTAAAGGTTGCTGATAATGTGTTGGATATAGCCATGCTGAAAGAACCGACAATGCTTAATCCTTTATTAACTCCGGGATCAACAGAGAGAATTGTCTTTCACAATATATTTGCACCAATGGCAGATTTTGATCCAGACACATATGAACTGAGTCCAATTCTTATTAAAGCGATTCCTGATGGTGAACCAATAACTGATGGACCGTATAAAGGGGGGACACAATATACTGTAGAGATAAAAGAAGAAGCAAAATGGGACAATGGGAGTCCAATCACAGCCAAAGATGTTGTTTTTACTCTGAAGGCGATCAAGCATCCAAACACGAATGCGGCAGGATATCGATCATATATGCAATGGGTCAGCGATGTAAAAGTGGACCCCAAGAACCCTAAAAAAGCAACCTTTTACTTCAAAGATTATTACATCTTAGCTAAAGAACTAGCGGTAACGGTAGAAATATACCCGCAATATCACTATGATTCGGAGAATGCTATGGCTGAGATATCAATTCCAGAGATGGATAGTGAAAAAGCAAAAGACCTAATCGATGCTAATCCAAAGTTAGGCGCTTTTGCAAAGGCGTTTAATAGTGTGAAATTTACTAGAGAAAGTATAAGTGGTGCTGGTCCTTATCGCTTGAAAGAGTGGATCTCTAATCAGTATATTACGTTGGAAAAGAAGAAAAACTATTGGGCAAAGGATACAAATATCCCTTCATTAATGGCTAAGCCTGACGAGCTGAAATTTCACTTTATAGCGGACGAGACGGCAACCATCAGTCAGATGAAAGAGGGAAATATTGATGTATTCGCCAACATGAGTGGTAACACATTTTTTGACCTAAAGGAGAATGAAACTTATAAAGATGATTTTCAATACTTCACACCAGAATTAATGAAATTATATTACATAGCGATAAATAACTCTAAGCCAGAATTATCTGATCCAGATGTAAGAAGAGCCTTGGCCAAATTAGTCGATATACCCAAACTGATAAATATTCTAGAAGGTGGACTTGGCAGGCAGACAGTGGGATCTATAAATGAGAAGAAAGGATACTATAATAATGACTTAACACCGATCGCCTTTGACATAGAGGGCGCAAAAGTAATTCTCTCAAACGAAGGATGGAAGGATACAAATAATGATGGTGTCATTGATAAAAAAATAAATGGTAATAAGATTGAAATGGATCTTGATATACATATTACAGGTTCAGAACTCAGTAAAAATATTGGCTTATTGATGCAAGAAAATGCAAAAAAGGTAAATATTAAAATCAATATCATAACTAAGAAATGGAGTGATACCAAACGAGAAAACCTAAAGAAAAGAGATTATGATCTAATTCCTTCCGTACTCGGACAAGACCTAGCACTTGACGACCCATATTCGAAGTGGCATAGTGAAAATGATGATCCAGCCAAATCAAATGATGTAAGTTATAGATCAGATAAAGCTGATGATTTGATAAATAAGATCAGGTCGACTCAGGATGATGATCAACGATCTCAATATTATAAGGACCTACAAAAAGTAATGTATGACGATCAACCTGTGATCTTCTTGTACAATCCGCAAGAGAAGATAATCGTAAGTAAAAAATGGAAAGCATCTAGTACAATGAAACGACCAGGGTACTTTGCAGGAACGTTTGAATTGATGCAATAGGTAAAAGCCAAAAACATCTGGTATTCTTGTGGCTAATGCATGGGTTTGATTGGTCTCCAAATTCAATATTCTAATCGAAATAGTCTGCTATCTATTTGCATTTGAGTTATATTGCTTTTAGAAGCAAAATATATGACACCATATTTAGAAGAGGAGGATACGTTTAACCTTGAACCAGAATTTTCGAATGAGCAAATTTATCCCTTAGAATTGCCAAAAATGGCAATACTGGAATATAGCCCACTTGAGAAGAACCTACTTAAAGCTGATATAATTTGGAGTGTTCTATTTTATGGAATTGGCTTCATAGCGTCATTGGCATTACGTTTTATTTTTGAAATGGAGTGGATGATCGATTTTGGAATTTACATTTGGATTGGCTTGGGTATTCTAACTCTTATTACGTTTGCTTTTATCTATTACGAATTTCAGAGAAAAAGTTACGCAATAAGACAAAAAGATATAGTCTACAATAGTGGACTTTTCTGGCAGTCGTCTATTGTTATCCCCTTCAATCGAGTGCAGCATTGTGAAGTATCACAAGGGCCTATAGATCGATTTTATAATCTTGCCGAGTTGAAAATATTTACTGCAGGAGGAGCATCAAGCGATCTGTCTATTTCGGGACTTTCTCCGGAATCTGCAGCAAGAATCAAGGACTTCATTGTGATCAAAACAGGTATCGATGAAGAAGAATGATCTAGAAAATAATTTTTCGGAACCAACCAGACAATCAGCAGTAGCCATTTTATTGATCATACTTAAAACGTATAGAATATTGGTTCGACAAGCATTGCCTCTTATTCTATTATTTTTTGTAGGCAAAGGATTTTCTGGAGGTAAGGGCCGAACAATATTAATTGGGATTTCTGTTTTTGCAGGGTTGGGTATGATTTATTCTATCATCAACTATTTCAGGTATTATTTTTATATCAACAATGATGAGTTGATTATTGAAAGTGGTGTCTTCAAACGGAGCAAACTTAATGTTCCATTTGATAGGATTCAAACGATAAATTTTGAACAGAACATTATCCATAGAGTATTTAATGTAGTGAGACTAAAAATCGATACTGCAGGATCTGCAAAGGCGGAATTCGAATTTCACGCGATATCATATGAAAAAGCGGAAAGTCTTAGAAATTTACTTCTTTCGAAGAAAAAACAAGTTAGTAAGGGCAATGAACCTTCCCTATTGATTGATGGATTAGAAGATGAAGGGTCTCCAGCATTTAAGACCATCATGCAGCTCGATGTGAAAGACTTGATAAAAGCGGGAGCTGTAGAAAATCATCTAAGATCAGGTGGAATTATCTTAGCATTCATGTGGTGGATATGGTCGAGTATTGATGAGATGGGAATGCATGAAGATATATTCAATGACAAAATAGAAGAAACTGTCATGTCCCAAGTCAATAGTGGGCTAATATTAATAGGTATTGCAATTTTTATTTTCTTTTTCTTGTCCTTTTTCATTTCTATGATTAAAATGGTTATCACAAACTATGATTTGAAATTCATGAGGTCAGAAAACGGATTTAAGATCAATGGAGGATTATTTACTAAAAAGGATGTTTCTGCACTTGATCATAAAATCCAAGTTGTGTCTTGGAGTGATAATCCTCTCAAAAAACTGATCGGAATCAAAGACCTTAGGCTTAAACAAGCTTCGAGCATTGTGTTAAACAAGAAAACATCCATCAAAATACCAAGTTGTAAAGATGAACATATTGAACTTGTAAAAAACACTTTGTATGGTAAAAGTGCGCTATCGGGCATCAATTATTCACCGATAGATAAACGTTATTTCTATCGAAATGGAGGGATAATATCGCTTTTCTTTATTGGGTTGGTTTCTTTATTACTATTTCTAGATCAGAACACACAAGCCATCCTTTTTGGAGCTTTAGGGGCACTTATTGTGTTCTCTTTCTACCTATCTTACCGTAAGAAGAGGTATGGGTTCAATAAAGAGATGCTGGTCATTAGAGGGGGTACTTATGGAGATAAAACAGAGTTACTACCTATCTATAAAATCCAATCGCTATCCAAAAAGCAATCGCCATATCAAAGAAGAAATGGACTCGCAAACCTAGTAGTGCATACTGCATCGGGTAAAGTTGGTATTCCATATATTGATAATGGAATTGCTCAGAATATAATGGATGAATTTCTGTATAGAATCGAAATAGATAAACGAAAGTGGATGTAAATTATTCATTAATTTTTTCTTGCACAGAACCGAATTTTACTCCTAAATTCAAGAGGATGAAAAACAGAAAAAATGCTGTTATCACTGCCCTTTGAATCGTATTTTCTACCAAAAAGGAAAGCATCATCATCACAAAAATCAAGATTAAGAATATGTTTCTGTCTTCAGCAAAAAAGAGAGGACAAAACAATCCAAAAAAGAAAATCAGTGCACCTATTGTCCCGACGGCAGTAAGTATAAATAGATACTGATTATGGGGGTAGATATATTTTTCTTTCTTTCCGTATTTTTCTTTGTGCTTTTGTGTTGTCAGTGGTCTGAGATCACCAATTCCATGTCCTACCATTGGCGCATCCTTTATCAATTCTATAGCAATTTCATAAGACATCAGCCTTTCTGAATCAGAATAATTTTTGCCATTGCCTTTTTGATATTGTTCGATATCCCACATCATGTATTGCACCTTATTGTGAAATGGCTTGATCGTATGATAAGCTACAAACGGAAGTATTACGATTAGTGCAGCAACTGATAATCCGATGAGATATTTTTTTTTCGATATCACATACCATATCAAGGCAACCCCAATACCAGCATAACATGATCCCAAACCAGTTCGCACAGATAAAAAGTGACAATATCCGAATAAAAACAAACCCATAAAAAACAGAATTATTTTCCACTTTTTAATAGGCTCTAAAATGCCTAATACAAAACAAGAAACTGTAGCATATGCTAGAATAACACTGTAATGGATATGATCTATCGGAGTAGGTATTGATTTCCCTCTGTTTATGCCATTACTTATCGCTTCATAATCTAGAAAATAATTAGCAATTACCTGAAATGAGCTTGCTAATAATACGCCAATAAGTCCATAATGAATCCAGCGGTGAGATTTTTCAGGTATAGGTTTCAGAATGTAAAAAGCAACAGGAAGAACTAGAAAAGGAAGCTTAAGTCTTACTTGGTGTAGCCAGGCGCCATTATCTTCACTATTAATTCCTGAGGTCAGGATCATTATGAAAACTAGAAGTAAACCAGAATACGGTACGCTTTTTAGAAATGATGAAAAATTAAAACGAGAATCCTCTCTAGTCTTAGCTATAGCCAAAAAGACCATTAGGATCATTGAAACAGAGACCATAAACCGTGAGTAGATCAATGAAATCACAAAAATTAGTGAGATCCACAGGAAGTATTTTTTAATCACAAATAATAAAGTAAGATAGTTTGATAGTATAACTGATTAACTATCTATTTCATTTTGTTGCTACATAGAAAAGATCAAAACATCCTTCTTTTGCCTCACTGATAGAATAATCTTCATAGTGAATATCTGAAACAAGGTTGTTGTTTTGGTTCAGAAGTTTCTTACGATTCATCCTATTGAGTATATCGTAAGGGATTTGTAATATTTGACGAGGAAGTTTATGTTGTAAATCAAAAATATCAAATCTTGTAATTTTTCTTACTGATGCTTTATTCTTGTTGTAATATTCCATGATTTTCTCATTTCCGAACACACCTTTTGCATCTACTTTGGAGAAGCTTTGACCTAGAAGCTGTATCAGTTCTTCAATAGTATACTCTCTAACATGCCATGGATTACGAGTGATACTCATTTTTTTATTAGGCGTGGTTAATATGAATTTTCCACCTGGTCTTAGAACACGATGGATTTCAGACACATACTTATCATCTGCTTCTATATGCTCAATTACTTGAAAACTAACGACAAAGTCAAAACTATTATCCTCGATACCCACCAACGGAGGTATGTTCATCTGTTTGAATGATACATTTGTATACTCAGGATCGATATGTACAGGATGTTTATCTAGTGTTAAGTATTTGTTCGCTTTCGGAGCTATATGTTTTATTCCATACCCTTCTCCAGCACCGATTTCTAATACATCGCCAGATACTATTCTAGCGGCTTCTAAATATGCGAGAAGTGATCTCTGGAAAACATAGTTGTCAGACATGTCTTCGTGTGATACTCTCTCTGCCGTTTGAAGAATTTTCATATTATGAATTTTTCATATTTGTGCAAATGTAGAGATTAATTTTGTAATGAAAACTAGATTTTATTGTTGGAAAAATCTACTAGATAATAAAGGATTCCGAAAGCACTGAAGAAAGATCATCGTGCACGCAGTGATCGGTGAGCTAGCATGAATACTCTTCGGTCTAGAGTTATTCTGTAATGATTGTTAGAATTATTGGCAAAACTCGTTGGTTGAGTTGGTTTGTAAGTACACTTTTATTAATCAAACAGCGCCTCCAAGACTTCATCCAACTCATCAAAAGATTTATAACCCACCTTTTCTTCATCACCACCTTTGAGAATAATACCTGTTACTCCAAAAGATTCGATGTTAGCCAAATCATTCGCCTTGAAGATGCCATCGAGGTAGACTTCTTTGTCAGTAGCGATTGTTTTTATTGCACCAATTTCATCTCTGGATAATTGATCTACCGCTTTGGATAAGGTCAAAATCAACTTAGCGTCATCCTGCCAACCTTCGTCTAATGTGCATATCCGATAGACGTTTTCTACAGATATTGGAAGGTCAGTCTTATCTATGAATGGACTTATTATCACATTTTTGATATCTAATCCTTCTGCTGACATAGTTTCTGGTATCGCAAGACCAGAAATTTTAATTCCTGTCATTGGTCCTTCTACCCACTCTGTTATTTCTTTGAATTGAGGTATTGAGAGACTTCCTTCAGTGTCTGGGTCGATATTGTAGCACATCATATCTACACCCCATGCTGCAAAATACCTAGCATCAGTCAGATTCGTAATATCAGTAGCGATGATTTTCATTACGATCTTACATTTAATAGACCAACTAAATCTTTCACTTCCCTTAATGTTTCTTGCGCTTTCTTTCTTATCTCTAATGAACTGGCTCTTACTTGATCTTTAAGTGCTTTCTTGTCCAGTAAGATTTCCTCCCTATTCACTTTGAATTGGTCTGTCATCTTTACGATTGCTTCTGCTACCGCTACTTTGAGGTCGCCGTATCTCAGATTTCCATCTTTAAAAGCATCCATGAGTTGAGCGTGATTTTCTAGATCTCCTGCAGCTTTCATAAGCCGGAATAGGTTTTCTACACCTGGGCTCATCACATCTGATGGTTCCCCGGTATCAGTAACAGCAGATTTGATCTGCTTAGTGATTCTTTTGGAATTGCCGAAAAGTGAGATATAATGCTTTTCACCCGCTGACTTACTCATCTTACGCAATGGGTCAGCAGTAGACATGATCTTTGGTGTCTCAGTATATAATCCTTCAGGCAGCACAAAATATTCTTCACCTACTTGATGATTAAACTTTCCAGCAATGTTTCTAGAAAGCTCTAGGTGTTGTTCTTGATCTTTTCCTACTGGTACATAGTCCGCCTTGTATATCAAAATGTCCGCTGTCTGTAGTACTGGATAATCTAGCAATCCTACAGAGATAAATTTATTAGTCTTTTCTTCTTCTTGTTTCTGAGATTTGTCTTTGAATTGTGTCATTCTCATGAGTTCACCAACACCACAAAAACAGTTGAATATCCAACCCAACTCTGTATGTTCTGGCACAAGAGATTGGATGAATAGGTTCTCCGTTTTTACCCCTACTGCTGCTAGATTGGTGATGATATCCCAAGTATTGGTTCTTAATTTTTTGACGTCATATGGCATGGTCATCGCATGATAATCTACTACTCCATATATACAATCATATTTTTCTTGAAGGTCTACCCAGTTCTTTACAGCACCGAAATAATTACCCAAGTGCATATCCCCTGTAGGTTGAATGCATGACAAGACCGTTTTTCTATTTGTATCACTCATATTGAGAATTTATTTAGAGGGGGCAAAGATATGTTTTTATATGTTTTGGATAGGTATGAATTTGATTTAGAAAGCCAACCATAATTTTGTGTCAAGTGATAATGCTACACAGGCAATGAACCAGATGTCAGCACTTGAAAAGGTAAATGAAATGATCAATCTCAATTCTCAAAAGGAAGATGACATAATGTTAAGTGAGCTCAATCTGAAAAAAGAGATACTTACAAATGACCTGAAAGAATTACTTAAAAATGTTGGTGTGAAATTATTTGCATTAGCCGCATAACAGATCTGCTAATCACTTCTCGATCTCCTCCAACAATGACTCTGTAGCACTATAATCTGCACCTTCTTCTTTTGCTATTTCTATAGATGATAAAGCATATCTTCTAGCCTCTTTCAGGTTTCCCAACTTATATAAAATATGAGCTTGAGTATCCGTGTTGAACGAATTTTTTGTGTCATTTATGGAAATATCAGTCCATTCTGAAGCTTTTTTGAGAAGGTTTTGGTCTGTTGTGATTTCGAAGACTTGCCAAGCGGCGCTATTGTAAAATGACCATCCAAGATCAGGCTTTCCAGCAAGGAATAACTGAATTTCAGCTTTAAATTTTTCTTGCTCCACAGGATCAGAACTGTACATTAGCTGATTAAAATAGCTGATCATTGCTTTATTTTCAGCTGTTTTATCATCATAGTACTTCGCATAATGTGTTTTTAATCCTTCAGTATTATCTCTCGCGATTCCATTTTTTGATCTATCTATGTCAGCTGCATAACTTAGCTTTTGGCCAAATTGTTCTTTTCCAACTAGTGTTTCAAATGCTTCTCTATGATCCAAAGTATATTTGAATAATTTAGAATCCATCGTAGCATCCGCATAATCAAATAGGAATTTCATATTCTTCTCTGTTGTCCAATCTGACTGAGTATCCATATACATTTGAGCCACTTCTTCGAACCCTTTTAGACCAGCAGAGGTCATAGCATCTGTATATTTCCAGAGGAAATCTTCATTTCTTTCTCCTGCTTCGAATCTCTTTGTCATCGTTGTGATCTGTCTTTCAGGGTCGTTCGCTGCATGTCCGAGATCTACAAAGTCCTCAGCAGGACGAGAACCCATCGACCTATGAATCACCATTCCATTTTTATCAATGAATATGAGAGTAGGATATCCAGTTATTTCCCAAGACTTTGCAAGTCTCGGACCTTCTCCTTTTTCCATGTCTATCTTTACGTTGACAAATGACTCGTTGTAGAAATCACCAACTTGGGGATCCGTAAATACATTTTTGGCCATCCATTTACAAGGGCCGCACCAAGTAGTGTAAGCATCTACGAAGATCAGTTTGTTTTCTGCTTTTGCTGTTGTGATTGCTTCATTGAATGAAGTTGCCTCAAATTTAATTCCTTGCCCAAAAGTTATAGACAAAGAAACAATCGAAAGGAAGATAATTTGAAAGATTTTCATATATTATTGCATTTACTCTTGTAGAATGCAAATATTGGTAAAATTGGTTCAATTACCGTTAGGAATCTAGTCAATCTGGTTTCGAGGATGCATAATATTCTAGTTTGCAAGTATTTAATTTGTGCGAAAACACCATGTAAACAAAAAAGCTCCGTGGGGACGGAGCTTTTCAAATTAACAAAATGACTTAACTATTATAAAATCAACTATATCTATGGGGATAGAAATAGTCTCTAAAATTCTTATCACAACTGGTTATTATGATGGTTTTGTGGCATTTAAAGAACAAATTATGTTCTCTTGATTGCCGTATTCGTGGGTATTATTGCTTTTTAATGAGCGTAATATCTTACTCTTTTTTGATGTTCTAATTTCTTCAAAAGGCAAAAATTTTGCTGTCTTATAATATACCAATGGAATATGTTGCCTTGGCAATTTTTCAGGTCGTTTATTCGCTTTTATGGCATATCAAAGAAATAAAATATATTGATCGTTATCAGTATATTATTTTACACAGTGCAAATATCGACTCTTTATATATTGTATGCAACATTTTTTGTTAATTATTTAGAATAATATTCTGTTAAAATAGTACAGAGACCACTTTTGATATTTCGTTTTGCTTCTTTCTTTTTGCTCTTCTCCTAATCCTTTTCATGTTTTAGAGGCAATTAGTGTATTTTAGCTTTTTGAAATCATACTCCCTTTTGTCTGGTTTTTATCATGGTGTTATAACTTGCAGACCATGAGTAATAAATGAAATGAATGAATAGAGAACTCGCTATATTAGAGAAATTAGAAAAAGAACTGAGTCTAAAACAGTTGCAAATCAAAAGCCTTCTTACCATCACACAGGCGATCAATGATAATGTAGCTTCTGAGGGGTTGTTTAATATGTATAAGTCCTTTCTAAGTTGGGAGATGGCAATTGAAAAGATGGCACTTTTTGTTATTGGAGATCTAGGATGGAAATGTGCAAGCGCAATTAACTTCAAAAAGAAAGAAATCAGCCACTTTATCCCTCTTTTGCTACAGCACAAAAGGCTTCATACTATAAAAGAAGCGGATGATGCGATGTTGCATGAATTTGATATAGTAATCCCTGTATTTCATAAAAGTGAACCCATTGCCTTTTCTCTTATTGGGGGAATAAAGGATAAAGATGATATATATAACAAAATTCAGTTTATAACCACAATTACGAATATCATAGCGGTGGCGATTGAGAATAAAAGATTGTTTAAACAACAAATAGAGCAGGAAAAACTAAAGAAAGAGATGGAACTGGCCACTGAGGTCCAGAACATGCTCATACCAGACACATTACCCAAAGAGAAACATTTTGCTCTTTCAAAGATTTACATGCCTCACTCGAATGTAGGAGGTGATTATCTCGATTATATAAAATTCAGTGATAACAGATTTGCGTTTTGTATTGCAGACATTTCTGGCAAAGGAGTAGCTGCAGCTTTATTGATGGCGAATTTTCAAGCGTTGATCCAAAATTTGATCTACCAATATCGAGATTTGGAGACCTTTGTCTTTGCATTGAATCAGTCTGTCTATCGGATTACCAAGGCAGATAAATTTATTACGTTTTTTATAGCTGAAATAGATACAGAACTTAAGACAATGAGATACATTAATGCCGGACATTATCCTCCAGTGATGGTAAATGGTGGTAAATTACTCCGACTAGATCAAGGAAGTACGTTTATTGGAGCTTTTGAAAAACTTCCGTATATCAATGAGAGTGTCATCGATCTTGATGGGGAAGCTATGATTCTTTCATTTACTGATGGACTGGCAGAGCTACAAGATGAATCAGGTGTATATTTCGATGATGAGAAAATTGAAAAGTTTGTAAAAGAACATCAACAAAGAAGTCCTGACGAATTCAACGAGGAGTTGTTAAATGAAATTGATAGATTTAGAGGAGGAAAAGAATATTCTGACGATATTGCTGTCTTGACATGCAAAATATACTAACAATCATTCAGCTAAAAGTTGTCTAGATTAATTGAGAATAAGAATTTAAACAATGAGTACTAGAAAATATCAACCAAGACGTAATAGAACTACGGCAGCTGCCATTTCTTTTATTCTAGGTGCAGTAGGAGGCCAGCGTTTCTATTTGCGTCAAAAAGGTCCTGCCTTTTTCATGATATTTTTGTTGATCGCTACGAGTTTTAAAATTGCGCCTATTTTTTTCTTAATTGGAATATTTGAGGCGGTACGGTTTTTAAGTATGAGTGATCAAGCATTCGATAGAAAGTATAACAGATATGCTTCTACAAACAGAAAAGATGATTACTTAGAGCAAAGAAGAGAACGACAAGTCCAAAAGAGCAGAAATAGAACAACTACAAGCACAAGAAGAGAACAAAGAGCACAAGCACCAACAAGATCCTCAGTCATGAAAGCAAATCCATTCAAAAATAGTGGTATTAAAAAATATAAAGATTATGATTTAGAAGGAGCGATAGAAGATTTTTCGCATGGCCTGAGTATCAATCAGAATGATATTGCGCTTCACTTCAATATCGCTTGTGCATATAGTATGACAGAAGTAAAAGACAAAGCTTACTATCATTTATCAAAAGCTGTAGAATTAGGTTTCAAAGACTTTGAAAGAATTAAAACTAAAGATGATTTAGCTTTTGTAAGAATTCAACCAGAGTTTGATGAATTTGAGGAAAATGGATTTAATTTAGGTGCGCGATCTGCATCCCAACCTACAAGTAGTAGAAACGAACAATCAGACGAAGAATTGGTTATAACAGATGATGTATTGTTGTCTCAGCTTAATAAACTTGCAGAATTGAGAAAGAAGGGATTGTTAAGTACTGAAGAGTTCAATCTAGAACGAAAAAAACTTCTAAGACGCTAGTAGCTGACATTTTATAAGAAATTAACAGAATTAAGACACAATATGGTTACAAATATTGTTTACTTTATAACATAATAGAAACTAATCCTATTGATTGCGAAAGATCTTATATCACACGAATTATCTCCATTGCGCACAAGCGATACAGGAGAAGAATCCATCACTATGATGAGTATTTTTCATGTGAAGCATCTTCCTATTGTTAATGATACTCAGTTCTTAGGTCTTATCTCAGAGGAAATTATCTTGAATAATGACATGGATGAGCCTATAGGTTCATATAGCCTTGGACTTGCCAGACCATTTGCTAGAGATACGGACCATATATTCGAAGTGATGAGTAAGATGGCAAACGACAGACTTACGGTGATTCCCATAGTAGATGTAGATGAAAATTATATGGGTTTGATATCTATGGAGGATTTGATTCAGTATTATGCAAATAGTTTTTCTTTTTCTGAACCAGGCAGTATATTAGTTATTTCCACTTCGAAACCTCAGTATAGCCTTGCAGAAATATCTAGAATAGTTGAATCAGAGAACGCAGCTATCTTAAGTACTTTTCTGACCTCAGTAGAAGAAAGTAACATTGTGCAAGTAACTCTGAAAATCAATAAACAAGATATTGGCTCCATTATAGCATCATTGCATAGATTTGGCTATGACATCACTGCTTCTTTCTCA
>CAXBGT010000016.1:0-45947 GCA_963975265.1 uncultured Saprospirales bacterium
TTTACAAATGGTGATATACATTTGACTTGGAACCCGAGTCCTGATGGCAGTCATGGTCACATAATCTACAGGAAAAAGGAGGATTTACAGTGGGAATTTATTGCTGAGGTCACAGACGAAAATATATTTGTTGATCCATGCGTGAGCTCCAACACGGAATATACCTACATAGTCAAAGGTGTGAGATTGGAACAAACAGGTAGTGGTTCTTATTATAACACAAGTCTAGGAATTTCGACATCCATTCTAAGTGGTGAAAACCCTAATCTATTAACTTTTTATGCAGATATTGATATGGATGGTTTTGGTGATTTGGATAGCACAGTAGTTTCATGTATGCAACCTTCTGGATTTGTGGATAATGATTTGGACTGTGATGACACAAATTCTGAAATAAATCCAGATGGAATCGAAATTCTAAGTAATGACATTGATGAAGATTGTGATGGAGAGGATTTAACGGTTGGAATTGCTGATTTAAAGCAAGCAAAAATTAAGGTTTTTCCGAATCCGACGAGTGGGATTATTGGGATTAACGTGGAGAACAAAGTCCAGTTAATGTATCGAATGTATAACGTAAGGGGAGAAGTGATCCGAAGTGGAGAATTAGAGAAAAGTATTGATATATCAGATGAAGTTGATGGGATGTATTGGTTGGAGATAACATCATTGAATGCGAGTACTAGGTTTTCGGAGTTGGTGCAATTGATAAAATAGGTGGTAAGGAGTAATTGGCGAGTCAAGACTTCAAATTAGCTTGCAGGATGTGCCATCAACATGGCGGTTGATAATACTCCAATTTTAATATCTAATCCTAGAAGTCTGCATTACAGGACTGTTAATTCATTTATAGTAAATATAATTTTGTTTTTAGGAAACTTGATTCTACATATTATGACAGGACTTAATTTTTTGTGCATCATATTTGTGATTATTGTGTACCCAATTTCGGAGGTTGGAGCAACCAATTATACGTTTTCTGGAACTGGAGAATGGGATGAGACTGCAAAATGGGATAGCTATCCTACTACCACAATAGCCTTGGGAGATACTGTTTTTATTCAAGGAGAGTGCATTATAGGTTCAGCATTACAATCAATTTCCCATTTCTGAGTGGTGTATTTATCTCTTATTTCATCAGATTCGTGTTGCCAACACCCCGTAAAATCATCAAATAGTTCTTGAAATCCTATTTGTAGATCATTGCTTTCTATACAATTATCAATAGAAGCGAATTCTTTTACTTTTAGTAAAATTTCTTGATCAAAAAATAAGTAACCAAATGCATTTGGGCCCCAAATACCCCAAGAACGTCCCACTAAACATGAATCATACATAGCACATCCTTCCGGTTCAAAATTCCAATACCACCCAGACGGTAACTTATCTCCAGTTTTCATGCTGTCAGTACAAGGGCATTCTTCGCAATTGAGATTGCATAGTTGTAAATTTCCATGAGAATCAGTAAAGGTGCACAAAGAAGATATATGTTTTTTGACTCTGGCTCCACATTCATCTGAATTATCTAACCAAATTGGAACATGACCATTAAATCGAGGTGCAAATAAATCTAAATCTGTAGAATCAATTTCCCAACCAATACCAAACGTTGGGATCATACCTTGAATAACACGATTTGTAGTGTCATGAAAAGCATGATAACTAAATTTAAATAAGACCTCTTCACCTCTTACAAATGGATCATCATTATTATTTCCACTAGATCTAGCTAGAATTTCAGTTGTAAATTTCTGATATTCAAAAGGCTCGCATTGTGAGAATGTAGTAACTGAATAACAAGTGAATAGGAAGTAGGAGATACTCGAACAGATTATTGATTTATATTTGATAATATCCTAAATAGATTTACACCTTTAAATTTACAAAAAAATAAATTATGAGGATTAAAGACTTCAATGTTGATAGACATCTGAGAGCGTTGGCACAGAAAATATAAAGTACACTTTATTAGATCTTAATAAACTTCTGAGTTGCGGTTTCATTTCCATAGCGAATTTCGACAATGTAAATACCAGTTTGTAATGCACTTACATCTATATCTGCTTTTGTGCTTGATCCAATGGAATTCATTATGCTTTTACCAGATTCTGAAAATATATTGCAACTTTGGAATGTCTCTGGTGATTTAATGGTCAAAATGTTAGTAGTAGGGTTAGGGTAAATTTGGAATTCAAGTTTATTGTAATTAACGTCATTCAAAGCGGTAGAATTATACTTGAATAATTGACGCCCCATAGCTGTATCAAATTTTATAAAGTATAGAGTTCCATCTTTATATATAACGTCTCGTTGTGATGTTAAGCCAAAAAAAGTGATCAAATCCACGATGTCGCCTGATGTGTTATCCACGAATATTATTGTTTCATTTAAAATCGCAATTGTATGCTCCTCAGTCTTGATTAGTTTAGAGACAAGTGAGTTTGTTGTGATTTTGGGAAACGAAATTATATTTGTATAGTTGGTGAATTCTGGATCAAATTGATCTATTGAATAGAAGTTTAATCCATTGATACGATTTTGAGAAATTATAAATGAATTATTATTTATTGAATAGACAAATTCTATTGTTCTATCACCAAATTCATCAGTTAATGAATAGGTCTCCTGAGTCTCTAAGTTGTATATCTGAAGAGGTTGTAGTGTATTTAAGTTGTTATTTTCATAAACAGCTATATGTTTATCTCCCAAATATTTGGTTATATGATTGTCAAGTAGTGGCATATTCTGTAAAGTCATACCATCATAAAAAGTATGGCCAATAGAATTTTTCATTGATAAATAGTCTCCATATGATTTTAATGAGCTTAAATAATCATTAGTGGGAACCTCATCTATTAGTTCTGTATTTAGGCCACTAACTCTAAATACTTGATGTCCGTTTGATAGATAAATATTTCCTTTGTGAACAATAGAATTATAGTAACCGAAATTAGTATTAATGGGGATCCCAAGATTAGTTAATGCATTTTTCTCATAGTCATATGTATATAGTGAATCTAATATTTTGAAAAAAGCTTGGTGGTTGATTTCGATAAGGTCATTTGTAAGACTGAAGTTTCTAATCAAACTATCATTTCCTGTATCGAATTTTTTGATCCTTAATTCAATATCGGCTGTAATTGGAGATTTGATTATATAGAGAATATCATCATTATACACTGAATAATTGTAATGCGGGTTTGTTATAGATGATGTGCTAAGATTTGGAATGATTCCATAATCAATAACTTCATCGTTTCTGAAACATTTTATTTGATATTGTGAATCTACATTACTTTCTGCCCAACATATTTGATTATCATTTACTTTTAGGCTGTTGTTTATATATAGTTTAGATACAGGACTATTATTGATTTGATTGTATTCTAGTTCATCAAAAGAATATAAATTCTCTTCGATTAGGACAAGTTTATCTGCTGTGGTTCCTTTCCATAAATCAGAAAATGACGTAATTCCTGAAATCTCATCATTCAATAAAGAGGAAATTGAGATAGAATCTTCAAGTACAGTGAAAAGGGGATTGTCAAACTGATTTTTCGAATAAAAACTAACTAAATGCACCTCATTTTTGACTATTGAAGATATATAGGACACATAAGCTGGAACATGATCGTAGTACCTACTCTTAATGGATAGATTGGACTTAGAAATTAGTTTTATTTGATTTTCGGAATACGTTAATAGGTATTCATCATTAAGGTCATGTAAGTCATGTATATAGCGAAATGTTTCCTCCTTCATAATACCGTTTAATAAATCTAACGTGGTGAAGTGGTTATTTTTTCCAGAAAATAGAATATGATTATCAATAATATCGTTGTAAAATCCGTCAACTTTAAAATTAGTTTTGGTACTAGTAATCAGTTGATTATTCTCATTGTAGATTCCAGTGATATAATCAAACACACTATCTCTAGTCACTATTATTGAGTAATCTTCTGCTAGATAGACACTACTAAATGTTTGATTATCTGGGATTTGCAGCACTGTTGTGATTGAAAAATCACTGCAATTGACTTTTATTATTTGATTCTCTTTTCTGTAGATAAAATAATGGTCATTAACATCCGCAGTTTGATGATAGAGAACGCCTGTATTTAATTCTATTGAGTCTTGATTATTTAAGTTCGTGATTGTATAAACCTCATCCTCCTCTCCTTCGTCATTTTCAAACCATCTTCGTAAAATTCGATAGTTAGCTGTAAGACTAAATACTGTTGTACTACTAGGTGCTGTATAGAACTCTTGAGTAATGAGATCGATGTTTATTCGTTTGAAATTCGATGGAGCTTGTCGTAAACTGACGAAATCATTATGTTTAATATTCCATTGAGTAAAATAATTTCCACCGTCATATGGAAATAGTATTTCACTATAATCTCGGAGATCATAAGCGACACTGCCTTTTTCATTTTTTGTTAAAAAAAAGTTCTTTGTTACTTGGATATCATTTGAGCGAAATAAGTCCGGGTAATATTTTTCATCTTTCTGTGTTAGTGTATCACCTTGAATCTCATAAATTCTTAGGTAATCATCAGGTGATATCTTTAGTAGTAATTGAGTCGATCCTATTTCCTTTACTATAGTTCTGTTTGGCTTTTTGTCCTTGATGATTTCTGTAATTCTTTCTTGACTTATTGTTACGGAAGAGATAATTGAAAATAAAATTAGAATTGATAACCTTGTAACCATGACGTGAGTTTATCGTGATTTATAAATATAAAAGTAATTATCTTGAATGCGAAATATTACTTAGAGGGACTCACTTAAGTTAACTGCCACGACAGTATTGGAAGTTTTACATGTTGGGTTTATGGGGAGGGTTATAATACTAATGAATAGAAATATGATCTAGCTTTGTTCTGGAAGAGCCTCTGAAAATGGTTCTATTTGAACGTACTTAACGATATCAGATATTTTCTCTGTTGCTTGAATCGAAAATAGGACAGAGAATAAGGTTTTAATGGAAATTGGTTTCATAAATGTTTGATTTATGTATTCAGAAAATACAAAAGTAAGTGGGACATCTGCAACTAACAATCAACAATCACAAATATAATGTTCACGATGAATTTTGTAAAGAAGAGTTATTTCTACCCAATAGAATATATGATCCTATGGATAATTAGAAGGGCTAAATTTTTATGAAAAAATTGTTTTATAAAAGTAAATAGTGATTTGTTCAACTCTGAATCTGTTGTTAAAATAAGCTAAGATGAGATCTTGCATAAAATGAAACCGATTTTTTTGAGGAACTAAATATCGCTCGACTATCAATGAATTATAAGGGTAGAAATCTATTTATGTTGATTGTTTCTTATTGATCCAACCTAGGCTATATTTGCATCAAAATTCTAGACGTTCTATATGCAAATATTAAAAACCCATTATCATCCTGAAGTGAAAACTTTAGAAAATAAATCTATTTTCACAAGACTAGCTACTAGGAGTATAGCAATTCAAGACAATAGCATTTTACTGCTATATACTGAAAGATATGAAGACTACAGCCTTCCTGGAGGAGGCTTAGATTTGGGCGAAGATAAAATCGAAGGAATGCAACGGGAGCTTAGCGAAGAAACTGGTGCCCAAGGTATTACGAACATAAAGCCATTTGGTGCCTACGAAGAATATCGACCATGGCATAAGGCAGACTATGATATTCAGCATATGATTTCTTATTGTTATACATGTGAGATCAATAAAGAGCTTGGTATTTCAAATTTGGAGTCCTATGAAATAAAAAATGGAATGAAAGCTAAATGGATTAATATTCATGAAGCCATAAATCACAATAATATGACCATGGCTACAAGTGATAATAAAGGTATGTCTATAGAAAGGGAAACTTATTTATTAAAATTAATTGCTGATAGAATAGGTTAGTGGTAATTCTGTTGGTAAATTCTGCGAAGGTGCAGGACGGCAGTGGTATTGAGCATTCCTTGTATAGAGAATAAGATCTGTATAAGAATACACATTTTGATAGAATTACAACTTATGTATAGTGACTTTTCATTTCTTGAAGATAATTAGAATTTTGCTAAAAAGAAGCGGATTACCTATCTGACGGAATCTTGTATTTTTACCTTATCCTTCTAAGTTAGTTGGAATTGCTTGAACAGCATTAATTCTGAAACCAAAATTAATATACCCTTCCTAAAAACAAAGAACACAGTTACTTTCCTCAAAGCCTGAATTCTTCAATTGACAACTCCATCGACAATCCTTTGAATCAAAATCATCAAAATCAATAGTTTCACAATTGATATATTGAATCTTTCCATCTAATTTAAATGATTGTTCAGTATCTGTAATTGCAGATATTTCAAGGTTCAGTAATTCAGAACCTTTTGATATAGATTCTGATACAATTGTCACGGGTACATTGATTTTATAACCTGAGTGCAGATTGCCAGAGAGTTGATCCAATTCGTTTTGTTCGATTAGTACATTATTTCCTTTAGATATAGTCACCTTGTAGTTTGTTATCTCAGTAAGTGTGGTAGGAGTGTTATTAAAATCTCCGCCTACATAAATCGATATGGATTGCTCGAATGAATTAAATGCATTTGGCCCTAGATATAGCCAATCTCGCGTTGTTGATTTTGTCGCTGTGATATTTCCAAAATAGTCTACGCATTCAGTGCATGGGTTTTTACCACAAGACAGAAATGTAAGAAGTCCAATGAATACTAATAGTAGTAAGTTTTTCATTTTAGGATGATTATTCTTTCAGTAGACCCCACTTGTAAGAGATATGCTGCTTGTGGGTATGTATTTTTTCGCTTAATTAAACAGGACTTTTGTACCTTTATTGATATCTTATTTTTATTGAAATTTAGCTATTTATAGAAAGTGACTATTTATTAGTTGACTGTAGGTTATTTTTAGTTCAATCTTGCTGAATATGCTGGGAGTGTTATAATAATTAGGATAAGTATATTGCCACATTGGCAAATATTAAATTTAAAAATCACATAAGACCTTATGAAAAAGCTTACCAAATTAACTTATCTATTAGCTATAATACTGACTCCACTATTCACGGTAATTGCTCAAACAGAAGAGAAATCCGTTCCCGTTTTCGAAAATGGTGAGGCACAGATTGTACCAGCATTTGAAGATAAGGAAAAATGGATCAGGCACGATCTATGGGTTGAAACCGAATTTGATACTGATGGTGATGGAAAATTTGATAGAATGCATGTGGCAGTTACCAGGCCCTATCAAACGGATACAGAAGATCTCAAATTACCTATTGTATATGTTTCTAGCCCTTATTTTGCTGGTGTAGCAGGATTTCAGGATGGTTTATTTTGGAATGTTAAGCATGAACTTGGTGAAACTACAAATGATCGTATTCATACAGACGTTGTTCGAACAGGAGCGAGACCGATTATTTCAAATTCGCATATTAAAAAGTGGGTTCCAAGAGGGTACATTGTTGTCCACTCTTCGTCTCCCGGAACTGGACTTTCTCAAGGGGCGCCTACGGTAGGGGGTGACAATGAATCATTGGCCCCGAAAGCGGTAATTGATTGGTTATGTGGGCGCATACCTGGTTATACCTCACTTGATGGTAATGAAGAAGTAAAGGCCTTTTGGTCAACTGGTAAAGTAGGAATGACGGGGACATCTTATAATGGAACCATTCCTTTGGCAGCTGCGACAACAGGAGTTGCTGGACTAGAAGCAATTATACCAATTGCTCCCAATACGTCTTATTATCATTACTATCGATCAAATGGATTGGTGAGATCTCCAGGAGGGTATTTAGGGGAAGACATTGATGTGTTATATGATTTTATTCATAGTGGTGATGAATCAAAACGTCCTTACAACAATGCGACAGTAAGAGATAAGGAAATGAAGAATGGCATGGACAGAATTACGGGCGATTATAATGATTTCTGGGCTGGACGAGATTATCTAAATGATATGAAACCCATGAAAGCAGCTTTATTGATGTCACATGGATTTAATGATTGGAATGTGATGCCTGAACATAGTTATAGAATTTATGAGGCAGCGAAAGCGAAAGGCTTACCATCTCAAATATATTATCACCAAAATGGACACGGTGGTCCTCCACCAATGAAAATCATGAACAGATGGTTTACACGGTATTTACATGGTGTAGAAAATGGGGTAGAGAATGATGCTCGGGCATGGGTTGTTCGTGAAAATGACGAAAGAGAAAATCCTACTGCGTATCAGGATTATCCCAATCCTGATGCACAAGATGTAACTCTTTACCTAAATCCTGGTGCTCCAGCTAGTGGAAATTTAAGTTCTGAGAAATCTGAAAATAAAGGAACTGAAAAATTAGTTGACAATTATTCTTTCTCAGGGACTTCACTGGCAAAGGCTGAAATTACAAATCATAGATTAATTTATACAACTCCCACCTTGGTCGAGGATGTTCATATATCTGGTACAGCAAAAGTTACCGTCATGATTTCAAGCAGTAAGCCAGCTGCAAATCTTTCTGTTTGGTTAGTTTCATTACCATGGACCGAAGGCAGGAAACCTAAGATAACAGATAACATTATTACACGGGGCTGGGCAGATCCTCAAAATCATAAGTCGATAACTGAAAGCGAGCCCTTGGTTGCAGGAAAATTCTATGAAGTAACTTTCAATTTAATGCCTGACGATCAAATTATACCTAAAGGACAACAAATTGGTTTGATGATATTTTCAAGTGATAGAGAATTCACTCTATGGCCAACTCCTGGGACTGAGCTAACTGTTGATTTAGATGCGACTAATGTTAAATTGCCAATTGTGGGTGGCATTAAAGCATTTAATAATGCAATAAAGTAAAGTTGGCAATATCAAATATAAAACGATTATATATTTTGATTTCACATGCTTCGTTTTCTTTTCGATGAGACAGTATTTTACCCTCGTGTGTATGCTATCTTATCGATTTTGCGGCAAGCGCTAAATAATTCACGCTGTTTTGTGTTTATGTATTCTCATCATTCCACTACAATCACCTTTATAGTAAACATCAAGGCACGACAAACCAAAGCTCAATAGAACCGCCCTTGTTAAGAGGAAATTGCGCCTTAATATGTTCAGCATTCAAATAAATCAAATGCTCTACTTCCATTTTTAGAACTCCTGCACCTTTCCCATGGATTATTTCAATTTTGGGTAGCCGTTGAGCGATAGCATTTTCGATGAATGATTGCGCAGCATTTACTTGAAAATCAATTATCCTTTCTGGTCGAGCGTTCATTAAAGATGGATTCAAAATGCCAATATGGAGATCAATTACCGAATTTAAGGGCTTTGGCGTTTGTTTTATTATTGTCGGTCTAGATATAAATTGTTCCTCAGTATCAGAATGGTTATCTGGTGCATGCTCTAGGTTTCCAGGGGTGGTCAGAATTACTTTACCATCGATCTTTACCTTTATCTTTTGATCTGCAGAGATACCAGCGAACTTTCCCACTCGTCCCGACTTTTTAAGTCTCAGTAAATCACCAATCCAAAGTTCACTAATAATCATATGGTAAATCTTCTTTCTACAAGTTGCAAAATTAGAGTAATTTAACATGCTGTCAAAAGAAATAGTTTATTGATTTCTTCTTAATCAATTTAAAAGATAAGTGAATTTGGATTTTTTTTGAACACTCAGGATTGATTTAATTTTTGTGCTGAAAATGCTTGTAGGACTCTTTATGATGTGTAATCCTATGCAACATACTGCTAGGAATCAACCAAGAGTTAAGTTTTGTCGGTATTTTTTGACCAAAAATGATGACAAAACTATTCCATGCGGGTTTATTAATCATCTAGCTTTGTAGTTATAGGAAACTAAAACCTGTACTTAACTTGCGCCTTCACCTCTGACCTCACATTCCCGTCAATAAACTGACCAGAGGAGCCTATATTATCCCGATTGTCGTAATAAGTCCTAGAATACCTAGCTTCGAAAGTTATCTTTCTACCAATTCTTTGCCGCCAATTTATATAGAACCTTGACCCTTTATCAGCGTAAAATGGTATACTGAATTCATACAGAATATCATTCTCATAGGTGTAGATTCTCGTGTCGAACCCATCTGTATCAAATAGCGCATAACGGGCTGTAAATGAAAATGAACGGCCTATAGGTTTGTAGATTACATCCTGATAAAGTAGGTAGCCATCTGTGATGTCTCCAGCATTATCAAATAATGTGAATTCTATCCTGTTTCTTAGTTTCAATGATTTAGTAAGTGTGTTTGTCATGTGTAGCCTGGCTCTATGCTGACCACGTTGCGCTAGCCCATCTATCTTATTTTGTGACTCACCTGATGCATTACGTTGTTTTTCCTCGTATCGGTACTGGAAATAAGCATTGAATCTTCTCTTTTTATCGTATTCAAGCTTGAATAAGTACTCTCTGCCACTTGACGGAGCATCCACTTGAAATCTTAGCCATGGGTGTGTCCACATGTCAAAATACATACTTGCTGTAAAATCTTTGCTTAATCGAGATTTGATGCCAAAGTAAGTTCCTCTTTCATTAATTGGCTGTGACCCTTCCGAAAATGCATTTGCATTTAATGCTTGGTAATCTTTTGCATAATCCCTGAAAGCCAGTGCTAAGTCGGTATTTCGCCCTATACTGATAAGTGCTCCACCCAAAAATGCAGTGCCACCGTTGTTACTTCTTGCAGCTTCTCCAAATAAATTGAAATTCTTGTACCTATAACCAAAATCCAAACTAATATTGGTCAATCGATCTCCAGAGAATCTATATTTTTTATACAGTTGGTCATCATTATCAAGAGGAATTGAAAAAGTCTGATGTAGTGTGTTGAACGCTAAGGTGAAATTTCTTCTTTTATACTTTAAGATGCCACCCACAGATGTTTGGCTGGCAGTATTCTCTTTTTCGATTTCCCTTTCTGTCCTGTGGAAACCGTCTATAATAATTGACGAAAAACGCTGAAATCCAGCATCAATTGTAGAATCCAAGTCAACGGAGGCATCAATGTCTTTTCTCGAAGCAAATGCAGTCAATTCTACATGCTCATTTATGTTTGAAGATGCGGCGATCCCTCTGTAAAAGTTTCCTTCATTCACCGAACTATAGGGTCTTATGGCTCTTCCTCCACGCTTTATATTTGTGACAAAAGAAGATTTTCCGCCTCCAAAACTATTGTGTACAATCAATCCTTGTCCCATGCTCATGGTATAGTCTCCGAGATTGAGCGTATGGAAAATTGGTAAAATATCCCTTAGGTGGATAAACCCTGTATAGTAATCAAATCCATTTTTATTACTGCCGGTAAAAAACTGTTCCCCTGGATCTTTTTCCATCGTAAATCCTGCTCTCAAATTCCTACCACTATTGAAGTTATATCTAGCAAATAGATGATTTGGATCACCTAAATAACTATCATCTTCAAAACCTTTTCTTTTTTGTAGTACATATTTCCATTTGAGAAACATATTTGATCTAGATTCTTTTAATAGCGATTTCAAAGTATGGTTTCTCTGTTCTCCTCCTTCAGTAACAAGTGGGACCAATGCACTCAAAACTCCAAAATCTAAAGATGTGATTGTCTGCAGCTCATATTTACTAAGGAATGGGCCATAATTCTCTCTGTAGTCGAGAATATCTGCGATTTGAATATCAGATAGCAGTTGAAGTCCTTGAAGATCTTCTTCTGTAGCTTTATTTATATTTATTGGGTTTTTAAGATATACCTGCAAGTCTTCATACAATGAGAAAAAATCATAGGTTCCTTCATCGTCATTTTCCAGTAAATCTTCTAGTAAGTTGGCCGAAAGGACTGCGATAGAGTCTTGGCTACTTAGCTGAATGCCAAGTAAGCAGCAACAAAATATTATTATGAACTTAACTCTTCTCATACTTACAGATAAATCACTTCAATCTGTAAATATACATAGCGAAAGCAAACATAAAGAAGAATAGACAAAAAAGGGCGATCTTCCTGCCACAGGAAGATCGCCCAAACTATCTACTTACTAAATACTATCTGTAATCCTACTAGGATTTACTTTGTGAATCTCTTTGAGAATGTTCCTGTCTTGTTTGAAACAACTACACTATAATCACCAGTAGGTAATTTTGAAACATCAAACCTCTTATTAATTGATGACGAGTCTTTTATGTCCATTTGGTAAATGGTACCTCCGTTATTTTGGATGTATATTGTTGTCTTAACTCCTGCGGAAAAATAGTTAATGTCAATACTGTTTTTAAGTATGTTGAATACCGGCTTGTAGGTGGTATTCGCATCAAAATCTATGAATAACCTTTCTTTTGTAATTGTTATTTTATTTTCAACAGACTTAATTTCATTTGAGATTGTAACTATATAGTCTCCAGCCTCAAGATTTTCTAAACTGTATTTTTTACTTCTTTCTAAATTTTGATGATTTGAATAGATTGTTTCTCCGTTTTTATTTTCAATTAAAATATCTACAGCATTTGATTTCCATACCTTCTTATCGATAATAAATGATTTGTTTCCGTTAGATGTGATGGATGGCTCTGTTGATGTAGCGAATACTGAAACTGCAGAAAAAATAACTGCGATAAATGTGTTAAAAATTTGATTTCTCATTGTAAAATAATTTGATTTTGTAATTTATTAATCTTTTCTAGTGCAAATATAAAGCTGTTGGTTGCAGTATAATATGTCTAGATTGATAATATTTGATACTATATTGTCATGATGATAAAAGATTATGGTAAATTGTGTTAAAATAATGTGATTATATTATTAAGCCGAAATAAAATATTGAATTGTACTTTTTTTTTGGAAGGGCTAAATATTTAAGGATGAATGCTACACATAAACAACAACATGCTACCCTAGAAAGGGTAGAACCAACTTTTGGTCAGTCTTTCACCATGCTAAAATTCGATGTGTCACATGAGAATAAGGAACCGTTTTGGCATTTTCATCCCGAATTAGAATTAGTATATATAGCGGATGGTAGTAGTAAACGACATATTGGTAATCATCTCTCGTATTATAATAATGGAGATCTAATTTTGATTGGACCGAATTTACCACATTTTGGGTTTACGGATCGCCTAAGTGGAACTAGATCTGAAATTGTGCTTCAGTGGAAAGAAGATTTTTTAGGAGCAAAAATATTAGAGTTGCCCGAGTCAGAGCATATCAAAAACCTATTCAAACGATCAAAGCAGGGAATTGTATTTTATGGGAATATCAAAGAAGAGATCGGAACTAGATTAGAAGATTTGATACACATGGAACCTTTCGAAAGGTTGATGGGGTTTATCAAAATACTTCATCGGTTAGCGACTAGCGAGGAGTACAGATTGTTAAACGCGTCCACAGTTGGTCTAGTAGTCAAACTTCAGGATAGCAGAAGGATTGATACGATATATAAGTATGTTCGAAAACATTTCATGGACGAAGAACTACCGCTTAAAACAGTCGCAGGGCTTGTAAATATGACAGTTCCTTCCTTTTGCAGATACTTCAAAAAGCATACCCGTAAAACATTTACACAGTTTGTTAATGAATTTAGAATCGTGCATGCTACTAAATTATTGTCAGAGACGGATGCACCTATTTCTGATGTTTGCTTTGATAGTGGGTTTAATAACTTTTCGCACTTTAATAGGAACTTCAGAAAGATAACGGGTAAGAGCCCAAGAGAATATAGGAGCGAATTGGCAGGTGTATCGCTGGGAGTTTGATATTTTCATGGATTGTGAAATTAATGCAAACTTATTACTTTGGACATTTTCCAGTTATTATTATCGTTGTGCCACATGACAATGAATTTACTAGGTATAGACTCTGCGTTAGGTTCTGCTTTATTGTGAAATTTGTGGTAACTAATTTGCACTGCACCATAATTGTTGATAGGATATATCTCAACACTTCCTTCAATCAACGTTCCTGTGATTTTTCCGAAAACATTTCGCTTAATTCCTTTTAATATTTCTTCCTTTAAGGTTGCAAGACCGCTTTTGTCATGAAAGAACTCTATATTATTTGAATACATTTCACTCTGAACATCCATGTCACATGTATTATATGCTTTGAAATAAACAGCGTCTAGTGATAGAATCTTGTTTTGCAATGTTTCATCTATCGGAAGGTATTCTTTTATCTCGCGCGAGGAGTGCTTTAAGGCAGATTTACAACCCAGTAAAATAAATGTTGTAATAAGTAGAAAGAGTATAGACTGGAGCTTCATATGAATTAGTTTTGTTGAAGAAATCATAAACTTCTACAACAAAAAATGTTGACAGATTTAGCATTCAATTAGAATGGTCTCTTGTATTAATCGAAGCATCGATCTTAATTTCTTCTTCATCTAGTTCCAGTTTTTCAATATTGTCCAGATCAGGCTGCCCTGCATCCAACCAAGCCGAAAACCACACACTACCAATCGACAGAATTGCATCTTGCATTCTTGTTTCTACCATTCCATCCATTCGATCATGGTAAGCTCTAGAGAATTCTGGGCATTGGGTCCTTATTGTTCTATCTAATCTTTCGTCATAGCACATTTGCTGATCTTCCGGATAAGTTAGAGTCAGATCTTTCTCGATATCTAACACATCATCTAATAGTTTGTGGCTATCTTCTACAATTCCCCAAAAATAATTAAGTGGTTTTTTGATATACAATGCTTTCCCGACAAGGAAATTGTATTCAGAATCGGCATATAATTCAGGAAGTCTGGATTCCCAGAATGCATGTATTCCGATTTGATCCGTTAATTGTCCATTATAATTTTTTGTAGTATGAAGTGGCACGTGTGCGTCACCTATATAATGACCATATTCAGCGGAGAGCCTAAGAATCTTCTCATAGTCACCATCTTTAAATGCCTTTATTAGCCAGTAGTACATACTATTTAGATGATAGGGGAGTATGCCCTCTCCTGAGAATTGATCAGTGATATGTAGGTCATATCCTCCACTAAATCCAGGGAAAATACTATCAATTTTAGTGCTACTAATGATCCAATCATCCTCATAATACTGAGACATTACATGATTTCTGAAAATAAGGCGAAACGTATCAGTCAAGCTATAATAGGTCTGAGTAGGTGTTGAAATAGTGACCGTATCTTTAGTGTATGTAAATTTAACGATGGAAGTATCGGTTAGATTAATAAGTTTATACTTCGCGTATTTCATCAGAGCATCATCAAAAACCCACGGCACATCCTTGAAAGAGTTTTCGCCCCATGCATCAATATCTATATAGTGTCTTACTGCTTCATGTTTAGAGGCATACCTTCTCTTATCTGGATCAACCGCGTGCTCTGTGATGTATTCTATATTCTTCTTGTAAAAGCGGATCATCTCTGGCGGCAATGTGAATACTGCCATTCTGTTAATTTTACGATGTCCGTAAAATCCCCATTCTGGAGAAGAAATAAAGGCGGTGGATGACAAATAAATTGTGAATACAATCGAAACGATTGATAATGCTCCCAGTATCTGTTTCAACTTAGTATTCATGATTATTCAGTTTTGATATCTGTATTTTATAGCGCTAATATCTCAGCCATTTCAATAAGATCCTTATTAAGTTCTTTAGTCTTCGATATTGCATCATCAAATGAAGTAAATGAAATCTTATCATTTATTACTCCTAGTGCAACGCCGGATTTTCCAGCTAATAACGCATTGACAGCGGCAAACCCTAAACGCGATGACAGTACTCTGTCTTGGCAAGAAGGTGAACCACCTCTTTGTAAATGACCTATAATAGTGACTTTGGTATCAAATTGGGGATTAAGTACTTTAATTTTGTCAGCAATCTCCATGGCATTTCCATTTTTATTGCCTTCCGCTACTATAACAAGATTGAATAATTTCTTGCGCTTGGCAGATTTATTCAACATGTCTGACAATTTCTCAAGAGAATCATCCTTTTCTGGAAGAAATATTGAACTCGCTCCACTGCCTATCCCAGTATGTAAAGCTATATAACCCGAATGTCGTCCCATTACTTCAATGAAAAAAAGTCTGTTATGACTATCAGCTGTATCACGAATCCTGTCCACGGCTTCTACTGCGGTATTGATTGCAGTATCAAAACCGATGGTGTAATCTGTACCATAGATATCATTGTCAATTGTACCGGGTATACCGATAAACGGGATATCATATTCCTCCATAAATATTTTTGCGCCAGTAAAAGTGCCATTTCCGCCGATAGCTACGCAAGCATCTATATCATTGGCTTTGAGTGAATCAAAAGCTTGCTTTCTACCCTCAGGAGTACGGAATTCATCACTTCTTGCAGTTTTTAAGATTGTACCACCTCGATGCATAATATTACCGACATCTCTTCTTTCTAGACGTTTGATGTCATTGTTTATCATCCCATCATATCCACGGTAAATACCATATACATGGAGATCATTATATCCGGCTGTCCTTACTACAGCTCTTACTGCTGCATTCATTCCAGGAGCATCTCCTCCTGATGTGAATACTGCGACTCTTTTAATGTTTGTTGCCATCTCTTTCATTTTTACAATCAAATGTCATCCAGTTTAACTGGTTTGTGAATATGTTCTCTATGATCAGAAATCCATTTGTGAAAACATCCGACGCATCCGTAGGGCTTCTATGATTGTTTTTGTTTGTGGTATTTGATCAACCCATCTATTGGTTTTTGCCTGATCTCGGCCACTTGTAAATTATTATTCTCTAAAACTTCTTTTAAAATATCTTGGCAAAAATAAGCTATCGAACCAACAAAGTATAATTCATATGCCGAATAATCAAAATATGATTTTATTCTTACGTCTACAAAAGATTCAAATAGAGGAATTAGTATGGCCTTTCGCCATTCCATATTGGCTGTTTCGTTTATGAATCTAGCATATTTTGCCAAGAAAGCGGCCGGATTTGATTCTTGATATAAAGCATGCACTACGCTACTTTTACAAATTTTATTCTTTCGTTCAAATTCCATTTTAACATCAGATGGCATCTTGCGATAGAAATAAGTTTGAAGTATTGCCTTTCCTATCTCTGTACCAGCTCCTTCGTTACTAAGTGAAAATCCAAATGTAGGTATATTATCTGTAATTTGCTGACCATCATATGTACAAGAATTACATCCTGTACCCAGAATGGATACGATCCCTTTCCTATCGCCGGCAAGTGCCTTGCAAGCACCAACTAAATCACTAGAAATTATTATGTCTATGGAATTCTTGAAGTGCTTTATTAGCCAATCGTGAATTCTTTTTTCCGTAAGAGAATCTATAACACCTGCACCATAATAGTATATCTGGGTGATGTACTGAGACTTCTCTGCTAAGAAACTGTTATGTTCAGATAGAGAGAGGAGTTCCAAATCTGATGATGGATTTATTCCTGGACTATCATAGCACGTATGATTTAATCCGTCAATAATTGCCCAATCTGTTTTTGTGGATCCACTGTCTACTACCAGCATCATAATATACTGCTTTAATGAAGTGCTGCTTTTATCTCAAGACTGTCCAGGATCTTGCCCTCGTGCTCTATCCACCATGCCAACCTTTTGTAAACATCATCTTTTGGGAAGTAGGTAAGCGCCATTTTTACAAAGATGTGTCCATGTTTGGCTTCACTAGCCCATAAGATTTTATAAAATCTGTGCATTTCATCATCATCTTGTGCTTCAGAAATCATACGGAATCTCTCTGCTCCTCTAGTTTCTACTACAGATGCTACTAGAAGCCTATCCATAAATCTTTCTTCTCTACCGCTATGGCATAATTTTATCAATTGCTTGACATATAAATCTTCTCCAATAGAATGAGAGAGCCCTATTCCTCTTTTTGCCATCAAGTCATACACTTGTTGAAAATGCTCAAGCTCTTCTATGCCAGTAGCAATGAGCTCTGGTAAGATTTCTTTTCTATCCGGATATTTAGCTACGAAACTCATAGCCATGGCAGAAGCTTTCCTTTCGCAATCAGCATGATCTTGAAGGAAACTTGGAAAATCAGCCATTACAGCATCAATCCATTCTTGCCTGCTTGGTACAGCAAGATCAAGGTTTAATTTCATTTTTTTGATGTTATTTTACTATGATGACATCATGTAAATCAAAACGATTAAAAGAAGAGTCACGATTATAGTAACCATGAAAAATTTCTTCTGAGCAGCTTTGTTTTTTCTTGATGTCTCTGCTTTCTTTTTATTCCTTGCCATAAGTAGATTGTTTTAGTTTTATTGATGGTCTAAGATAGTATTCTATATGATTTCATGCAAATGAATCCCTTCAATTCTGATTAAAAAAATCTACGAAAAGGCATATCTATATAAAACCACTACTCTAGGTCTGTATCGAGCCACTCCTCTAGTGCTGCAATGAAAATTAACCTTTCTTCAGCTGTCATGTTTTTTATCCTTGCACTTGCATGGTGTTGATCCTTCATAAAGAACCATTTCGAATTCACCTTCGCTGATGGAGGCACCGCCGTTGCTGACCAAGTATCTAAAGCGCCATTTATATACAACATATTGTTACCTTCTTTTTCTACCCATTTGGCAACTTTGTTGGTAAGTGTACCGTCCCATTTGGCTTTCATTTTATTTGGAACGAATGCAGCATGCGGATGAGGTTCATAAGCTAAGTGTTTGAGAAGACCTTTGAAATCTTCTGTCTCGTAGCCATAGTATCCCATTTGAGTTGCAGACTGATAATAGTGCGAACCATACGCTTTCATATCTCTATCTGAGAAAAAATCTAATCCTACAACGTTCAAGAGGTATTCAACTTGGGTGGTTAGATCTGCATCTTCAGGTATTTTACTACAGTCTTGGCCATACTGCCAAAATGAGAAAGGAAGCTCCAAAACTGCAAACTCGTAAGCCTCCTCCAAACTCAAATAATTAAATTTCAGGTCACGCCCCTTTACATACCACTTTAAAAGCGGAATGATCTGGTCTGATTTTTCTAAGAGATCTTTTTGAAGATCGTATAGATCATTACGACATTCTTCGGTTCCAATTTTATCTAAGAATTCGTAGATTCTCTTTTCTTCGTACTCGTAATTGAGAGGGGCTACGTAGGGTATACTTACGTCTACATCATTTGGATAGAAGTACTTATAGAATATTGTTGTAGTACCACCTTTGCTGATTCCAGTAGATATCCATTTACCTGTATTGATATTTCCAAATAGAGTACGTATTCTATGAAGATCAGCTGTAGCCTGCTCAAAAGTTAAGTACTTATAGTTTACAGAATCTGGCATACTTTCGCCAAAATATCGGTGTTCCACATTAAGCTGATTAGCTTTTGTTAATGTGGCCACTTCAGTAATATTGTTTCTGTCCTTATTATATCCATTGGTAATTATTGCTGTCGGCTGGTCGTACGCAAGATGACTATAATACACTTTCTGATAGAAATGGCCAGCCGCTGGATTGGTATGGTCCAATGGTTGTTTTATCATTAACTTATAAGCAGCCTCATAGTTTTCTGGCGTCTCAATTTTAGTAAAAACTACATCAGGTAATTCAAATATTTTTATTTCTAAAATTGATTGACTTATCCCAAGATTTAGTGATAGTAAAAGTGCAAGTGTAAGTATGTTTTTCATTTTAATTTATTTCTGAGGTTGTAAGATAAAAGTATTTTGGCTCTAATTGCTAATCGAGTGGTTAACAGAATAAAATATTTTACTTTTTACTTTATTAAAGTTAGTTGAGAGCTAAATGAATCATGTAAAACATTTGACACAAAAACCTAGGCTTTCTAAATGCAAATTTTAGTTACCCGTAATCATTTATTATTTTCTTGAGCATAATAGTTATGAGAACTAAAAATATCAGGAATAGTCTCTGGTGAATAATGAAATCTAACATCACATATGCAAGATATTATGACTCTAAAAGTTTAACCTGTTGCAATTAGGACTATTGAAGCGACAGCTAAAAGGAAACCTAAGGTTTTTTGGAGATTGAATTTTTCACCAAAGAAAATCATTCCTAAAATCGCCGTGATAACAAGAATGCCTACATTATTCATTGGGAAAACTACAGAAGCCTCCATGCCATTGGCAAGGACTTTGAGTAAAAACCAGATGGAGAAGAAATTTGGAATGCCTAATACAAAACCAGCGATGATATCCTTTTTTCTGAAAGTGGTTTTATTCTTAATGTAATCAAGTATGACAAACAGCACACCAAAACAGCCTGCGAAAAAGAATAGGGTAGCAATAAAGTCTATATCAAGACTGCTTGCTAATCCAGTTTGATTGACGTACCACAAACTTCCATCTATAAAGCAACTTCCTAAAAATGTACCGACAGGAAGTACCCAGATGATTAGATTTCTCTTTTTTGAGAATTGATCTTCAGCGTCTTCCTCTTTAGCACTTGCACCTCCCAAGCTGATTATGAAGATGGATGCAATAGCCAGTATAATTCCTAGTACTTTCATAGGGCCAGCTGAGTCTCCGTAAAATAATATTGCTGCTAGAGATGGGGCGATCAATGACATTTTTTGAAAGATAGATCCTAAAACCACCCCAAATTTTTGAATTGTTTGTGCGAATAAATTAAATGTAATTACAAATGCCAAGCCGATGACCACAGAAGCTAGAAACCATTGTTTAACTAGGACCTCAGGAGTGACAGCTGGTCGGCCTAAAACTACGGATGCGGTGACAGCACATACGAAGTAATTGATCACTATCGCCTGCAGGGATCTGACTTCATATTTTGCAAACAACTTAAAAACTACACTGATATATGAATTAAAGAGGATGCAGATTAACAGTAGTAGCATATATAGAGCTGTATATTTAAAAATGAGGGTGTAATTAGGGCAAAAGTAAAGAAATTGGCTAAGATGAGAAGCTAGAGAGACTTATTACTAAATATTACTTTATTTGAAAAAGACATACCTAATTAGATTCTTATTTGATTATAAAATCATCATTGTGAGACAAAGTGATAACAAGTCAAGAGGGAAGTCACCTTTCTAATCACGTGCTCTCTAGTATTATTATAGCGCCATAGGTGCGGCATCTTCCTTTACTTCCGTAAATAAACAAATAGTAACTTCTGACTAGCCTGCCTTATTTTCACGGACCAATGTGAAAAAAATAGTGGGAACGTACTTGGTCAAACATTTGTATTCCTTTTTTTTGACTAATAAAACTATAATTTAAAATCAAAGTTCAGTAGGCCATGAGTTGGCTTCGTTTCCATAGCGATGGGGTTCAATCCATCGTTTATTCCGATTATGGATTTTAAACTCTGAATGAGTGACATTATGAATTCAGCAAATTGACCAATGCATTCAGCTAGATCTAGATAAGTGAGTATTACAAATCGCATCCAACCTTGTTTTTAGCTTGATGCATTCTTAACTGATCCTTAGAAACTTGTTCTTACAGAATAATGGGCATAAAAAAAGCCGCCCTTGGGTAAAGGCGGCTAGTGTTTTCAAGTGGTTTGATTTATTCGAACGTTACCTTTTGGGTAGCTATGCCTTCATCAAAGTAGGCTTTCACGAAATAAATACCAGTTGGTAGATTATTACGTTGCATTGTTGCACTTTCAGCATTTACGTTAGTAATCTGATTGTATAACCTTCCATCCATGCCAAAGATAGCAATAGATTTAATGTTTTTACCTTTTTAGCTGAAACTTTAACACTTGTTGATGCAGGATTAGGTGCTAATGTTAATATTGAAGCGTCAAGAATCTCCACCACTGCACTTTCTTCATAATTGGCAGCACACGGAAGGCCAAGAGTTACACAAGCTCTAGGAGCAAAATAGTTGATTAGTGAATCCATATACCTTGTTCCTTTTTCGAAAGATGCATCAGGATTATTTCTTCTACTTAATAAATCCCAATTACATAGCTCAATTGGAGCTCCTCCACACGCAGAAGGCTGTTGAGTTGACCAGAAAGCTACATCCCACCAGTCCCATGGTGCACTTTCTTCAGCTGGAGGAGTGGCAGGATTTCCATCAAGATCCCAACTAGGTCTTAAAAATGGATAAAGTCCTCCATTTCCTTCGTTATTGCTATTGGCAGATGCTGTCCATACATCAGCGTAAAGTGTCCCTTGTGTATACGGATCATTAAGACCTAGTTCTGTTGCTCTTTCTTGTAGATCAAACGAACCTGAAACTTCTACAACTAAGTCCCCTGTTGTTGGAACAATAAGAAAGGCAGTATTATAAGGAGCAAATGGGTCAGTAGGTACTGCAAAGCTAATAATTGGTGCATCTGCAGGTTTAGTCGCAGTTTCTCCATTCAGCCATGACAAGTCTCCTAATGCTCCGCCCATATTTACTGTAAGATTAATCTCATTTGAGAATCCTACGTGGTCAGGGCTATTGATAGCTGCCGCTTCCTCACCAAAAGGATCTCCAAGAAGGGCTTCGTTTACCATTGGGAAACCATCAGAGTCAATAAATTTATCAAGAACAACATCATTGTATTCATTGATTGATCCTGCTGCTAAAGTAATATATCCACCAGTTCCTACTCCCCAGTTTACGATTTGTTCTCCACTTAAGCCATAAGGGTTTCCTTCCGAAATTGATTTTCGGAAAAATCTAGTTGCAGCATGAGAATCTTGTACTCCTCTATATGCTGCATTAATCAATGTTTCTGTTCTTACGTCTTGATCAGGAGAGATAGGATTCCATCCTAATCTGTAATCAAGAGAAGCAACAACATATCCTCTTCTTACCAACCTTTCAATCATGTCTACAACATAAGGATCAGTTTTAAGTCCATTTATTTGACCATTTACTAAAGGTGGTAAAAAATTACCGGTATGAAATACCTTAATCAGCGGTCTGCTAGTTTCAGTATCTCCGACTGGTGTATAAATGTCCAATTTAATATCAACAGGGACAGGCATCCCAGTCAAAACTTGCACATTATTTGCATATACGATATCCGATTGTACGGCTACTTCTGTAAAAATTTCATCAACGTACCTTGTTTGAGCGTTCAGGCCCAATACGATTAATGAGAAAAATGTTAGTGTAAAAATTCTTTTCATAATATGTATTTGTTAGTGTTTAAAATTTAGTGATTGTCAATTAGATTTAAAATCGTAAGTCAATTTAACATATCCCATTCTACCGATTCTTGGTCCTCCATATGCTTGGAAAACTAGATTGTTCAATATGTTAGAAGCACCTACTTTTATTGTTAGATTTTGCTTTTTTAGATTATAATTTACTTGAGCATCGACCAGTCCATAAGAAGGTATAAATCCTGTGAATTGAGGTGACCCTTCAAAAAGGTAGCCTTGGATCCACTTGTAATTTATATTATACCCCAATGTATTTGAAGTACTACTTGTAAGTTTCAATTGACGACCCGAAAAGCCAATGTTGTACTTGTGCTTTGGCGTATTAAATGCGGGTATGATAGGGTCATCATCATTTGTAACAACCAGATCATTGTACGAATAGTTACCAGCGATTTTAAAATCATTCCAGTAATAATTAAGACCTACAGATAAACCCTGAGTTTTTACAGTGCTTGTACTGTTTGCAGAGTATCTATAAATGTCAACACTTGTAGGTAAATTACTGGTTGCATCGACAAATTGCACATCAGCACCCAAGTTAAATCCTATGAAATTAGTATAAGAACTAAAATAATATCCAGCATCTAGATATATTTTATTAAATAAAGTTGTCCTATACCCAACCTCAAAAGTTTGTACCTCTTCTGGTTGAATTCCTGGGATATTGAAAGAATCAAGTAGGCTTCTGTTAAGATTTGGATCTCTTCTGAAATCATCAAATGACTCTAATGTAACAACATCTTTTACCTCATCGATATGTCCCCTTAGTGTAGCTCTACCCACATTGAAGTCTAAGTATTGATCGGTAAGAGTCGGATTTCTAATTGCCGAAGAGAATGAAAATCTCAGAAAGTTTTTTTCTGTTGGTGTCCATACCACACTTGCAGCAGGCGAAATTAGAGGGTCAAAATTATCATTTTTATCAACTCTTAATGTCCCACTGATTTTTACTTTATTTGCAGCAAGAGACTTTTGAAATCCACCATAGACTCCTACTTCTCCTACTTTAATGTCAACTAGATCTGTACTGTCAATGAATACCGTTCCTTCTGATTCTGGATCATATAAACGGTAACTTGCACCTACCTTAATATAATCAACAAATGTAGGTTCAAATTTATACTCACCATTCAAGTGAAAAAGTTTTGACCTATCTATTAATCGTGTGCCACCGCCGTTTTGACCACTTGGCGAAGATGTAATTCTATCAAATTGTTCCTGAAATTCAGGTGTGCCTGGTTCATAGAATCCAAAAAATTCTTCCGTTTGAGCATTAGCTTCACCAGCTGCTGTCGCATGATATCCAGCAAGGGTAGATATATTATCTGGGTCTTTCAACCAATTTATTGCCGCATCTGTATCAAATTTACCTACCGACCCATCTGGATTCTGTATGATAACACCATTTTCATCTTTTAGCATAAATTCAGGATATCCCCCATCTATCATGTCCTGCTTTCTGTTCTCACCTATCCAGCTATTTATATATCTAGTTCTCCATTCCAGATCTGGGATGGCCGCTTGCTGAAGCTGCAAGGCAGTGAAATAAGGATCATACGTATCACCAGCATTATCAACAGTCACGTAAGCCCTAACGAAGTATTTATCTCTTTTGCTAAATTCGATTCTATTTTGATAGAATTGGATGTTTTTTAGGCTAAATCTATTGTCCCCTTGATATACTGTTGTTCCGTTACTGTACGAACTAGCTAAAATCAATGTTGGTGAGTCTATTGTTTTGGATGGATTTAGTCTGAAAAATACAGAAGCATTTGACTTCAGGTTACGAGTATCATAATCTACCAAGTCTATTTCTCTATACCCTTTTCTGTGAAATTGTCCCAATCCAGCTAAGTTGTTTCGTAGACTTGATGAGGATTGATCAAACAATGTATTGTATTCATCTCCATAAATATTTACAGCATCAAATCCTCCTGGGTTTTGAGCCCTAGTATATCCAGCTCTACCAATGCCCTCCGTATTGTCAGTATAAACAGGGTCATAATTGTCAGCTTCCCAGTCATCTGCGCTTAGGTATGATAAGTTAAATTTGTATGCAATCCATTCTTCATCGCTTTTGTTCTTGAATGCTTGTGCCCACCTAACCGCTGTTTCTAATAGATTTCTTTCTGCTACTTTTACTGAAGCTCCGAGGCCTTGATGAAGAAACGGATCCTTAGTCTCCATACTGATCACACCATTGAATGCATTAGGTCCATAAAATGCAGAACTGGCACCTTGGATCAAATCTACTTTTAAAATATCCAGTTCAGATGATCCGAGAAAGTTACCCAGAGAGAAGTTAAGCCCAGGAGCTTGATTATCTACACCATCAATAATCTGTAGTGATCGCACAGGATTGGTACTATTGAATCCCCTCGTATTGATAACTTGGAATCCTAGACTTGCTGTGGTAAGATCTACTCCTTTTAATTGACCAAGACCTTCATAGAAATTTGATGAAGATGTCTCTTTTACTGCTGTAATATCCAATGACTCAATCGTCAAAGGAGATTTTTTGTTTTCTTCAGATATTCGACTGGCCTTTACTTCTATGACATCTACTGTGACACTATTTTCTTCTAGTGTAATCGTGATGTTTCCGGGACCTTCCACCAATATTTCTTTTTCTACGTATCCTAAATAGGAAGCTATTAGTGTAATAGGGTAGTCTGAAGAAGTTTTGATTTCAAAGAAACCATCATAATCTGCAATGTTACCATCAGTAGTTGCTTTTACTAAAATGTTCGCACCAATTAGTGGATCTCCATTTCCAGCATCCGATATTTTTCCTTTTAATACTGTTTGCGCTTGGAGGCCAACAGTTATTAATAATAAGAGGCAAGTAGATAAACTTTTTAAAGTCATACTATTATTTAAGTTTTGAACATTAATAGGCTTTGGGCGGCAACAAATTAATTATCTCGAAAAGTCACTAAATTCCTACAATATAAATCAATTATTTACAAAAGTGAAGAATATAATTTTACTCATTACATTTTGTATCATTTTAAATCAATCCCAAATAAGCAATTTTTTCTTCGATTAATATAGTTTCGGTGCTACTATTTTACAAATTTGTGTACTCTGAGTATAGAAGTAAATTTTGTAATTCTATATTGCAAAGTGTACAACATATTAGAAATTATGGTGTTACGAAGAAAATATCAGCAAAAGGAAGTAGAATTATGTCAGATTATAACGTATTTTGGTTCAGGCGAGATCTAAGGTTAGAAGACAATGCAGGCTTGTATCATGCATTGAAAAGTAAAGCCAATGTGAGACCAATATTTATATTTGATACTGAAATATTGAATAAGTTAGATGATAAAAGCGATGCCAGAGTAACATTCATTTATGATACGATTACTGATTTAAAGTCTGAGCTTGAAGCTAATGGTTCTTCTTTAGATGTATATTACGGGAACCCAATTGAAATTTTTGATAAACTGGCTCTGGAAGGGGGATTGAAAGGCGTATATACTAACAACGATTATGAACGCTACGCTACCAGTCGAGATGGTCAGGTAAGATCGATTTTGGACTCCAGGGACAAGCAATTTTATTCATTTAAGGATCATGTAATCTTTGAAAAGGGAGAAATATTAAAGGCTGATGGAACTCCATATGTTGTCTTTACACCCTACAAAAGGAAGTGGATCGAACGCTTAGAAAGTAGAATAACCAATGAGGAGTCTGCATTGTCATATTTTTTCAAGGCGTATCCTACGGAAAAGTATTTTCACAATCTATTGAAGTTCGAAGGGCGAAAATTGATAGAATTATCTACTATGGGATTTGAAAGATCAGAGGTAAATATTCCTTCACAGACTGTCAGTCAACAGACGATCAGGAAGTATGACGAGTTAAGAAATTACCCTGCAATAGATGGTACCTCTAAACTCGGAGTACATTTCCGATTTGGTACCATAAGCATAAGAGAAAAGGCCAGAAAAGCACAATTATTAAATGCTGTTTTTTTGAGCGAATTAGTTTGGCGGGATTTTTATAGTATGATTTTACAGCATTTTCCAAAGGTAGAAGATCAATCATTCAGAGAAAAATATGAAGCTATAGAATGGAGAAATAATGAACAAGAATTTGAAGCTTGGTGTAAAGGTCAAACTGGATACCCAATTGTAGATGCTGGCATGAGGGAGTTGAACAACACCGGCTTCATGCACAATAGGGTGAGAATGGTAGTCGCTAGTTTCTTAACCAAACACCTATTGATAGATTGGAGATGGGGTGAAAGATACTTCGCAGAAAAATTACTAGATTACGATCTGGCATCTAACAGCGGAGGCTGGCAATGGGCAGCGGGTTGTGGTACTGATGCAGCACCTTACTTTAGAATATTTAATCCATATACTCAAGCAGATAAATTCGATAAAAAAAGGCAGTACATCAAGAAATGGGTTCCAGAAGAGGAAAGTGAGACGTATGTAGACCCGATTGTTGATCATAAAGAAGCACGGGAGCGGTGCCTGGCTACTTATAAGAGTGCGTTGGATAGAGGATAGTGTTGATTGTTGTTTATTTTATGTTGAGAATAAAAACGATATAAATCTACTTGCATGAACGGTCATAAAATAGTTAATCAGAACAGCATACATTTAACCCACAATCGTTGGCTGTTATGATGTGTCTTTTCTAGAAAAGCATATAAAGGTGTTATTGTAGACAGATTAAAGGCTTGTCAAGAAAACAAAGGTTTAATGATATATGCTTATATCATAACAGCGAATCATCTGCAACTTGTCGTTGCTACATTTTGTCAAGTAAGGGAATGAACAGAATTTCAGCTAGAAAACATCAATTACTACCAGCAGCTGCAATACTCGCCAAGGCGTCGGATATTTTTGATGCAATTTCAGATTCTCCTTCAATATTAAAGCGATTCAGTAGAAACGCTGGATCATTATAAGATATCATAACTTGACCATTTCTTTCATAAATCAACATCTTTTGAGGTAGTTCAAGTCCTAATTTTTGATTTTTGATCATTAAAGGAGAGCCTAGGTCAGGGTTTCCAAAAATAATTAATTTTGAATTTGCCAATTCCATGTTTACTGAAGCGGCATTCATTTTATGGTTGAGTTCAGCTGTAACTTTTAGTTTGTCATTATTTGAAATGGCGGTTTTGATCGCTGTGTAAGTCTCTTCAAAGGCATTATTGCTAGTCGTTGAAATTATGCCCTCGTGTTTAGATATTTTTGAAGTCGTCTTCAAAGTAACTTTGCCATCTGACGATCCCACTATATTAGTTAGTGCAGTTCGGATCTTAGCTAGTAGAGTATCATTTACCAGTTTGTATCTTCCTTTTAAATACGATGGATCATTGAACGATATATCTGTAGATCCATCTAGATTTTCAGTAACGAGTATTTTCTGAGGTAAATCCAGACCAGTCAATATGTTTTCTTGCATCAACGGTGTTCCTAGTGAAGGATTGCCAAACAGAACTACATGTGTATATGGAAGTGTCATTTCAACAGTAGAAGCGCTATTGATATGATCTACTTCTGAGAGTATGCTTATAGCCTCGATTGATTCTAGGGTTGAGATTATGGCACTGTATACTTCACTCCCTGCTATTTCTGTGCTAGCCGTTGCTAGTCCATCGATTATGTTGTCACTTGAGTTACTATTATCTTCTCCACAAGTGATCAGCCCTATGGTAGTGATAAATAATAATGATGCGGTTCGAAAGAGCTTTTTCATGACTTTGCTGTTTGTACAATATCATAAGTTAGGAATTTATCGAATTGTTCGACTTTTAAAAGAATATAATGCGCTCTATGACAATTGAAACAATTCGGGAACGATATGCAAAATGGGCGAGGCGAGCCCTTGAGGTTGGACAGAACTCACCTTAGCGAAACTAAATATTGTAATATCATTAAGAATGTCTCTCATAGAAATCCACAAGCTCATTTTTGTTTTCAGGATTGATCTTAATTACACTTGCATTTTTTTTCTGTTCAAAAACAAGACAAAAGATCGAGTAAATCTAAGTAATGGCTCAACAAAAAGAAGATCTGTGGTTTCAATCAACTCGTATAGGAGGATTTTCTAAAAAGGCCTGTAATGCTTCCTGCGGTTCATCTACCAACCTGAGCATCTTGCTATAATCTTTCCCTTTTGCTAATTGTTGAATCGTTTTATACAGATTTGTATCCTCGGCATATCGCTTTTTACCCATAAATATCATAGGACTGACGTAATCGAAAGTTGTATAATGATTCTGTGCAGCATCCATAAATATCTCCTGGGTAGTACCTGCACTTCCTGGAGCAAATAATATCCCATGGATAGCAATAGCCAATAATGTATCTTCTCGAATACTATTAGAAAAGTACTTAGCAATATGACTGGCGAATACATTACTTGGTTCGTGCCCATAAAACCATGTAGGAATGGCTAGAGAATCTTTTCCATTTGGATATTTATCAAGAACAACCATTGCCTTTTCATGGAAGCCTGCCAAAGTATAGGAGGGAGCTGAAGCCATGATGTTGATCGCATCCAATAATTCTGATACAGAATGATTTCCCATATAGGCACCCAGATTCGCAGCCTCCATCGTCCCTGGTCCACCTCCAGATACAACAAGGTAGTCTTGTTGACTGAGGAGCTGGGCAGTCTGGGCAACTTTTGAGTAGTAATGATCAGTACGAAGTGTGCCGTGGCCACCCATGATCCCAATTGATTTTATCTTATAGTTTCCAGATTTGTCAGGACTTAAGTAGTCTCTTAGCGCATTATCGATACTATGATCATGCATGCTTCGGTAAAGAGACTCCATCATCGACGGGGCATACTTTGTTTTTGAGAAATGCTCGTAGATCTCTAAGTCAGATGATTTACCTGAGTCTGTCTCTTTGTATAATTCCTGCCAAGTATAAAGATTAGATCGATATGGTTTGAATGACAATCCTTTCGGCTCAGGAAATATCAAACCGCCATTTTGGATAATTTGAATTTGGTCATTTGCTGAAAGATTACATCCAAGAAAAACTGCATGGTTGATATCTAGTGTATTCCAATTGATTTCTAAGGATGTGAAATCAGTATTTTGAATCGTAGCATGATCGAGAAGATGCCCACTTTTTAAGAATTCTTGTTGTGAATGGATCTCTTTTACAGAGAATTGAGGATTAATTTTCTTCATTATTTTCTGAGCCTTAGTCGTATTAAAATTTTTAGATATAACAATCACATAACGCAATGCACTGGATAACTGATTGTTGGTTGTTTTTATGAGGGTGCAAATATATATTAATCCTTGAATTATGTGCACCAGTTTTGGCACAGTTGGCTGAATAGTTGATATGTATACAGTGTTTAGCAAATGTAACGTGGCATCACCCAATGCCATATTTACGATAAACCTATCCCTTGAACTGGGGGCGCTGACCACTCAATCGTTTTATGTTGGCGTCCCTTTTTTTATTAGTGGAACTCTGCTTTGAAAAGTAGGGAAGCTGAGCAGTCAAAATATTACTTGAGCTAACCGAATCGTAACGTCTTTGGCTATAGGGAAAACAGAAGAAAAGGTATATACATCGAGATCTGATGATTTTCCTGTAATGAAAATGTGACTGAGTCAAGTTCATTGAGATATTGTTGAGTTTACTACTTGAGTTTCAAAATATTACAAGAATCCCAGTTATTTCACTTTGTATTTCACCCAAATAGGGTAGTGGTCACTTACCTTTTTATTCACAACTTTCCCTCTGCTTAAAATCTGCAAGTTTTTAGAAAAGATCATATCTAATTCAGGTGTGGCAAACGGTATTTTCTTTCTAATAGTACTACCTAGACCTTTGGAAGAGTGGGCATGATTTGACTTTTGCATTTCTGTTGAAATAAAATTGCGATAGTCACTTGTGACCGCATTAAAATCTCCTCCAACGATGCTTATAGTGAGACTATCTTGAGAGTCATCTAAGTATTTTCTCAATGCTTTGACTTGATCTTTTCTTTTTCTCGAAGGCATTACTACCGTGGCCAGCTGGGCAGACACAAGTTGGATTTCAACGCCATTATAGTTAATGGTAGCGGATGTAAATGATCGCAATCTATTATTGTGAGCTTGGCCATGGGGTAGTATTATCTTCTTATATTGATTAATGCAATTTCTAGTAAGGATTCCATTACCAAAATCTTTAGACGAATTCTTGCTGCTATTGATTGGGAAGTAGATGTAGTTCATTTTTAAGGCATCCGAAAGCCTTTTCATGCCTTCTCTATCCATTTCTTGGAGTAATATGACATCGGCAGTCGATAGATGCTCATCTCCTTTGAGTAAATTAATAGCTAGATGTATATTCTTTGCCTCTTCGATATTATAACTTACCACAGTTAACATGTCTTCATTGGTTTCTGCAGGGACATCATGATCTAGACACAGATATTGAGGGCCATCAATATCTGTATAATTATATGGATTGCGACAACTATTGAGGATCGTCATGATCATAATGAGGAGTATTATACTATTGAGTAATTTTAAATAGAGTTAGTTATTTGTCATAATATTGGTGAGAACAATCGGGCAATGTTTTGCTTCATTTTCATCATCATTGATCTATCTTTCCATCTGTCCTTGTCAACTTTAGTAGCTTCATCTATATCTTTTTGAAATACAGTTTTCATTTCTTTGGCAAGATCTTCATCATAAACAATCGCATTAACCTCAAAGTTGAGATCGAAGCTTCTGACATCCATATTGGCCGTCCCAATTATAGTTATCTTCTCATCAATCACGAGAGATTTAGAATGTATAAATCCTTTTTCATACATGTAGATACTAATTCCAGCTTCTAATAGCCGTTCATAATAAAACTCTGATGCCGCATCCACTATGTAAGAATCTCCTTTGCAAGGGACTAGGAGTTTTACCAGTATGCCACTTCGTGCCGCTATACATAATCCATCCATAATTGCTTCATTCGGTACGAAATACGGAGTTGTGATTTGTATTTCAGATTTCGCAAGATTGATAGCTTGCAATATTGAATGCATGACTGAGGGGGTATCAGAATCTGGTCCACTGGCAGCTATTTGGACGTATTTATTATTTTCTGCAGTTTTTTTAATTTCAGGAAAGTACTGAAGCGTAGGTGTTAATTGAAAATCGTCGCCTTTGCAGTGGTTATAGTCAGCGATGAATAGATATTGCAAATAGTGGACGGCTGAACCTTGAATCAAAAGGTGGCTATCCCTCCAAAATTGTTGCTCTTTGTTTTGGTCTTTGTTGACATAGTTATCTCCTACATTTATACCACCGACAAAAGCAGTGTGACCATCTATAACTGTGATTTTTCTATGGTTACGGTAGTTAATTCGATTAGCTAATAACATATACTTTATGTCAAAAAATGGAATTACATCCACTCCTGCTTGTAATAAACTTGGAACCATTCTACTTTTGATTGATCGACTACCTAAATCATCAAAAATGAATCTCACCTCTATTCCTTCTTTGGCTTTTTGAATTAATATTTCTTCTATTTCTTGTCCCGTCTTATCATCCTCGTATATGTAATACTCCAGATGGATATGATTTTTGGCAGCCTTCATTGCATCTAGCAGCTCAGGGAATTTACTTTCTCCATTTACTAATAACTTTACTTTATTATCATTGGTAATTGGGCTTGCATTTTCATTATTTATTAAGTGGATAAGTTTTCGATGCTCAAATAGAGCCGTTTGTTCATTGTCTACGTCAATCTTTCTCTGATAACCTTGTTTATTTAGTTTATTTCGTAATTCTGCATTCGTCATTTTTTTGTTAGAGAAAATCTTGTGTTTTCTAAGATTGACACCAAACATAAAATATATAATTACCCCGAAAATGGGAATTGAGATTACTAACATGATCAAGGCGAGTGCTTTGGAAGTACTCTGAGTATCATAAATTATTCTGAGGACCACGGCACCTACAATGATTACATATACGACATTGAACACAAAGTAGTAACTCATAGCTAGTAGTATTTAATGAGTTACAAATTGGGTGCTTTTATTGTTCGGTTTCGTACAATCCTAGATTACCCAAAGTTGATACCCATATGACTTTCAGTAAAGATAGAGGCATTAGTATAAAAAGAATGATTCCAATCGAAAAATAAATTTTCCAAGACATGATTATTGATTTTTAATTATTAATACCACAAATATCATGGGATAACCTTAATGCTAGATGTTTATAGAAATAATTGATAGTTACCAATAAGCGGAATTAGTAATGTTTAGATAACATTGCTATTAAAGACAATATAGCTATCTTTGCAGTCCGAAAAATTGAATAATCAATATCTTTGCTAAAGAAATTTAGAATTTACAATCCATGAAAGTTTTACAAGAAATACAGTCTTCAATAGTAAATGGCTTAGCCAGTATATATGATCATTCTGAAAATGTAGAAGATATATTAATTAGCCAAACGAGGAAAGAGTTCCAGGGTGATTATACTGTTGTTGTATTTCCTTTTGTGAAAGCGCTTAGAAGTAATCCGATTGAACTAGGTAATAGACTAGGTGAATATGTTATTGAAAATCTTGCTTCAGTTGAGAGCTTCAATGTAGTTAAAGGATTTTTGAATTTCACCTTAACACATGAATATTGGAAAGGTCAATTGACTGAAGTTGGTGGCCAAGAAGACTTCGGAGCACAGCCGAGAAACGGCAAAAAAGTATTGGTAGAGTTTTCTTCTCCTAATACAAATAAGCCACTGCACCTCGGACATATCAGAAATATTCTTCTAGGTTGGTCTTGTAGTCAGATTTTGGATGCAGCTGGATATGATGTGATAAAAACTCAAATAATAAACGATCGTGGGATTGCAGTCTGCAAAAGTATGCTTTCATGGCAAAAGTTTGGAAATGGGGAAACACCTGAATCTACAAATACAAAAGGTGATCATTTTGTAGGGAGGTACTATGTGCTTTTTGAGCAGAAGTTTAAAGCTGAATATGCAGGATGGCAAACATCAGAAAAAGGCCAAGAAGTATTAACAGAACTTAGAAAGGGAGAACAATCAGAGGAGGACTTCTTCGTGAAATATAAAAATACATATTTTAATGACTATTCTGTACTTGGAAATGAAGCTAAAGATATGCTCCTCAGTTGGGAAGCAAAAGACGAGCCCATACGAAATCTATGGATGATGATGAATTCATGGGTTTATGATGGATTCAATGAAACATTTAAAAGAATTGGCGTTGATTTTGATAAACTCTATTACGAGTCTGATACTTATTTATTAGGAAAAAAGACTGTAGAAGAAGGATTGAAGAGAGAAGTATTCTACCGTCAAGAAGATGGATCGGTGTGGATCGACCTTGAAGACGCTGGAATGGACAAAAAGATAGTGCTCCGAAGTGATGGAACTGCTGTCTACATGACTCAAGACATAGGGACAGCTATGATTAGAAACGCTAATTTTGGCGTTGAGAAGATGGTATATGTTGTAGGTAATGAGCAAGATTACCACTTTAAAGTGCTGTTCGAAATTCTAAAAAGACTCGGAGAGCCTTATGCGGATGAGTTGCACCATCTTTCTTATGGAATGATAGAATTGCCAACTGGGAAAATGAAGTCTAGAGAAGGTACCGTTGTAGATGCAGATGACATTATGGTAGAAGTGATTAATGAAGCTAGATTAGGTTCCATAGATCGTGGTGAGATTGCAGAGATGGATAAAGAGGAGCAAGAGGATGTTCTCAGAAAGATAGGGCTAGCTGCGTTGAAATTTATGATTATCAAAATCCAGCCTAAAAAAGGTATGATTTTCGATCCTAAAGAATCAGTGGATATGCAAGGTCAGACAGGACCTTATGTACAGTATGCATATGTGAGAATACAATCCGTCTTAAGGAAGTATAAAGACAATAACTTTGGCTCTTTCGATGGTTACAAAGAAATAAACGAATTCGAACTGGCATTACTTAAAGAGGTGGTAGAATTTCCGAATTTGGTTAAAACAGCAGCTGAAAATTATGACCCTTCATCGATTGCAAATTATTGTTACAACCTTGGAAAAATGTACCATAGGTTTTTTCATGAGGTGCGAATATTGACAGCGGAAACAGAAGAAGCAAAAGCATTCAGATTACACCTCAGTAGTGTTGTTGCAAGAGTATTAGAAAAGGCAATGAATCTCTTAGGAATAGAGATGCCAGAAAAAATGTAATTTTTATAAGCAAATTAATGGGTACTATTAATTATATCGGTGACTTGTTAAAATGTAACAAAAAAATTCATGGCTTTGTATATGTATTGGCCTTATGCAAAAAAAAAATGCATTATTTTTAAATGAATCGAACTAGAGAAAAGCATAGCAATAAATGGACAACATAGATAATAATAAGGAGTCTCTCAATTTTATAGAACAAATCATAACAGATGACTTAAATAACGGAAAACACAAAGGTGCGGTCCTTACAAGATTCCCTCCTGAGCCAAATGGGTTTTTACATATTGGTCACGCGAAAGCAATTTGTGTCAACTTTGAATTGGCTAAAAAATTTGGTGGTGCTTGTAATCTTAGGTTTGATGATACAAATCCATCTACAGAAGACAGCAAATATGTGGAGGCAATACAGGATGATATCAAGTGGTTAGGCTATGACTGGAATGAAGAAGTGAAGTTTACTTCTGAGTATTTCGATCAATTGTATCTCTTTGCAGAGGATCTAATCAATAAAGGGCTCGCATATGTAGATCCCAGTTCTCCAGAAGAAATCGCAGAGCAAAAAGGAAAACCAAATGTTCCTGGTTCTGGAAATGAATATAGAAACAGAACTCCTGCAGAAAATTTATCTCTTTTCCGAGAAATGAGAGACGGAAAGCATCCCGATGGAGCTATGGTACTCAGAGCCAAAATCGACATGACCTCACCTAATATGTTGTTACGAGATCCATTGATGTATCGTATCAAACATGCCCATCACTACCGCACAGGAGATAAATGGTGTATTTATCCCATGTATGATTTTGCACATGGACAAAGTGATAGTATTGAGAATATTACTCATTCCTTATGTTCCTTAGAATTCATTCATCACAGACCTGTCTACAATTGGTTTATTGATAAACTAGGAATCTATCCAAGTGGACAAACTGAGTTCTCTCGTATGAATGTGGAATACATGATTACAAGCAAACGTAAGATGCTTAGATTAATAGAACAGGGCATCGTTTCTGGTTGGGATGATCCCCGAATGCCTACACTCAGAGCTCTCAGTCGAAAAGGATACCCAGCTGAAGCGATCAGAATATTTTGCGACAAAGTGGGTATGACAAAAAGAGAAAATCTTATTGAATTTGATCTTTTAGAATCTTGCGTGAGAGATGTCCTTAATGAGAAGGCTAATCGCGCCTTAGTGGTGGAAGACCCAGTTAAACTAATCATCACAAACTATGAAGGAGATGGAGAATTGTTACCAGCCAACAATAATGATGGTGATGAATCAGCGGGTGTAAGAGAAATACCATTTGGCAGAGAACTATGGATCGAAAGACAAGATTTTATGGAGGATGCTCCTAAGAAATTCTATAGATTGAGCCCCGGTAGAGATGTGAGGTTGAAGCATGCATATATTGTACATTGTACAGGCTTTAAAAATAACGAAGCTGGAGAACTAGAAGAGGTTTACTGTACATACTATAAAAATAGTAAGAGTGGCCATGACGTATCTGGGGTTAAGCCAAAAGGTACCTTACATTTTGTGCCGGTAGATGGTGGGATTCCATGTGAAGTTCGAAACTTAAGCCATTTATTTACGGATCCAGCACCGGATAGTCACGAAGGAAAAGATTTTCTTGAGTTTGTAGATCCAGATTCAGTGCATGCAAGTGCTGCGATAATGGAACCGTCATTGGTTGGCGCAGAAGTTGGCAAGCAATTCCAATTCTTGAGGAAAGGATATTATTGCGTTGATCCAGATTCTACACCTGATAAAATGGTATTTAATAAGACTGCAGGGCTGAAAGGAGCGTGGAAGCCAAAACAATGATAGTCTATTAATATAGAGAGAACGGCACCTATAGATAAGGGCTTTAGAGAATTGAGAAAAAATAGTAAGCGTGAATCAGAAGCAATGTGGCTAGCTAGAATTACTAATGATTTTTCCGGCTAAATTGGCATTTAGAATTGTAGGAGAAAATTATGAAAATCCGTTTAGCAGTTCTTACTAATTGAACGAAGTGAGCTTAAAGGTTTAGGATATTGATGGATTATTTACGTTAAGAAAATCTTCAAGCCTTGATATAAGAGATAGCTTGCGAAGCAAACATTCGTTCTTTTGGTTCGTTTCTTTTCTTTTTCAAAAAAGAGGTGAACACCTGAGCGGCGAACGGCAGAATAACTTAAAAGTGATACTCTTGTTTTCCGTAAAATCATGCTAAAACGGGGTATTTATCCCATCGTCAACCTGATCTAAGGATTTTCGCACATTTACTTTTAATATTGATCAATGTTCCTTTTAATTAATCAAGTAGCTTGATCATAAGCTTCTGGTAACCAAGATTTTAATTCTTGATCTACTTCTTTCGTATCTGTAATTTTGACTCTATGTGTGCATATCGTACCAAATGGTCCAGAACCTTCAAGACGGTCAGTTAATGACTTGTCCTTGATCTTTATTCCTAGATCAATTCTAGTTTTTGTCGCTGGTTTGATTAACGCAAATTATTTCTTTCTGATGATGCTTACACTCGTTTTTTTTAGGAGTAATAGCAATATCAGATCCAAAATGTTTTACCATTTTAATTAGACTTTCATAGATGGGCAGGAGTGATTCTTTTCCTTTGTATTGATCCACAACTAAATCTGTTGATCCTTCTCTATCTTTTTTGAATAAAATGACTATCGTGTTTGCAAAACCATGCGTCAGACCATGCTCTTTTTTTAAGAAGTTTAGGGCTTCTGAGTGCTTTTCGAATTGAGTTGCACTCAGAATAGTCTTCTATGCATCTAATGGTTTGGCAGTTTTTCAGGCATATTATCTATCATGGTTTCTAGGGCCTTATCCATAACGTGTTATTAAAAAAAAAATATGAAATTTATCCTTTTATGAGTCTTGATATCATACTTCCCGAATTAGAAGTAATTTTTAAGAAATATACTCCATTTGGTAATGAAGATGCATCAATAACTTGAGTATTTAGATTAGAGTAATTTTTCAATAAGACTTTTCCTTGCAAGTCTATTAGTTCTAATGAAGAAACTTCGGTTTCGTCTAACTCAATATTCCAAATGTTAGATGTTGGATTTGGATAGACATCAATTTTTGAAAGCTTATTTAAATCTATAGAATTTACTAAATCACCAAATTTTACATCATCAAAGTAATAAGTTTGTTCTCCTGCTTGAGAACCTTCAGTTCCAAAATTAAAGAAGATAGACGCCATATTATATGTCCATCCCATTGATAATCCAACCGCTAGTGATTCAGTACCTGGAGCTTGATCGTTAAAATCGAATACTAATGTTTCCCATTGTTGAGAAGTTGTTGTTAGAACTTCTGTTTCGCATGTATGTGTTGGATCGGAAGAGTCTTCCACTTTTAGCCTTATCGGAGTGCCTGCTTCAGGTGACCAGACTTTTACCGTCATTTTTGAATCTGTCAATTGAAGAGGAATGTTGGTTGCGAATCCAGCTGATGTCCCAATAGTGGTTCCTGCCCAAGTAGCTGCTTGATCTGTCTTTATTGCTTGGATCACATGATTACTATTGTCTTCAGGGTCAATAACTAAAGTCGAAACATTGCCACCAAAATCAGTTGTTGTATAATTGATGGTAGTACTTTCAAAATCTACAGGGAAATCAATCTGATCTCCTCCAAATAACTGCTGAATATCATCAAACAAAAAGGTAGAGTTTTCAGATCCATCACCAACATTACCAAAATCAAACATGAAAACGACTGTGTTAAAATCAGCTGGCGTTCCCGTGAAATCCCAAGTCAATGTTTCCCACTCATTAGAAGTAGTAGTAGTCATATCTCTTTCTGCACTGTTATTAGCACTTTCAAGTTTGAATTTGACAACTGTCCCAATAGGAGCTGAAGTATAAACTTTCATTGTAATAGAATTCAAAGTGCTGAAATCTAAATTGCTGTTTAATACAATCTTACTTCCTCCCCAGATCTGTCCCCCATCTTTGATAATTTGAGCTACACTAGCACTTGTATTGATACCACTTGATTGAGGATTCAGCATTACTGTTGCTGTTCCTCCATCAAAATCTGTAAAGTCAGAAGTGCTTATATCAGTTTCAAAGTCTATAGTAAGTGACTGACTATATGTAATTGAAGAAACAAGTAGTGCAAAAAATAGTAAAAGTGTTTTCATATTATTAGTAGTTGTAAATTCTCAATCTAGATTAACAGGTAATAATATGCGATTTACTACTTTTTTTCATACTACCCAACACAATTCTTAATGATTTGGTAACAAATGCTTTAGTAAAGAATCGTTTTAGCGACTTTTGGTATTGATTTAAAAGATTAAAAACATTCTGTCCATAACTTCATTTATATCATAATATATTGTGGTTTGTTCTGAAAAAATATTAATACTAAACGCAAATGAAATACATCTTTTCACTTATTTTTATCTATTCATCCATTTTCTGTTTTAGTCAAGAATGGAAACCAGTAGCCTCTCTACCTGATGACTTTAACACAGACCATTCCTTCGCATTCGCCATTGATGGTAAAGGCTATATGGTAGCGGGTAACGTTACATCTGGGCCAACGGCTTCTTTTTATTCTTATGATCCAGACGCAGATGAATGGACAAAAGAAGAAGACTTTCCTGGGACTGCAAGAGGATTTGCAATCGGAGAAGTTTGGGATGGAAAAGCATATTTTGGTTTTGGATTTGGAAATGGTGGAAGCCTAGATGACTTCTGGGAGTTTGATCCTACTACAGATGTTTGGACGCAACTTGCTAGTTGTGATTGTGATGCACGGACACATCCAGCTATGGTTGCGCTAAATGGTGAGATCTATCTAGGCCTTGGAGGAACATCAAACGGAAACTCTAATGATTGGTGGGTTTATAATATAGATAGTAATGAATGGGAAGAAAGAGAAAGATTTCCAGCTGAACCTAGGCATCATCCATTCCAGTTCACAGATGGAGAATATGTTTATGTTGGCTTTGGTCATGGAGGTGGATTCATATCTAATCAATGGTATAGGTACAATACTTTAGATGACACATGGCTGGAAGTTCAAAAACTTCCAGCGGAAGGAAGAGTCGCAGGTACACAGTTGTCCTATAACGGTGTAGGACTAATATTGAGTGGAGATGGTGACGATCATAGCAATATGGAAACTGGTGAGTTTTGGTTGTATGAACCTTTATTTGATATGTGGACAGCACTGACGCCTCACCCTGGAGCATCTAGATGGGCACCTGCCTCATTTATTCTCAATGATGAAGTGTATCTCTTGAATGGTGAAAGAAATGGTTTCTATTATACGGACAATTATAAATTTGATTTGAGTATTTTGAACACGCCTATACTGAATATGTCAGTTATGGAGACTTCATCGGATTTTGATTATACAGATGATCGATGTGATGCTTCTCAATCACGTAAAATAGTAGTAGGCACAAGAGTTTCATTCGAAGAGGATGTGAATGTGAGCTTGGTCATTGATCCAGCAACAACAGCTGTAGAAGGTGACGATTTTATTTTAGAAGTTAGTGAGGGTATATTACTGGCAGGAGATAATATGATTGAGTTTGAAGTGATCATATTAGATGATGCTGTTGTAAAGGGAGATAAAATCTTAAAAGTGAATCTTGTTACTCAGGTCGAAACAGGAGTAGACGCCGTTGTAATTGATATATTAGAAAACGACGTAGCGTTTGGAACAGAATCCACAACAAGAACATTAAATGTTGGAAAAGGTAACGAGGCTTCTATTGCTCCTTTTGCCAGATATTATGAGAATGCTAAATCACAGATGCTATACAGAGCCGATATGTTAAAAAGTGCTGGTGTAGGGGCAGGATTAATAGAAAAGATAGCTTTTGATGTCACCAACAGCGCAGGACAAAGTTATTCGGATTTCACACTAAGTATTGCACACACCTCTCTTTCACAATTTAATGGAAATAGTGCTGGTGGGCTGGCATTCGAAGAAGTATATTCGGGAACTTATAATTCCGTAAATGGGATAAATGATATAGAATTTAGCTCCTCATTTGAATATGACGGAGAGAGCAATCTGGTTATTCAGACTTGTTTTGATAATAATAATTATACAACTGATGACATTACAGCTTCATCAGAGGTTGGCTACAACAGTACTATTGTTGTTAGAGCAGATGGTGTTTTTGGTTGTCCCAATAATGGAGATATTGTAAGCACAAGCATCCTTCCAAACTTAATAATTTATAAAGATGGATTTTATCCTCTTTATGTAGATGTGAATAATAGGTTTCAATCAGAAATTAATGAAAACGAGTCTATCTACTTTGCCACAAACGACAGTATCTTTGCAAAGATTGACAATGTCACTGGATTTGATCCAGCATGTTTTACCAGTGAATTAATGTCAAATGACGGAGGTGTAAATTCCACATTTAATATAGATTGGATAAATAGAATCTATAAAATAGAAAATGAGGGTGGAAATATTGGCGATTTTGAGGTGAGCTTGTTGATGCCTAATGTTGAAATGATAGATTTCGAGTCAGAAAATTTGTCTGGACTTTATTCTCCAGATGAAATTGTGGCTGGTGCTGATCCAGATTGGACGGCGATTAATGTCTTGTCTTATGTAGTAAATGAGGAATACGTGACAGTAAAATTTCCATATTTAGGAAATGGTTTTTATACTGTTGGAGGATTGAATATTAATACAAGTGCAACTCAGATCGATTCTCAACTAGATTATGATGAAATTGTAATTTATGATGTAATGGGACGGATTGTAGCAGAAAGTAGAACAGAAATAAATACAACTCATCTTCCAGCAAGTTTATATATTAAGACATACCTAAGCAAAGGCCGGATAGTAAAGTCAATTAAGGTTTTGCCAAAATAGAATCAAAATAATAACTTATAACTCAAAGCCCATTGACTGATCTCGATGGGCTTTTTTGTCTATTTTCTATTTTTGTTGACGCAAGATTTAGATCAAATATCGAAAACGTGTAATATGTAATTGAGCTTTAATAAAATTCATTATCTTCGCAGCGAAATAAAGAAGATAAAACTGTATACGGGCGTAGAGAAAGCTAAAAACGCTCTGAAACATTTCTAACTGTTGACCCGATATCAATTAGATCCACTCACAATCATATTGTCAAGTCGAAGTTCTTTTGAATGATGGATTTTTTTAAAAAGGTATCCTTTCCTCAACAACGTTAATGATCAGTATTTGTCAATTAACTAATCGTTTAATTAATTAACATTTATGGGAAATCAAATTCCTACAAGTACTTCATTCAAATTGCCTGATGGCAAAGAAGTAACAATCGAAACTGGCAAATTAGCCACTCAAGCACATGGGTCTGTAGTAGTAAAGGTGGAAAACACTATGCTATTCTGTTCTGTGGTGTCTGCCTTTGAAGAAAGAGCAGGTCAATCATTCTTCCCTCTATCAGTTGATTATCAAGAGAAATTCGCAGCAGCGGGTAAGATTCCTGGTAACTTCTTCAGAAGAGAATCTAGATTATCTGACTACGAAATCTTGACATCAAGATTGGTAGATAGAGCAATCAGACCATTGTTTCCAAAAGGATACATGATGGATACGCAAGTAATTATCAACCTTATCTCAGGTGACGATCGTAACATGCCTGACTCTTATGCAGCATTAGCAGCATCTGCAGCGCTCTCCGTTTCTAACATACCATTCGCTGAGCCTCTATCAGAAGTAAGAGTAGCTAAAATTGATGGTGTTTATAAAGTAAATCCAGAAAGAGCTGAAATCAAAGGTGCATCTCTAGAAATCATCGTTGCTGCCACTATGGACAATGTAATGATGGTAGAAGGTGAAGCTGATGAGTGTCAAGAATCTGAATTGATCGAAGCGATCAAAGTAGGACACGATGCGATTAAAGTACAAATCCAAGCACAATTGGATCTTGCAAAGATGGTAGGGGACAAAGCACTTATCAAAAGAGAAATAGCAGTAGCTGAGGAAAATGCAGAGGTAGAAGCATTGGTTACAGAAAGATCAAAAGACGCAATTTATGTCGTAGCAAAAGGTGCACACAATAAAGAAGATAGAAAGGACGGATTGAAAGCTGCTAAAACAGCTCTTAAAGCTGGTCTTCTTGCTGATAAAGGAGAAGAGTGGATGGAAGAGTTCGGTGGATTCATCGGTACATACTTCGAGAAACTAAAGAAAAGTGTGATCAGAACAATGGTTCTAGAAGAAGGTGTAAGACTTGATGGTCGTAAGACTGATGAGGTGAGACCTATCTGGGGCGAGGTAGATTACCTTCCAGCAGCACACGGATCTGCAATTTTCAACAGGGGAGAGACACAAGCATTATGTTCCCTTACTTTAGGTAGTAAGACAGATACATTGATGATTGATACTGCATTGGATCATTACTTTGACAATTTCATCCTTCACTACAACTTCCCAGCATTTTCTGTAGGAGAGACTAAGCCTATGAGAGGTCCGGGTAGGAGAGAAGTAGGTCACGCGGCATTAGCGAACAGATCTTTAAGAAGAGTTCTTCCGGATGAGAATCCATATACAATCAGAATTGTTTCTGATATACTAGAGTCAAACGGTTCGTCTTCTATGGCTACTGTTTGTGGTGGTACAATGGCTTTAATGGATGCTGGTATTGATATCAAAGCACCAGTTTCTGGTATAGCGATGGGTATGATTGCAGAAGGAAACAAAATTGCAATCCTAACTGATATTCTGGGAGACGAGGATGCATTGGGAGATATGGATTTTAAATTGACAGGTACTGCGAACGGTATTACTGCATGTCAGATGGATATCAAGATCGACGGACTGCCGTACGAAACGTTAGAGGCTGCATTATCGCAAGCTAAAGTAGCTAGAGTTCATATCTTAGGTGAGATGGCTAAGGCTATCCCAGCTGTAAGAGAAGATCTTAAACCACATGCTCCTAGAATGATCACATTGGTTATCGATAAGACATTTATCGGTGCTGTAATTGGACCTGGAGGAAAAATCATTCAAGAGCTTCAAGCTAGCACAGGAACTGTAATCAACATTGAAGAAGTTGATGATAAAGGTGTAGTATCTATCTCAAGTAGTGATAAAGCGGCAATCGATGCTGCTAAAGCTGCCATTGATAAAATTACATTTATGCCTTCAGTAGGTGATATATATGATGCCGTTGTTGATTCTGTTATGCCATATGGTGTATTCGTGAAATTCAGCGGTAAGTCAGGATTACTTCACGTGTCTGAAATCTCACATGAACGTATCAATGATGTAAGTACTGTATTTTCTGAAGGAGATAGCGTGAAAGTAAAATTGGTAGGAATTGATGAGAAGACTGGTAAAATGAGATTAAGTGCCAAAGCACTTATCCCAAGAGAGTCGTAGTTCTTACAATGACGAAAATAATTGTGAAACGATCTTATGATCGCTAAGCAATATATAATCCCAGCATCTTTAGTGGTGTTGGGATTTTTTTTTGGCTCAACTAACAGCTAAATCGATCGTTGAGTTGAGGAGCGGAAACCAATGAACGGCTAATATCACCAGGGTAGTTTTAAAAATTACACGAATCTAAACATTTTATTCAGTGCAGTTGCTATAGAAAAAATATGGATTAATTGAAGAAGGGTATGACATAAGAAAGCTTTTAATCTATTAAGAGCTAAGAGCTTACCTACGAAAAATAGTTTTTTATTCCAAAATTGAATCAAATTTTACTGTATACAGAAAATTTATGAATTTTTATTTTGGCAAAAAAAGGTATTAAGTATTTGTAAATCAGACAATTGTGTTGGTATTGATGTGTTGAGATGTTCTTTACTAATATTTTTTTTCGATTAATTATGCATATTTGAAACTTTTGATGTCGTATCTTCGTCTTATCTTACGACGACGGGAAGCAATGTCGCTGAACGAGTCACTTAATATTTTATACATAATACAATGAATAACGGTACTGTTAAATTTTTTAATGAAGCAAAAGGCTTCGGATTTATTACTCCAGAAGATGGTGGAAAAGATGTTTTCGTTCACGTAAATGGTCTTAATGACGATATCAGAGAAGGAGACAAAGTAAGCTACGACGTAGAAGAAGGAAGAAAAGGACCAAACGCTGTCAACGTAAATGTTGTATAGTCATAGGTTTTGATTATAAATCTTAAGAGAGCCCGTCAATAGAAATATTGACGGGCTTTTATGTTTTGATTTGTAAGTTATAACAACAGTAACTTAATAACAGAACTAACAATCACAAATCAGAAAGTAATCTAATCGCTTCGAGCTTGTGATCATTCTGCTAATTCCGATCTTTATTTTCCATTCAAGTGGAAACAAGAATGTTTCAAAGCTTATCACCTTTTTCTTAGATTTCAGCACTCATTATGACAGCAATCGTTCCTTACTTTAACGTGAAAAACAATGAACTAGTCAATTGTGGAATAGTGGAATTGTCGAATGTTTAATTGTCGAGCTGTCGAGGAAACATTTATATAAGTCATGAAAAATAAATAGTATTCGGATGTAACTTTTCTAAATACACTGCCGTCTTACTTACGACAACGGGAAGCAATGTCGCTGAACGAGTCACTTAATATTTTATACATAATACAATGAATAACGGTACTGTTAAATTTTTTAATGAAGCAAAAGGCTTCGGATTTATTACTCC